>DULU01000083.1 GCA_012840225.1 Bacillota bacterium
ATCAATTGGCTCCCCTCCATTCACCAACAACGATAGTAATACTATCTTAGTATATTCCTCCTCATCTGCAAACATGTGTTTCATCTTTTCTCCCCTTACTTCCGGTATATTTTTCGGGGAGATGCGGATGGACGGCCTGTTGTCGGGTGATGAGACCTCTATAGATGGGAAAATTTAACGCAAAGCAAAGCCGAGCAAAGCTAAGCTAAGCAAGCCGAGCAGCAACGGCAGGAATAATTCAAGTGGTGGGGAATTCATTCTGACAATTATAAATGTATGTGACTCAGCGATTCAAACCGAATAAAAGGCGAGCAAAGCACGCCTAAGGTAATGGCGAGAAAAACAGGCCTTAGGTATGGCTGAAGGCATGAAAGGAGGTAGATGCGCATCTGAGCCAGAGGGATATATCTCTGGTGAAGCAGATGCGTTTTTCCTATGAAACCATTGAACAGAAGACCATGGTTGGAATTGCAAAAGCAAGAGGATCTAATTTTCCGGGAATCACGGCTTGTTCAGCAGCGCACGCCTTTATGCACTGCTAGTGAAGCGCAGGCGGTCGTTATCTATCCCGATAGCCCTGCCGGCCGACAGGCGGCGCTGCAGCTGCAGGAAGAGGTAAAGAGCCTCAGTGGACTAATGCTGCCGATATGCCCGGCACCTAAATCCAGATGGGCTATGTTCCAGGAGAATCCGCTCGCCAAATATGGATCTTTACCTATACCCACAGTGTATCAAGACCAGTTGCAGCCGGTCCTGGGGGATATGGCGAACAAGCATCTGATTCTATTGGGTAACCTGTCGAACAATCCATATATAGCTTCTTTATATAGAGCATACCTGTGTCCCGTTGATAGCGAATATCCCGGCAGCGGCGGTGGCATCTATCTCCATTCCCTCCTCGATCCTTGGGGGGATGGCCGGAACAGGATCATCGTCGGGGCGAGCAGTGAGGAAGATCTGTCTCAGGCCGTAACCAAAATGCTATCTTACCTGGAGAAAGACCCGGTTGGGGTGGGGGTAGGATCAGGGGGAGGATCAGGAGTAGGGGCTGGAGTAGAGGCAGGAGTAGAGGCTGGGGTATATTTGCCGTATTTACATCATGTAGAGATGGGCGCGGCCTTTTTGCGCAAATATCCCGACTATGCCCTCGCTCCGGATGAAGAATATGGGCAGCGGATCAGGCGGGAAGCCAACCATGCTTATGCCACCCGTGCCCACACCGGTATGACCAAATTTTTGACTCAGGCCGCCCTTATGTATCTGTTGACGGGGCATAGGCAGTATGCTCAAAGTTACCTGGATATTTTCCAGGATATGGTAGAGGCGGTGGCGCACTGGGAAAAAGATGCTTGGGGACCATGGGGTTTCGACGCCGATTTTCAGGGGGCACAGATGGTGCAATATTGGCATGCCATATCCGGCTCGCCCCTCTTCACAGATGAAGATCGTCTGAACATCGCCTCCCATCTGGTGGCCTATTTGGGTAACAGCGAGGAGCATTGGCGGATGCACCGACCCAAGCGCCCCACACGTACCAGACAAAATCACTTCACTTTTGCCTCTTTAGGACTGTTGTTTGGGGCGCTTACCTTCGGTTGCTGTTACAAATATCCTGAGGCGGAGCGCTGGCTGTCTATGGCCGACGAATGTTTCCTGCCGCAGCTGGAGGTGCTTAAAGGTACCGAAGATTGTGAGAGCTATGGTTGGTTGACCTTTACTCATGCTCTGACATATGCCTTGGTGCGTCCGGCGCTATTCTATTTCAGTAGTGGCACCTGCCGCCGTCTGTTGGAAAGAGGCATCAATGCCATGGATAACTTGGGTTACCAGGTACCATATGGCGACACGGCGTCATATTACGGCAGCTTCAGTGAAAAGGCTTTCTGGCGCCCTGCGGCATGGCTGTTGGCGGACCCGGCATTATATGAAATTATATATAAGAAGGATGAAGCCGAGAGCCGCATCAGGGATAGAGGACAGCGCTTCGTGGCGTATCGATATGATTTGCCGCCAGCTCCCGCCCCCGCCCCCGCCTCCACCTCCACCTCAGCCTCCGCCCCGACTAAGGCCGCTCCGGCAAAAACGTCCCCCGCCAAGCTGAAGGTGGATAGCATAGATCCAGCCTATTACGATACGCATCCCGGAGGCACCATACCGATTGGAGCCGGCTTTGACAAGATCGCCATACGTTCAGGTTTTGATGCAAATGAGCCTTATCTCTTGCTGGACGGGATCGGCAACGGCAGTCACGGCCACCGGGACACCAATGCTATTGTGCGCTTTACCAGCAAAAACCGTATATGGCTGGAGGATGCCGACTATCTAAAGGTGGCGGCCAACTTCCATAATGCTGTAATAGTGAAGAAGGAAGGAGAAGCAGGGATTTTGCCTCCTTACTCCCGGCTGGATGCGGTGCTTGAGGGCCGGCGGGTGGTGGCGGCGGCCAGTACGGCTGTTAATGTCAGGGATACAGACTGGACCCGTACGATAATGTGGGTACAGGGGCTGGGATTTATGGTGGTGGATCGCATCACCGCCCTGAAAGCAGGAGACTACGATCTGAGCTGTTATTGGCGGACGGTGGGGTGCACACAATTAATTGAGAACTTTTCCGCTCCCACTTCTTCTGCCTCCACACCCACTTCCTCCTCCTGGCAGATCACCATGGGCGACGAGGTGCTTGAGGTGGTGAGCGTTCCACCTGAGCAGGGCAGATGGTCTTGTCTGGAGATGAGCGAACCTCATGCGCGTACCAATTGGCTGCAATATCCTTGGGCAGACTCAGTCGTGCATGTCCTGCGCCAAACCGTGACGGTCTCTCTGGATGCCGGCGAGGACTGTGTCTTCGTCAACTTTTTGGTGGATAAAGAGCAGGAGTTGGAGGTCGGTTACATCAGGCCGGGATTGATCAGAGGGAAAGTGAAAGGCAAAGGCTTTTTACTGGCTATTAATGCCGGCGGCTCGGGTTATAGCTCAGGCTATAGCTCGGGATCTGAGTCTGGATCTGGCTCGGGCTCCGGCCTGGGCTATGGCCTGGACTATGGCTTGGGCTGGGGCAAGGCACCCTTGGTGTATTATGACGAACTGGACTTACTGGTCTTGGGCAAAGCCGGCAGAGCCTCACTGATCTGGGAGCAAGATGAAGGTAATCTAATTCTCACCCCGGCAATCAATACGGCAGTCACCCCGGCAGCAACTCCAGCGACTATCCCGGCGGCCACCCCTTCCATCAGTTCGGGCAGTACTGCCGGCATAGAGGCGGAATGTCGCCGGTTGGCCGAAGAGTTGGCGAGGACATTACAGCCGGGGACAAGGGCAGACCAGTGGCCGCCGGAGTCCATGTTGCCGCCGGAGTCCAGGTTGCTGACGGATTCAATGTTGCCGACAGAGCCGAGAGCTTTAGCACCGCTTCCTGTTGCTATCCCGGTTGATCAGCATCTGCAGATGGGAAAAATAGTGGCCGTGGCCTCGGTGGATGTGGATGGTGATGGAGTAGATGAAATAGTGGTCGGGACGGATCAGGGCTTTTTGTCGACATACAAGCATTGTAATAGCCATACCGACCATGAAAACGATGATAGCCCTCATGATCATGGTCCTGACGATAGTCATATTCATGATCGATATAATCTGCTCTGGCAGGCGAAGACGAAGGCTGCCGTGACAGCCATTGGCAGTGGCGATGTCGACGAGGACGGCCGAAGGGAGATTATTGCCGGGCAGGCAAAGGGCACAGTGGAGTTATTCGGGGCTGACGGCACCCGTCGCTGGACACAGGAATTCTTGCCGCATATGGGTCATCCGGCCAATGTACGGCTGGCCTTTACCGGGCGCCTGCGACCCGCTGCACCTCCTGCCGTATTGATCGCCACCGAAAGCTGTCATATACATGCCTATAACCATGCAGGCGAGGAACTCTGGCGGTATGAAGTGGTACATGCCGCCACCGCCGCCTGTGCTGCCGATATAGACGGCGATGGCTGCGACGAGGTGCTGGCGGCTTCAGAGTATTGGACGTGGCATTGCATAAAGGATGGCCGGGCGCTATATAAAGTGCACGGTATTAAGAGCACAGGTAGCTGGGCTGTCTGCAGTTTGCTACAGCCGGGAGCCGCAGCCGGCGGAACAGGTAAAAGGCAGAGACTGGCTCTTTTCGGCGGCTGGGATGGACACCTGACAGCCTACAATGCCGACCGGGAGCAGGTGTGGGATGCCCCGCTCGGGGATATCATCGCCGGATTATGCAGTTTACCCTCCGCCGGTCGTCAAGGCGATGAAATTGGTACAGGCAGCGGCGATGGCGCTGACCATGGGAATGGCGTAGGCTGTGTTGCCGGCAACGGCGAGGATATGATGGCAGTCTGCCGCAACGGTGAGGATGTGGTGGCGGTTTGCCGCGACGGCTATGTCTATCGTTATAGATATGACGGGCGGCAGCTCTGGCACCGCAGGTTGAATAAGCAGCTCGGCGCTGTGAAATGGTTGCCCTCGGCTCAACTGCTGGCTGTTTCCGCCGGGGAGGAAATCTACTGGCTATCTCCTGCCGAGGGAGAAGTGGTAGGCCGGACCATCTGTTCAGCCCCGGTTGTGGCGTTGCAAATTCGGCAGATGCCAGATCATGAGGAGCTGTTGCTCTTGGATGCCGGCGGAAACCTGTACTTGGTGGATCCCAGGTAACCTTACTGATATGAAGCCCGGCTAAATACTCGGAAAGTCAGAAAACTCAATAAAAAAGACCTGCACACCCCCGCCGGCTGATGCTTATTATATGCTGTCGGGGGTGTGGTTTTTGGGGTTAGAGGGGGTATTTTCGTTGGAGCGTAAGAGATGCCATGCCTGTGCCAAACTCAGCTACTCCATTAGCCGGGTGGGAGCCTGGATATGTCCGCATTGCGGTAAGGACCTTTCGGATCAACCGGTTTTGCCCCGTCATCCCAGCAGCCACTGGGTGCTGCCACTACGCCTGGGTCTCGGCGATGAGCTGTGGGCCAGCCGTAATTAAAATGTATATATAGATTATAGACCGAGTTTTACGGCAGGCTATACCTTCTTCGGATTCCATTAGATTAAGATTTGAAGGAGAAGCGCAAAAACAGCAGGAATAAAGGAAGGCAAAACGAGGAGATAGGAGTAAATTGCTTGCCTTCTGAACCTGTGAGATTTTATCCCGACGCTTATGAGCCGGGAGATTGGGATATAGATGTGCAAATAGCATTTGTGCGCCGGGATGGGCGGCGTTGGCTCTACCCGGATTTACGATTGCCGGCGGGAGCTTGCGGCACCTGGGAGATAAAGCTGACCAACAGGGCTCAATCTTTAATGCCGGGTGCCTGCGTGAGCATCCTGCGTTTTAACTGCCAATTTGCTTACACATTCCAGACCACGCATCCCCACCGCCGAGATTATTGCACCATCGAGAACACCGGTAGCGCCCGGTTGAGGCTGATCATTGCCAAGGATCAATTGCATCTGGCCACGATCATCGTAGAGGATGGGGTATGGGCGGTTGGCGATACTATCACCCTCAGGCTCGGTGACCGCCGGCGGGGCAGTGTGGGTTCGGAGGTATTCTGGGCGGTGACGGAGGGGACGCTGCTGGTGGCCGTCTCACCTCAACCGGGGCATAAATTTCAGGGTGTGGCCGGTAATCCCTTCACTTTCCAGGTGGTGGCCGCCCAAGCCGCCCGCCTGCGGGTGTTGGGACCTACCGTGGCGGCAGTTGGTGTGCCTTTTGCCGTACATGTGAGTGTATATGATATCAACGGCAATCCGGCAGTCGATTTTGCCGGTACGGTGCGGCTGGCCTGCGATGAGGGGGCGGTCGAGGTTTTGGGGGAGGCTTCAGCTCCTGCTCCTGCTCCTGCCCCTGCCCCTGTCCCTGCCCCAGCCTCAGCCCAGTTCCCGTCACCGGCCCTGGTGGGCTTACCGTCGGAGATCACTTTTACTCTAGACGATGCCGGAGTGAAAGTGCTGAGCGAAGTGCGGGCTGTGAGGGAGGGCGTCTTTCGCCTGCGTGCCGTCAGCCCTGAACTCGGGGCGGTGGGCGACGGGCAGTTTAGCAATCCCATCGTGGTGCAGGAAAAGCCGCATCATTATATTTACTGGGGCGACGTGCATGCTCATGGCTGGGGCGACTCCACCATGTATTTGATGCACCGGCGCACGGAGAAGCTTGATCCTTTGTCCAGGCATCGCCAGGGACGATTATACGGCCGCTTCGATTTTGCTTTTCCCGGGGCTATGTCGATGCCGCAGCTGCAGGATGGCTCTGGGGCGGGAAATGTCGGAGCGAGAAGCGCCGGGGATGCAGGTGCCGGGGTTGTGAGCACCGGCGACAGCCATCCCGGCGAAATATGGCAGGCCTATCAGGAAGCCTGTCGCCTTCTTGATGCGCCGGGAGAATATGTGCCGTTTCTCTCATATGAAGCGCACCCGCCCTCGGGCGGTGACCGGCAGGTGATGTTCCGCCATTGGGAAAACGAGCCTCTGCCTCCGCCTATGCGTGCTCCCATGGAAGAATTGGATAAGCATTATGCCGGGCGGGATGATGTCATATTACAGGTGCACATCGGCGGAGCGCCTCCCGAATGGGACGCTTATCGTCCCGCCGGGCTGCGCATGGTTGAGGTAGTCTCAGGGTTCGGTGCTGCCGAATGGCTGTTGCAGCAAGCTCTCGCCCTCGGCTACCATCCGGCGGTCTGCGGAGCTTCCGACCTGCATCTGGGCCTGATGGGCGGCCCGAGGGCTGTGGAGCCGTTTAGAGGCCGGTTCGGCCAGAAGTATCCCATGTGCCAGCGGGATGCCGCCTACGGCCAGGGACCGGTTACAGCCGTCATCGCTCCCAAGCTTGAGCGGGAGGCCCTGTGGCAGGCTATGAGGCAAAGGCTGACCTATGCCACGACAGGAGCCCGTATCTTCCTCGCCGTCACCGCCAACGGTTATCCGATGGGTTCTGTAATACCACCGGAAAAAATGGGGGAGGCGGTGGAGGTGCGGATAGAATGCCACGGTACGGCGGAGGTCGACCGCATCGATCTCATCGTGGGGCGATATCAGGTGCGCTCCTGGCAACCCCACTCCCTGGACTGCAGCCTCACGGCGCTACTACGAGCCGCAGAGATCCCCGGCAACTGGCTATATGTGCGTGTGCACCAGCGGGATGGGGAGTATGCCTGGTCAACACCCATCTGGTTGGCCTTGGATATAGATAATGCCAAGGTTAATGACAAGATCAAGGCGCCGTTTCCGCTCTGGAACGAACCCGACCCGCTTTTTGGGTTTGGGCTGTCGGCGGCCAAGGGGACGACGAACGGCAAAGGCGCTGCCGCTGCTACATCTGCATCTGATGCTGTTACAGCCGCATCTGATGCTGCAACAGCTACCACCGCTACCACCGCTGCCACCGCTGCCGAAGCTTACCTCCCAGCCGTCCGAGCTTACCTGGAGCTGGAGGAGAATCCCCGGCTTTTTGCCGATATTACACCTGTGGCCATTGAACGGCTCTCAGCGGGCACCTGTGCACTTTTTTATTGTTATTACGGCGAAGAAAGGTTGCCCATGTCCATTCGCTGGTTTTTCGAGTTTGAGATACCGAGGATACGCTTCGATTGGGGTGAGCGCGATTTCGGTGCCCGGGAGGAGGATCTCTTCGGTCCATACCTGAAAGCTAAATACAGCGGTGCTTAATTAGGTGCATTGGGGGTGCATGAGGAGTTGCAGCAAATACAGCTGGAGCGTTGGGTGCACGGCTCGCTCCGCGACAGCGGGCGGACCGTCAGCTTGCTGCGGCAGCTGGGGATCAGTCACGTTGGTTGCCGACCTGATGCCGGCCTGGTCGGGGCGCTGGCCGATGCCGGGATTAAGCCGATAGTCTGCAGCGGGGCATATAGCAAGCGGCGTGAGGACGGCGATCACCTGCAATGTGTCAGCATTACCGGGACACGTGAGGTCTGGTTCGGTTCCAACTGCCCCAGCCAGCCGCTGGTGAGAGAAAGGCACCTGGAGGCGGTGCGGCGGATGGCCGGCTTGCCGGGAGTGGCCGGCATCTATCTGGACGGGGCTCGCTTTGCCTCACCCGCTTCCGGGACGGCCGCCTTCTTTACCTGCTTTTGCCCGGCGTGCGAGACCAGGGCTGAGGAGCTGGGATTTGACTTTGCCGCCATGCGGCGGGATGTGGCCATTTTATATAAGAAACTCTCCAAACTCAAAGTCGAGGGGTCCAAATTTTCCGCCGCTATGGATCTGCTGAACCTGCTCATCGAATTGCCGGGGGTGTATGAATGGTTGCGCTTCCGGGCCGCCGCCACCATCGCCCACTTGCGGGAAGTGCGCCAGATCCTGCATGAGATGAATCACCGGCTACTCTTGGGTATGTATATCTTCACCCCGGCTTTGGCCGGGCTGGTCGGCCAGCCTTACGCCGGATTGACGGATATTATTGACATCTTCTCGCCCATGATTTACCGCCAGGGTCCTTGGCCGAACGGCATCGCCTGCCTGAACACCGAATTGGGAAGCATGATCGAGGCCTTGGCTGAATTGTCGGGGGTGCCTGGGGAGAGGTGCGCGGAATTTGTGTGCTATGCCTGCGGTTTCATTGGCACCGGTATCGGCGTGGGCACCTCAGGCCTGAGCTCGGGCCTGAGCCCGGAACGGGAGCACCTGGATTACCGGCAAATTCGGGAAGCGTTGCCGCCCCAGGTGATAAAGCTTGAGACCAGTCGGGCCAGGCTGGGCATTGGGCCGCAGAAAAAGTTGGTACCTATCTTGTGGCTGGACGATGACGAAATCGCCGCCTCCATTGCCGCCGCCCGGGAAGGTGGGGCTGACGGCGTCTCCTTCTACGTGCTCCGTGACGGCAACGAGGCGTTGCTGGAAAAAGCCGTTGCCGCCATTTAACGTGCCGCTATTTATATTTAGTGTGCCGGCTTGTTGATTATGGATTGGGGGACTAACTGGATGTCCGAGCAATACCACTCCCTGGCCATCAGTTGGGAAATAACCAGAAAGCGGAGGAAGCGCTTCCGGAATGTGCCCGCCGGCAGCACCGCCTGCGCCGGCTCCTCGTCCCCGGAGGACCTCTCCATAGCCGATCCGCTCTCTCTCACCCTGGCGGAGGTATCCGCTTTGCTCCGGGAGAGACGCCTTTCGCCGGTGCAGCTGGCCAAGAGCTGCCTTGAGCGGATTGAGAAGCTCAACCCGGTGCTCAATGCTTTTATCACCATCACCGCCGAAGAAGCGCTGGCCCAGGCGGAGCAGGCTGAAAAGGAGTTGGCGGCCGGCCGCCCCCGCAGCCCGCTCCATGGGGTGCCGATAGCTTTGAAAGACAACATCGATACAGCCGGGGTGCGCACCACGGCGGGCAGTGCCGTCTATGAGGAGCGTGTGCCGGAGGCCGACGCCTGGGTGGTCACCCGGCTGAAGGAAGCCGGCGCCGTCATATTGGGCAAGCTCAACATGCATGAATTTGCCTATGGAACCACCTCCGTGATCAGCCGCTTCGGACCGGTGCGCAATCCTTGGCATCCCGACTATATCTCCGGCGGGTCGTCGGGCGGTTCGGCGGCGGCAGTGTCGTCAGGGATGGTGTTCGGCGCCTTGGGTACCGATACGGGAGGTTCGATACGCCTTCCGGCCGCTTGCTGCGGTGTGGTCGGCTTTAAGCCCACCTACGGGCTGGTCGGCATCAGGGGGATTGTGCCCTTGGCTTTGAGCTACGATCATGCCGGCCCCCTCTGCCGCACGGTTGAGGATGCCGCCCTGTTCCTCTCCGTCATTGCCGGATACGACGCTTTGGATCCGACCAGTGTCCCAGCTCCCGCCTTATCCCCAGTCCCAGCCTCAGCTCCAGTCTCAGCCTCAGCCCCAGCTTCAGCTCCCACCTCAGTCCCGGCCCGGGTCGGTATAGTGAGCAATCTGACGGCTCTGGCGGCCGAGGAAATCAAGGAGAGGGTGGAAGAGGCTGGGGAGGTGTTCAGAGCTGCCGGGTCCGGCGTACGCCATATTGAGCTCCCGGCCCTGCCGCCATTGGCGGCGGATGTAATGCGCGCCGAGGTATATGCCCTGCATCAGCCGTATCTGGAAGAAGCGGCGCAGCTCTATGATCCGAGGACGCTGCAACGCATCATGAGTGGGGAGCATATCACGGCAGCGAATTATATCCGCACCCGCCAGGAAATCGGGCTCGTCCGCCGCACCATTGCCGGCTTCTTTGCGGAGGCAGGGATGGATATCCTCCTGGCTCCCACCACCCTCCAACCGCCGGGGTTGATCGCCGACGGCCAGATGCCCACCTCTCTTTCCACGGCTTGCACGTTTCCTTTCAATGTCCTGGGCTTGCCGTCCATCAGTGTACCCTGCGGCAGGGCAGCCGACTCGGGCCTGCCCCTCGGACTGCAGATCATCGGCCCGCCGTTTGGGGAGAGCATGGTTATAGCAGCCGCCGCCTGTTACGAACAGCTGGCCTGATAGGCCAAACCTAGGTCGGGGGAGCAAAGGAGGTCGGGGGAGCCGAGGTGGCCGAAGGTACCGCTACGCTCCCCCGCATTATCAACCTGGGTTTCACCAGCACATTGCGCCCCGGCAATTTATGGTTGTCGAGGCGGCGCAAAAGGTGCTGGACCGCTTCCCGGGCAATTTCCATATTGGGTATATCAATCACCGTTACCGGCGGTGAGAAAGAGACAAAGGATTGGTCGTCCCGGAAAGCGATGACGGAGATGTCGCCGGGTATGGCATAGCCCATCTCCTGCAGCACACGATAGACGCTGTGAGGGAGAAGACGCTCGCCCGAAATGATCGCCGTGATGTCGGGATGCTCGCTCAACAGCCTCCGGGTGGCTTCCAGACCATGTTCTTCCCTGAAACCTTCCGAGATGACCATATGTCCGGCTACCTCCGGGGCGGCCCGCCGCAAGGCTCGTTCAAAGCCAAGCTGCTTTAAGTCCGTGGTGTGCGATTGGCGGGGACCGTTCACCAGCCCGATGGATACATGACCATGATCTATAAGGTAGTTCGTGGCCCGGTTTATGCCGTCGATGTTGTCCACCCATACTTCGTCCACCTCGGTGCCCGGAAAGGATCCACCCAAGAGTACGGTGGGATAAGCTCCGGCAATCTCCTTTAGCAGGGTTTGTTTCCACAGCCCACCATAGATGAGGAAGCCGGTGATCCTTATATTGTTCGGGAAAGGCGGCAGCTCTTCTATATCAGGTTTCCAGGGAAGATGATGAAGCGAATAGCCATATTCCGCCACGGCTCTGTAGAGACAGGAGAGCATGGAATCGGGAACGGTCGGACCCAGGAGGGCAATGGTGCCGCTGCTTTGCCGCCGCCGGTAGTCGAGCTCCTTCACGGCCTCTCGCACCTGTTCCCTGGTTTCCTCGCTGATGTGGCCTTTGTTGTTTAGGACCAGGGAAACCGTGGTGATGCTTACATTGCATAAGTCGGCCACATCTTTTATCGTTGCTCTCATCGCTGCTCTCTTTGCCGCTCTCATCGTCGCCCCCATCTCTGTTCCAGATCTCTGCCCTCATCGTTATTTAATAAGTTTTACTTTCGCTTCTTTATCCCAAAACACCTGGAATACCTGCACATAGCTTTGGAATAACAGCATTATTTTACCAAGTTTTACTAGTGAAAATGAGAGGGAATGCCTGCCGGAAAGCCGAAATTGCGGCCAATTACCGGGCCTCGCTCCCATGCAGGTAGCCGCCCCGCCGTCGGCCCCTGGGAAGCCTATTGGGGCGATGTTCATGTGCATACCGCTTTTTCCGCCGATGCAGAGGGCTTTCCGGATGAGCTGATCTATTATGCGCAGGATAAAGCCGGGCTGGACTTCATGGTGCTTCAGGATAACGACTCCCACCATATCGCCATAACGGAATCGGAATATGCGCTGACGCAATATTATGCCCGCCACTATCATCAGGACGGCCGGTTCGTCATCCTACCGGCCTTTGAATGGACCCAGCGCGGTCCCAATCATCGCACGGTGATCGCCGGCGGCGAACCTTTACCCATCCTCCGCAACACAGGCGCCGCCGGTGCCAGGAGCATTGAAGATCTGGCCCGGCATGCCGAACGCCATGGAGCTATAATGCATATTCACCACGAAAACTTCCGCCTCACGGATTCCCCCGCTGAAACAAATCTGGAAATATGTTCGGGATGGCGGGTGCATATGATAGATCCTGCCTATCGTGAGGTTATACACAAACTCCTCGCCGGCGGGCGCCGGCTGGGCTTTGTAGGGGGGAGCGACAATCATCGCCGCAACCCCGGATTGGGAGGGGCCCTGACTTTGGTCTATGCCGCGGAAAAATCCCGGGCGGCGATTCTCGAAGCCTTCAGGCAACATCGTACCGTGGCCACAGACGGCTCACGCATCGGTGTGCGTTTCTGGATCAACGACGCCTTCATCGGGGAGAGCCTCGCGGTGAACAAAGTGCCGGAAATACGCTGGGAAGCGACGTTGACTTCCCTCCCGGCCACCGTTTCCCTGATCAGGGACGGCCAAATGGTAAAAAGTTGGCGCATCGGGCAGGTTGACCCGGAACAAACAGGTCTGGAGGGAGCCGCCCCATACTGGGCAAAAGGGCAATGGCAAGACAAGGATTGTCCTTTCGGCAGCCATTTTTACTACATCCAGGTCGAAGAGGAAGGTATAGCCTGGCATGCTTGTCCAACTAACATGGCAGTGGCCTGGGGTCCCAGGGCCTGGACCAGTCCCATATGGGTCGACTACCGCTCCGGCTGACGGGCAGGAGGGTGGAGCGAGCGAGCCCTAAGCTCCAGGCGACGCTTATCATTTTCAAAAGAAGGCGATGCAGATGGTCATTGATATCCACACGCACACCAGTATCAAGGACGCGGTGTTCAACCAGGGGGATTTGGCCGATGCTAAACGTATGGCCGCCCATTCCGGCATCGACAGAATCGTACACCTCTTCAACCTGAGCACCGGCGGGCGGGATCCCTCGAGGCAGGATGTGCAAACCAGCAATAACCTGGCTATGCAGCTGGTGGCGGCCGCCCCCGATTTCTACATGGGCTTTTGCTACCTCAATCCCGCCAATGGGGCGGATTTCTGTCTTGAGGAGATGGAACGCTGCATAGTGCGGGGTAATCTCCGCGGGGTGAAGCTGTGGGTGGCCGTGCATGCTACGGACAAGCGTCTCGATCCGATCATGGAGCGGGCCGCTCAGCTGAAAATACCTGTTTTACACCACTCCTGGTATAAGGGTACGGAATGGGCCTATAACGAATCGTCGCCAGTCGAGATCGCCGATCTGGCCAGGCGGCATCCTCAGACCACCATCATCATGGCGCACCTGGCCGGGGTGGGTTGGCGGGGAGTGCTGGATGTAAAAGAGTGCCCGAATGTATGCATCGATACCTCCGGAGGTCAACCTGAAGCCGGTTTGGTGGAATATGCCGTAAAGGAGTTGGGTGCCGAGCGGGTGCTTTTCGGCTCCGACTGGCCGCTCCGCGACTTTGCGGTGCAGAAGGCCCGGATCACCGGATCAGCCATCACCCCGGAACAAAAAGAGCTGATCCTTGGCGGCAATGCCGCCCGCATACTGAAACTACAGAAGGGGGCTGGAAGGCATGTATGATGCCAGTGCATTTTGCGGCAGTTGGGCATACCGCCAGGTAACGGCTCGCTTTTTGGAGGAGCTCATCTCGCAGTTGAAGGAGGCCGGTTTGGCCGGAGCGGCCATTTCCCCGGTGGAAGCTATCCTGCATCCGGAGCCGATGACGGCCAATCGCCGTTTTCTCAAGGAATGCGCCGCCTGTGCCGCCGCTGCCGCCGCAGGTACCGCCGACCGGAGCCGGGCGTTTGCGGTATATCCCGTGCCGGTGATCGATCCCAACCTGTCTAACTGGGAGGAGCAATTGGCCGAGTGCATGGCTCTGGCCAACAGCCACCGGCTCCCGGTCCCGGCGGTGAAGATATTTCCTAATTATCATGGCTATGAAATAGATCTGCCGGCGTTGGACGCCTTGGCTCAATCTCTCGCCGCCATGGGGATCACCTTATGCGTGCAGTTGCGCATGGAGGATGAACGCGCCCGCCATCGCACCGTCAATGTCCCGCCACTATCCATTCCGGACATTGTCGCTTTCGCCGGGTGCCACCCGGAATTATCGATCCTGGTGTGTGCTCCCTATATGCGTGATTTGGCCGAGCTCAACTCGGCGCCCAACATCAGCGTGGAAATGAGTTTTGTGGAATCGGGACATCTCCTGCGTGATGCCCTGCGCCATATGACGGCATCGCGACTCTTGGTGGGCACCCACGCTCCCTTGTTTATCCCGGCAGTAGGTGTGGCCAAAGCCAAAGCGGACGTGGTGGAGGCTGAGGTGTTTGCCCAGATAAGCACCGACAATTTTATGAGGCTTTTCGGTGCTAAACATTGAGCGGTGGCATTGATATGGGAGACGGTAATGAAAAGTGCAATGACATCCAAAGAACGGGTACTGAGTGCTATCCGTCGGCAGCCGGTTGATTATGTTCCTTGCTCACCGTTTTATTCATACCTCTTGCCCAGACAAAGGACGAATTATCCGGTACAATTACCCTGGGGTGAGTCCTCCCGGAAGGAGATCGAGTATAACGTCACTGTGTTGGGCGTCGATCCTGTGGTGGCATCAGGAATATGCTACTACCAGACCGGTAGCGCAGTGACCACGAAGGTGTGGGAGGAAGATGGGCTTTTGCATAAGGTGTATGAGACGCCGGACGGCGTTCTCCACGCCTCGGTTAAGCTTAACGAACTCTGGCCGCATGGGCAGGATATCCCCTTATATAGCGACTGCAATGTCGGTCATTTTGTCAAGCCGTGGGTGCAAAACAGCCAGGATATCGCCTGCCTGCGCCACATTGTGCAGCCTGTGGAACCGCACAGCCCGGCTATGGAGCGATCTAGAAAGCGCTTTGAGGCCGCGAAGGAGCTGGCGAACCGCTATAACCTGGCTATGACCGCCACCGCAGGTTTGGGGCTGACCGGCGCCTTGCACTTGTTCGGTGTTGAAGGTATCTGCCTGGCTATACTGGAACGCCCCGATCTGGTCCATGCCTATCTGGAGCTGGAGCATAAAGCCAATATGCGGGCGATCGAGATGGCCCTGGACTGGGACATCGACATCATCATCAGAAACGGGTTTTATGAGACGGCGGATTACTACGGAGCCACCACACTCAAGGAATTCTTAGGCCGACACCTGCTGGAAGAGATGAATTTAGTGCATCAGGGAGGAAAGGTGGTCGTCTATACGCTTAACACCGGCCTCATGCCGATCCTGGATTACCTGGACGAGCTGCCCTTCGACTTCGTGTTCAAGATGGACACGGCTAAAAAATATGTGGATCTGAATGCGGTGTATAACAAACTCGGCGCCAAAAAAAGCTTTTGGACCGGCCCCAGCGGGCATAATCATATGTGGAGCAAGGATCCCGCAGTGGTGCGCCAAGCCGTAGAGGAGGTCTTTTCCGTCTTCGGCAAGCAAGGCTTAATTCTCGCCGCCTGTCCTTCCATACAAAACATAATGCCCTGGGAAAATGCCCTGGTTATGTTTGAGGAATGGAAACGGTGGCGATAAGCAACCGGATTGTAGTAGGATAGGCTGGGCAAGGTAAACAATAAAAATAGGAGGTGATTTGCATATGGCTGACCGCAGCATCGACTGGCTCAACCAGGCACAAAGAGATTATCAGCATGCCGTCAATTCCCATACCAGCCAAATTTATGAATGGGCTTGCTTTGCCGCACATCAAGCTGCAGAAAAAGCTGTGAAAGCTTTACATCTTTTCATCGGCCAGGAAGCATGGGGTCATGTCATAGCAAAACTGCTTAGAGAATTGCCGGAATGTATACAGGTACCAGTGGAATTGATTGATAAGGCAATGGTGTTGGATAATTTTTACATACCGTCGCGTTATCCTGACAGCCATCCGGAGGGTGCGCCATTTGAACACTATGGAGCATTGCAAAGCAAGGAAGGTATAGCCTATGCCGGTGAAATCCTTGAATTCGTCCGTACTAAAATGGCCCAAAAGGCAAGAGATATTTGATGTACTCTCCCACTGGGTACAAAAAACGATAAATTCGAGGTCTGATATTCAGAAAATAGGTTATTTTGGTTCCTTTGCCCGTAATGATTGGGGACCGGGGAGCGATCTTGATCTGATTGTTATTGTAAACGATGCAGTAGAGCCTTTTGGTAGGCGATCGCTGGGGCGCGATGTCCTGGAATTGCCGGTAAGTGTGGATTTGCTGATCTTCACCATGGATGAATGGCGTCGGCATGAAAAAATGAATAGCCGGTTCTATAAAACTATACAAAATGAGGTTGTTTGGATTTATGAGGCCGGGTAGTTGGATAACCAAGATGCCGTGCGCCCTATTCGAAGGCGTTTTTGCATAAAACGAAATGAGCAGATGCAATAATGGTATAAACCTAAAAGGAATGTCCTTGCTGGTGGCTAATCTTACGAGGCATGCAGCCAAAAAAATACTCCTATTCCGTAAACCATCCGCCTAGCTGGCCGGTGACAATCTGTAAAACAGCAGCCCGATGGCTACCCTTTGTCGTTGTTTTGGTCTTTTTTGCTATTTTGGCGGAGAGGCCTTCCTGGCGCAACACTGTGGTGCGGCGTTATGGGATAGACTTCTGGGATAGCCTGCACTGGTATGTCTGTGCCGCCTTAGTCTGGTTGAGCTACCTGGCCCAACCTAAAAAGCGCCCACTTTGGCTGCGACTCTTGTTCTCGATCGCTCTTACTTTAATTATCGGGTTGGTACGGGAATGGCGACAACATGCTCAGGGCTGGGCACGCTGGAGCGTTCACGACATGCAATCCAACTTGGGCGGCACCTTTCTGGGGACTATTATTAGCCTGATCACCGAAGCGGTGCGGAATTATTGCCGGGGTGACCTTTATGGCAGAAGACGGAGATAAGGCCGAAGTCGGCGCCGGTGGACGTAAAGGGTTGGTCATCGTCTATACCGGCGACGGCAAAGGCAAGACAACGGCGGCTCTCGGCCTGCTCACCAGAGCCTGGGGCCGGGGCATGAAGGTGTGCATGCTGCAGTTTATTAAGCATGAGAGAGCCCGCTTCGGCGAGATAAGAGCAGCGGAAAAGATGGGTTTTGAGTTGATCCCGATGGGTCAGGGGTTCACCTGGCGTTCCAGCGACTATGAAAGGGATAAAGCCATATGCCGGGCCTGCTGGGAGCGCTGTGTGGAGAGAATTCTGGCACCGGACGGGGTCTGGGATATCGTCGCCCTGGACGAGATCACCTATGCCTTTAAGTTCCGTTGGCTGACGACGGATGAGGTGATTGAGGTCTTAAAGCAGCGTCCTCCTCTGCGCCATGTGGTGCTCACGGGGAGAGATGCCCCCCAGGAGCTGATAGACTTTGCCGACCTGGTCACGGAGATGAGGATGGTGAAGCATCCCTATCATGATCAGGGGATAGCGGCTCAGCCGGGCATAGAATTTTAACCGGTCGCCGACCGGCCGGCCGTTCCCCGGCCTATCTTTCACCGGCCTGCCTGATATAGATATCGGCAGCGTGGGTCAATACGCCGATCCTCACCGCCGCTCCTCCATCCGGCCCGGCGCCCACTTTGGGTCCGGCTCCCGCCCCCAGTTGGGCCAGGGCTTCGGAGACGGCCTGCTCCAGCGTGGGTGCCCAGGCGAAGCCCATGCGTCGGGCTTCCGCTTCTCCCACCCCGCTGCTCACCAGGGTCGTCGGGACCATATCCAGATTGAGGCGGAGAGCCAGGTAGGTGGAGAGACCCACTTTATCGGTTATGATACCCGAGTGAAAGGCCTTCTTGGCTTCTTCCCGGGTTTTCCCGCCCAGAGCCACGAAGTCGGGGTGGTCCGGAGCTACCCCGGCCGGTGAGGCAGAACAGAGTATCAGCCGACCTCCGGGTCGTACGGCCATAGCCGCCGCGTTCAGCGCCTTCACCGACTGCCAGATGTCCAGGTCGGCCGGGGCGGCACTGGCGATGACCAGATCGACAGGTTCATCGATAACCATCTCATAGATGCCGCCGGCAATCTCCACCCCACGGCGATGGGCCTGCACGGGATCGCCGGCCACCACGGCCACGACCTCGTGGGCGGTGTTCAGAATGGTATTCACAATCATGGTGAGTCCGGTAAGGCGGGCTATGTTCTCCACTTCCCGGCGCACGGGATTATCCACCACGCCCAGGATGTTGCGGACATTTTCCGCCGCCATGAAATGGGTTTCGCCGGTGGTCGCCGGTCCGCATACCCCCGGCTGCACCATCTTGGCGCCGCCCGCCCAGCCGGCATACATATGCGGGACAATGTTGCCCACGGCGATGCTGAACTTGCTTTCGTAATATAGGCGGTTGACGACCACCGGCGTGGACGAATACGGATTCTCCACCACCACGAGAGAAGACAAATCGTGGCAGTTGTGGTTGACGAAGCGGATGCGCTCTCTAACCTTGGCGCCGAACCTGGCCGTGATTTCCGCCTCGCTCATGGTACGATGGGTCCCGGTGGCGATGAGTGCCGTGATCTGTGCATCAGGGACGCCCGCCTTGTTCAGCTCATCCAAGAGCGGCGGCAGGATCAGGTGCTGAGGTGTCGAGCGGGTCATGTCGTCCACCAGAAGCAGCATCTCCCGGTCCCGTTCTTTCACCAGCTCCGGAAGGGGGGGAAGGCCTATGGGGTTGTGCAAGGCCGCCGCCACGGCTTCGGCTATGTCCGGGACGGGCGGCATATAGCGGGGCGAGAGCACCCAGGCCAGGTTGGTCCGGGGTACGGCCACCTTCAGGAAATCGGCACCAAAAGGCAATTCCAGGATCTGCATGTCCTGCATGACGGAGGACCTCCAGAATAAATAAATTTCGGCATGGAGCTACGGCATGGATCTACAGCAGGGAGTAAAGATACTCAAGCGCCGCCACGGGATTCCGCCGCTGCAGCAAGCCCTGGATCTGCGCATCGTCGAGGCGGGTGCTCATATCCCAGAGCTTATTGGTGATCTTGGTGACGGCGTTGAAGGTATCCAGCGTGTCGATTTCCTTGCTGAAGACATCGAAAGCAAACCAGTCGTCATAACCCAGTTTTTTTACATAATAGAAGAACTCCACCATATCCCAGAAATTATAGGCGCCGGGGATCATATCCCAATCCCAGAACTTATCGTTGTCGTTAAGGTGGATATAAAACAGGCGACCGGCTTTGGCCAGCAAGGCTGCCGATTGGGCCGGCCTCTCCCCGGCTTGTATGGCATGGCCGAAGTCGAGGGTCACACCGATATTCGGCCGCCCACAAGTCTGGCAGAAAGCCAGGGTCTCGCCGGCATTGCCCAGGAGGCAGCGGGCTCTCGGGTCGTTCCATTTATATTCCAGGCACAGCTGTACCTCGCTGTTGTGGTCTGCGACCCGGCAGAGGCTCTCGGCCATGAAGTCGTAGGCCGCCAGGTAATCCATCTCGAAAGGATAGTCGTGCCCTTCGTTCAGGGGACAGGTGGTGATGCGCCGGCAACCCAGGCGGGCGGCAATATCCATCGCCCGTTTCAGGTCGTCGACGGCTTCCTGCCGCTCGACTGCATCCTGGGAGGAGAAGGAGCCCCGCCACCACCTGCCGGTGCGCCTGGAGCGGAAGTTCACGGCGGAAACGGAAAGACCTTGATCCGCCATGATCTGCGTTGCCAGAGCGCCGTCGGGATCGCCGGAAAAATCCTGCGGATAGCAGAGTTCCAGGCCGGAGAGGCCGACCACCTGCCTGGCCAAAGCCACTTTTTCCGCAAAAGGCCGGTCCTCCCGATATGTCATGTAACGGTTCTTCACTGCACCCAGAAAGCCTGAGATGATAGCCAAGCGCAACTTGCCGTGTTCCATAACCCTTTCCATACCCCTTCTCCGGTTTATTTAATCTGCAATGTTTTATATTTCGGCTATAGTCATGCTGCCATGCTCATGTTTCCGGGCAGCACCGCCCAGCGCGGCCCAGCGTCGCCAGGAGGCGCTCCAGGCTGATCTTGATTGGTTCGGCTTCGGCCGCCAAAAGGAGCGCAGGCGTCTCCTGCTCCACTTCCGGTTTGAGCAGCGACAGCTCAAGCGTGATGGGTATAGTGGGATGCGCTTCGTCGATTTTCCGCACTATCCTGTCCACATCCAAAAGACCATCGCCCAAGGTGATTCCCTGTATGCGATGCCCACCCGGCACCCTGAAGACTATGTAATCTTTGAGATGCACACCTGACAGATAGGGCAGCATGTAGTCCAGGGTCTCTTCAGGCTTCTCGATAAAGCCCAGGTGGTTGGTGGAGTCGTAAATCAACCCGACGGCCGGATCGGCAATGGCTTCTACCAGCTCCACCAGTTCTTTGGTGGTGAGATCAAAGTGGTTTTCTATGCCCAGGTGGATGCCATCCCGGTGGAGGCGGGGAAGCGCCGAGCGGATCAATTCCCTGGTTTGCTCGATCCACTGCGGGTGGGACACGCCTGGAGCAGGCACATCGACGACCACGCGCAGGTAATCGCTCCCGAGCTTCGGGCATAGGTCCAGAGCGGCGAAGAGGACCGGGGCAGACAACCCCTTTATGCCCAGCTCCACCTGTATTCCACAATCCTCGGCGGTGCGCCGTACCGCTGCCGGATCACCAAGTTTTATATTCTCGCAAAGCAGTGCCCGCTGAAAGCCCATTTCCGCAACGGCGGCGACAAAACCGGCGGCATCGAGGCCGGCAGCTGCCGCATAGCGCACGGCATAGCTGGATAGCCCCAGCGGGTGAGTTTGGTTGGGGGTTTGGTAAGGTTGCTGGTGTTGCCGGTGTTGCCGGGTTTGGGGGGAGCACATCTTAAATCTCTCGCTTATCTTTGGGATTCGCTGTGCAGTCTGGTGTGTTCCGGGCAGTATTTGCTTCACCAGCGTTTGCCTCAGGGAAACAGACTGTATTACAGTATACAGTTTATCATGGTGCCGCAGGTGGGGCAAGAGACACAAGGGACACTGCTGGAGGTTTGCCCACGCAGATCATCATCAGAAAATTAGCATGACGAAAATATCTGTTGATATAAAGGAGTATTCATCCTCTGTAACGAAGTATTTTACTACACGGATAATCATTCCGTATCACGGAAAAAGAAGGAGGTAGCATATGAGAAAGGTTGCGGGGATATTTTTAATAACAAGTATCTTTTTGGCGTGTCAGATCTGTTATGTAATGGCAGCTTCTCCGATTGTGATACGACTTTGGGAACAAAATGATTACCGTATTGCCGGACTGCAGCCCTCCATCGACCTGTTTAACCGCACCAATCCGGATGTACAGATTGAACTGGAAAGAAAGGACCCCAACGCCAACAATTTGCTGCCTGCCGTGGCTGCAGGTGTAGGACCTAATGTAATCGTCGGCGCCTCCTCAAGAGACAGGGACTTCTTCGATCTGGGAATTTTGGCAGATTTAAGGCCATACATAAACCGGGACAATTTCAGCCTGGACGACTACTTCCCGGCTACGCTGGAATTTGGTCAAGCCCCGAGCGGTGAGCTTTTTTCTATGCCGCTTGATTCCCAGGTGATAGTGATGTATTACAATCCCGAAGTGCTGGCCAGAAACGGTTTGCAACCGCCGCAGCCCGGATGGCGTAACAGCGACCTGCGGAACATGACGACAAAACTGCGGCAAAGGGACGCCCAAGGCCAGTTGACCCAGCATGCCATCATCGGCAAACACCCCAACCACGTCGGCATGTATTTCATGGGACAAAACAATGGTTACATCATCAACCTGGAAAACGGCATTGAGTGTACGGTGAATAAACCGGCCTTCCGCCAGGCATATACCATCATCGATGAGCTTATCAGCGAGGATCGGTTGCGGGTGGAAGGAGTGCACTCCGGCGTCACCTGGAACATATTCCTCACCGGTCAGGCAGGCTTTTATATGGACGGCAACTTCCGCCTGTTTGACTTGACCAATCAGATGAATGATGTGGTTACGGCGCCCTTGCTTTATCCCGATAGCGGGGCTCAACCGGGATCCTATCTTTGGACCCGCACCCTGGCCTTGGTGAAATCGGGCAATCCGGAAGTGGATGAGGCGGCCTGGCGAGTGCTGAAATTCCTTTCGTCGGTTGATGCTCTGACACTTTACGTGGTGAATGCCAGGCTGCTGCCGGTCACCAAAGGTTCCATTGCTCATCCGTTGTTCAGGGAATATGTGAGGGAGTTCGGCGTCAATCTCGATTTGATGGCCAATTATTATCTGCCGGCCGGATCCGGAAAAACGGAGATGGCTTCGCCACGCTCGGACACCATCCGCGGCATCTGGGGTTCGCTCCAGACAAGGTTCATGAGGGGCGAGATTCCACTGAGCACATTTATTGATGAGCTCGATCATCAGGTGCAGCTGATCGTGCAGGAGATCCTGACCGGGAAACAATAGACTTTGCTTGGCTTGGTTAGGCTCTACTTCGTCTGACCAGGCGGGGTGTCTCTGCTATATCCATATCAGTATTTCAGGCCGGCTTCAGCGATGAGGCCGGCTATATCTATATCGGCGATATAAATGCCGGCAGGTCTGTTTACCTCGGGTCTATGGGGTTGTTCGTGGCTGCTGTAATAGCTCATCAGCAGGCGGGAACCCTTGCGCACCATGCCGGCATAGGAGGTGTCGCCGCCGCTCGGGAGAGTGTATAGCCTGGTTAAGGTATTTTCGTCATAGTGAAAGAGAGCGGTGTGCGTGCCGTCGTCGTCAAAGACGCGGGCGGCGATCAAGTATGTACAGTCGTCCAACAGATGGAAGCACATGCCGGCCATCAGGATAGGCAGCTCTTTTTTCACCCAAAGGTGGTAGGGCGGCTTGGCTTTGGCGAGCACGGGATGGCCGTTGGACGTGGGGGGAGTGAGGCGGTAGCCGTCATGGCGCACTAAAGCCACCGCCGTTTTGTCCGGGAGGAAAAGCAAGGCCGTCTCGTTGGAATAAGGCACATCGCTGATCACCGCCTGCACTTGCCAGTCTACCCCGTCGGCGGAGTTATAGAGAAGAGAGTATATGGCTCTTTTATCGCTATTGTAACGATAGCCGGCGCCGAAAAACTGCCCGTCGTGATATACCGGCCACCAGATCACCAGATTATCTTCCCGCAAAGCCCTCTGAAAGGGCGTAAAGTGAAGGCCGTCCTCTGTCCAGCAGAGGTAGGCGTCCCGGCGCTGGTCGTCGCGATAGCCGAAAGAGTGAATATAGAGCCGCTCCGGCGTGGCCAAAAGTTTGGGATCACGCATGTCGAGCGGCTCCTCTTCCGCACCGGCGAGCAAGGCGACCTCCGTCCAGGTTAGGCCGTCGTCTTCGGATGAGAGCACCCGCACCCGGCCGTCCGGTACGCCGGGTATGACGTGCCTGGTGCCGGAGCGGAAGGCCACATATAGGCGGCCCTGCCACTCCGTCAGTGAAGTGAAGGCATTGTGCCGGCCGTCGTTATATACCGGAAGTATTTTTACCATCACACCGCCGCCTTCTTTCCCTTATTCGGTAAAATATTCCAACAATCGGTAATTACATTTTGCGGCGGCGATTTCCTTCATTCCTCATTTCACAATCGCCGTGATTTCACCGGCACCTGCCATTTATCAATTACTACCGGCTCTTCAGCTATACTTTTCCTGCCTTATCGACCAGGTCTCCCGAAACCTGATGCTGTCGGCAAAATGGGTGGCATGTTGCCTGTAAGTGGTGGGGGAGATGCCGTAGCGGCTGTAAAAGGCTTTGGCCAGGGTCCGGGCGGAGCCATAGCCCACCTGGGCGGCGATGTCGCTATAGGAAAGCTTTGTGGCGGCGATCAGCTCCGCCGCTTTCTTCAGCCGCAGCATAGATAAAAAGCGCATGGGCGACATACCGTAGACAGCGGTAAATTTGGTGCAAAAATAGTTGGCATTGTAGCCAAGGTGAGAGGCAATGTCTTCTAATGTCAGATCGGCGGCCAGGTTTTGTTTCATAAAGTCGATGGACGACTTTACCATTTCATTGCCGGCGCCAAGAAGCTTGTCGTCCACTTCGGGCCAGGATTCCAGGGGGTGTGCGGTGCCGTTGGTGTGGCGCAGGAGCTGGATGATGAACTCATAAAGCCTGATGGTAGCCAGGTCTTTATAATATGGCTTCATCTGCTTGCCTTCCTGAATGACGTCTTTCATCGTGGACAGGACGGGGCCGCTCAGCAGTTCAGCCAGGGGCAAGACCTTGATCAGCTGCTCATTAAACACGTTGTTGTGGACGTGGAACTTCACCTCAAGCAATATGGAATTCTGCAGAGCTTTAAAGCTGTGGTTTTTATCGGGAGGGGCGAGAATGGCTTTTTCATTGGTGACGATGATGCGCTTTTCACCCACCTCCCCCAGTATGGAGCCCGATTCCACACCCAGGAACTGCCAATAATCATGAGCATGAGGCCGGACCAGCCATCCCTTCTGGACCGATCTATAGCTCGCCCAGCATAATTCCACACTCTGCAGATAAGCCAGCATAGCGTTTTCCGTCACCTGATTTCACTCCCGGCGTTTCCACACCCTGGGTTCTTCCACGATTTACCAATTAAGCCGGGTGACTTAGATCTGAAGACGAGTGACCTATACACTGCGTTTCAATTATATACTATACATATCACAGGTTGGGAAAGCGATCATTTCCAAATTAAATCTAATTGGAGAGGAGAGGAGCGAGGTTGGTGAGGACAAGATGGTTTGTTTCGGCTGTTCTCTGTATGGGTGTGTCCCTGGGTTTGGCCATAGGTGTGGTCATAGGTGTGTTCATGTCGTTCATGGTGACGGCGGTGCCGGCAATTGCTGCCGAAAAAGTGAAACTTGTCGTGGCGGAGTGGGGCTCCCAAGTTTATTGGGATTTGCATGAGCAGGGTATTGCGGAATTTGAAAAGCTCCATCCGGATATCGATATCGAACTGTGGCGCACGCCGGGCAATGATGCCAAATATTGGGAGCAGATTATGGTCAGGGCGGCGGCGGGCATGATGCCCGACGTGTTCAGGGTGTGGTCGACGCAGCAGACGGAAGTGTTCCGCTACGGCTATGCCATGGACCTCACCCCGCTGGTTCAGAAGGATAGCGAGTTTTTCAAGCAGTTCGTCATCCCGCCGATCGCGCTGGATGGTAAACACTATGCCATCGCCGACATGTTGATCGTGAACTATCTCCACTTCAATGAAGACTTGATGAAGACGTTGGGCTTGGCGTCGCCCGATGACCTGTATGCCCAGGGTAGCTGGGATTACCAGGCGCTGGAGAATATAGCTGGCAAGGCGACGAAGCGCAAAGCCGACGGCACTCCGGAAGTGGTCGGCTTTGCCATGGTGGTTCCGGATCATTATTATGTAGGTCCCTGGGTGCAATCTTTCGGTGGCGCCTGGTTTGACGATAATTACAGCAAGGTGTTGTTCAATCAGCCGGCAGCACTTGAGGGGCTCCGCTGGGTGCAGCAACAGTTTGTGGAAGGGCGCTTTTTCCCCATGTCGCAATACAGGCCGCTGGTACTGGCCGGGCAATTCGGCTTTAACTTCAACTGGTCGCTGCCCCC
The DNA here is from genome assembly GCA_012840225.1 of Bacillota bacterium. Taxonomy (GTDB): domain Bacteria; phylum Bacillota; class Limnochordia; order DTU080; family DTU080; genus DULU01. Next base: position 25,588 of record DULU01000083.1, read on the forward strand.
AGCTCCGGGTGGTCAATACGGCAACACCAATGTCGGCTATGTGCCCTGGCCGCGGGGTCCGCAGCAGGATGTCTCCACCTATCGCACCGAGCCCTGGGCAATTGCCGCCACCACCAAGCACCCCGGGGAAGCATTTGAGTTTGTCAAATACATGGCGAGCGACGGCATCCGTTTCATGATCGCCGCTCAGGGCAAGATTCCCAACTATCGTCCCAACATGGGCATCCTGCACGACTATGCCGCCCAGTTCAAATATGGCTTGAGACCGTTGCAGGAGCAGATCGGCAAAATAGTACCTCAACCGATGGCGCCGCAGCATTCCAGGGTGACCGCTATATTATATCCGGCCTTCCAAGACATAACGGAAGGCAAAGTGGCGGTTAATGTAGCCATGGAAGAAGCGGCGCGCCTGATCAACGATCTATTTAAGTGGAGCAACTGAGGCGAGTGAGGCAGCAGGGAGGCCGCTGCGGGGCGAAAACGGGGCAACAGCGGGGCATCTTAGGGCATCTTAGGAAAAGATGGGAGCGAAGAGGGGTGTTCTCTCATGTTGCGGTGGGAAATACCGGCCTATAAAACAACCTTGACTACCATCTATATGGCGCTGGCTTTGGTTATGTCGGTTATGGGGAGTGTAGCTGCGGAGGCTGCCGGGCCGGCACCAAATCCGATCACCCCGGATCTCCTCTTTATGGCCCGTTTCGATGAAAGCTTCTCCGCCGACTACGCCAAAGGAGATCCCGAACCGGTGGTAAATGGAGCCGTGCTGGTAGGTGACGGCAAGCTGGGTGGAGCCGTGCGCCTGGACAAGGGCGCCTATCTCTCCTATTCTCCGAGCGGCAACATCAATATGGCCGGCGGTACGCTGATGTTTTGGCTGAAGCCTGACTGGAACCCGGTGGCCTCCGAATCGCACACCTTGATTTCCATGGGTCTGGGCGGCGAGGGGCGCCTGCCGGCCTATTTTGTCATCAGCCAAGGGTGGTGGGAGACTACCGGAGGGGCCGGCCGGTTTTATTTCGTCCTGGATAATCAAAACAGGATCCATACCAGCACCAAGGCGCTGCTGGATATGGGCGGGCGGATCAGAGAATGGCATCACGTGGCGGTCACTTGGTCGGAGGGCATAGGTGTCTCCCCCAGTTTCGTCAACATATATATCGACGGGGAGGTTGCCGCCCGGACCAGCATTCCCTGGACGCCGACCTGGGAACCGGTGCGACGACCGACCACCAATCTGATCATCGGCTCGGATATGGCCTCCCCACTAGCCAACGGGCGCTGGTGCGACGGGTTGATAGATGAACTTTATATATACAACCGCCCGCTTTCGGCCGGAGAAATCGCTGCCATATATAAAGAACAGGAAGCCGACTGGCAAGCAGCTCAGGAGGCGAAGTGGGCTTGGCTGACCAGCGTGCTGGAGACTCAGGTGCCATCCGCCAAACGTGATGACGAAGGGCGGTTGCTGGAGAATCGCGCCCTTTTCGACGAAGGATATTCCTGGACGGATCCGGCGCAGATACCAGCCCTGGTGGAGAAGGTGAAAAGAGCAGGCTTTAATGTCTATGTGCCCTGTGTCTGGCACGGCCGGGGAGCCCGCTGGCCGAGCGGCAGCTCCGGCTCCTCCACCGCCGGAGCCGGAACCGCCGGAACCGCCGGGACCGCCGCCGGAACCATGGTGGAGCCCACCTTAGCCATGCGCTATCAAGCGCTGGATGTCGACCCCCTTGCCGAACTGATCAGGCAGATGCATGCCGCCGGCATCGAAGTCCATCCCTGGTTTACGGTGGCGCTCGGAGATGCGGAATTATACCCGCAATTTGCCGACGAAGGCACGCCGGCCGGATTTTTCAATGTGCACAATCCGGCATTCAGGGACTTTATCGTCGGGCTGATGCTTGAGGTGGTCGCCAAATATGACGTCGACGGCCTGAATCTGGACTATGTGCGCACAGGCGGGATCTGCACGGGGCAGTTTTGCCGGGATGACTACCAGGCCAAATTCGGCCGGGATCTGCTTGGTGATCTAACCGCCGAGGCAGGACAGCTTAAGCCTGCCGCTCACGCCGCCGGCCGGGTCATCCAGTGGCAGGATGATGCCGTGGCCGATATTATCCGGCGCACGTCGGAACAAGCCCGCCGCCTCCGGCCCGGGATTGTGATCAGTGTGGACGGCAGCCCCCGCCCGGCCGAGGAAGGCCCGGCCATTGACGGCCGCAACGAGAAGATGTGGGTGGAAGCCGGATGGGTGGATGTCGTTTACATCATGGATTATAACCAGCAGCCGGCGTACGATAAGTGGGACGCAGTGCGGGCGGAATCAAGCCGGCCGGAAGCTTATGTGTGTTTGCTCGGCAACTATGATCGCACCGAATTCGGCCAGGCAGTTTCCCGCTCCGGCAAGCTGGTGGCTGATCTGGTGGCTTATGCCCAGCGTAAATGGCCTGGAAACGGTGTCGGTCTCTATCTGTACTCCTTGCTCAATGAGGAGCAGATTGAGGCCTTGCGGTCAGGACCATTTAAAGAAGAGGCAGTCACTCATTGGGAGCGTGATATAATGTAAAGCGGCAATTATAATTGCCTTATACTAATAATCCATACCGTCGGTGATGCAGCAATAGTCAAGCAAAAATGAAACAGAAGAGGTGCGACTCATGTCAGATCAAGTAAAAGTGGGGATTATCGGAATCGGTGGTTTGGCCAGAAGTGTGCATTTACCTGCTCTGAGCCAGATCAAGACGGCGCGCATTGAGGCAGTCTGCGACATCATTGAAGAGCGGGCCCGCAAGGCGGCGGAGCAATACGGCATACCCAAAGTGTATACCCTCTATAAAGAGATGATCGCTAAAGAGAAGCTGGATGCCATATTCTGCATTGTCCAGCCTGACCAGCTTTATCGCATCGTTCTCGACTGCTTGATGGCCGGTCTGGATGTTTTCATGGAAAAGCCGCCGGGCATCACGGCTTTCCAGGCTGAATCGTTGCAGTTTTTTGCGGAAAAAAACAACAGGATCCTGCAGGTGGGCTTCAACCGGCGCTACATACCTGTAGTGCAGAAGACGCTGGAGATTATGCGGGAACTGACTCCCATCACTCACGTGGAAGGAACGTTTCTCAAGCACGGCACGGCCAGCTTTTGCCAGGGTGCGCTGAGCGCCTTTCCGTCGGATACCATACACTGCGTGGATTTGGTGCGCTGGATAGCCGGAGGCAAGCCTGTTAAGGCGGCTACCGTGACGGGACAGGTGAATGATGTGGTAAAGAACGCCTGGTTCTCGGTGATCAAGTTTGATAATGATTGCCTGGGAATCGTCAGGGCCAATTACATGACCGGCGGGCGGACCCATGCCTTCGAAATACATGGACCGCAAGCCAGCGCCTTCATCAACCTGGGCATGGGAGAAAATATGGTCAAGTCTCACATCATGGTGCATGGCGGCAAGACCTCCTATTCCATATCCTCAACCGGCACCCAGGCGCAGAAATATATCGATCTGGACGGCTTTGAGCTGGCCGGCAGCACCGAGTTGCACCGCTACTACGGCTTTTACCAGGAAGACGAAGCTTTCCTGGATTGCGTGCTGAACAGGAAGAAACCTCTGGCCGACATCTCTGAAGGTGCAGCCTCGATGCGCATGGTCGAAATGTTGCTCGCTGCGGAGATTTAGCTGCGGAGATTTAGCCAAAGCGGCGGTTTGATCATAAAAGGGAATATATTAGCTGAGAGCGCACCGGCGGCCGGCAGTAGTCAAGCCGGCGGGGCGCTCTCTTTTTGTGTGTTGCACAGGTGTGCAATTGAAACCGCTCCGTCTGTGTAACTGTTGCCGACAGATTGCACGGTCGGGCAGGTATGTGCAGCCGGCTGTCGAACTGTTATACAGATGTTGCATCGGGGTGGTATGTGTATGGCGGACAAGGTTGTCACGCAGGCGGATATTGCCAGGAAGTTGTCGCTTTCGCGATCTACTGTATCACGAGCTCTGGCCGGCAACGAGCGGATAGCGCCGGAGACCAGGGAGAAGGTGATGCGGGAGGCTCGCCGCATGGGTTACAGCATGCCGGCGGTGAAGTTACCGGGGCATGGTGAGGTATTGGCTGATGCTGAAGATAACAATGAGGAGAGCCTGGTGACGGAGAAAGGCCGCCAGGCGGCAACAAAGGGCTTACGTAAAGTTATTGGCCTTTTGCGCACTGAGGAGCTGAAGCGTTTCTTCAGTGAAGCGTTGCTGCAAATGGTCAAATGCGGGCAGTCCGCTAATTTTGAATTTGAAGTTGTGTCCAGTGCGGAAGGAGAAATGCTCAAGGACAGCGTGGAACGGTGCCTTCAGCAGAACGCTGCCGATGGCCTGATATTGCTCACCCGGGAGGACCTGGGCGAGGAAGATGCCTGGTGGCTGCGGAGTCTGCCGGTGCCGGTAGTGCTGTTCGGACGCCATATAGAGGCCCTCAGCCATGCTGTAACATTCGACGATTATGGTGCCGGTGTGCTGGCCGCCCGTTATCTCTGCAAATTGGGGCATCGGCGCATTGCGTATATTCCCGGACCGCAGATATCCTCTTCCATGCGGGAGAGACTGGCGGGCTTTCGCATTGGACTGGAGAGGCACGGCTGTTATGATGATGCGCTATTTACCACACCGGTGGAGGGTATTACTGTAAGCGATGTGGTGAGCGGGGTGAGGATGCGGATGCACGAACTGTTGATGATGCAGCCACCTCCCACCGCTGTCTGGGTGCTGAATGATCTGGCTGCCGGAGCGGCGATTGCCACGGCGCAGATGGCAGGTTTTACGGTTCCCGGCGACATTTCGGTGATGGGTTTCGATCATGTGCATACCGATTCAGCGGTAAGCATCACTACTTTCAATTTCAACAGCTCGGAAATGGCGCGACAGGCTGTGATCCTCTTGCAACAATTGCACAGCGGCAAAGTGGACGGTTATGTCAGGATATGTGTGGCACCTACGTTGATCGAAGGTGATTCTACCGGACCGGCTGTAGCTGCCGGCCAATGTCAAAACGCATTGGGCAGGAAATAAGCAGGTAACAAGACCGGCAGGCCGGCAAGTGTCAAGAATCATAGAGTATGCCGGCCCGCCCGCCCGTCACGTGTTCCCCGTGCTTTATTTCCCGGGTGCTTTGGCTGCATATTCAGCCAGGAGGGCATCCAACTGCGGTTTAACACGGGCGATCATCACTGCTGCCGGTTCTTCCCGGTTTACCAGCATCGCCTGGATCCAGTTCTGCATCTGGGAGGATATAGCAATGCCTCCGTAGATCAGCTCTTCAACGCTGATCCGTCCATGTTCGGTAGCTCCGCTGATATAAGTCAAAACTTCCGGCGGACTTAAGGCCGTATTCTGCGTGGTGGCGTTTATATATGCTTCCAAAGCCGAGAATCTTGTGGGCACATGGCCGAGGTATTTCTGCATCAGCTTTTGACCTTCGGAACTGGTATAAAGTTTATGGAACTGCCAAGCCTCCTCCGGCAGGTCGGTGTCGGCGGAAATAAATACGGTGTCGAACCAGAGGGTGTGGTTGCGGGTCACTTTTTTCGGCATAGGCGCCATGTTCCAGGCGAAACTGAGCTTGGCATTTCTGAAGGTGGTCACTTTCCACCAGCCGACCCATTCCATGGCCGTGATACCCGACATAAAACCGCTCCAAGGATCGGCACCGACAGCATCGCCTACCCAGCCGTGTTCATATAGATCTTGAGCCGCCCGATATGCTTCCAGGTTCTGCGGGCTGTCGAGGATGGAAGTATGGGCTATTCCGGTTACATACGCCTCGGGCGGGAACCAGTCGCCGCCGAAGATCCAGGCGAGGTCGGGCAGTTTATATTCACCCAGCATATTGACCCCAACCTGCTGCACGCTACCATCAGGATTGAGACGTGTCAGTTTTTGACAATAGCTTACAAAATCTTCCCAGGTCCATGCCTTGTCATTCCATTCGACCGGCAGGAGCGCCAGGCCGCTTTTTTGGAAGATATCGACATTATAATAAAGTCCTTGTCCGGACAATACTGCCGGTATGCCGAAGAGTTTGCCGCCCCGCTTGAAGGCGTCCAGCACTCCCGGCAGGAAATCCCTGGTGTTCAGCGTGGAAAAATCTCTTTGGTAGTATGGTGTGATGTCCATAACCCAGCCGTTGATCAGATATCCGGCTTTATCGGCAGAGCTGTGGAATAGGTCGGGCATTTGCCCTGAAGCCCGGAGCAGCATTAATTTTTCTGTGTAGTTTATACCCCCGCCGGTGCCGCTGGGAATTAATTCTACTTTTACATCAGGAAACCGCGATTCATATAGCTCGATAAGCTCCCTGACCATGAGCATTTCGTTGTTATTATTGCTGCGGTAGAACAGGGTAAGAGTCTTGGCAGAGGCGACCGTGCTCAATAGCAGTGTGGCTATGATGGCGATATGCACGGTTCTGAACAGGATTCTTGGCGGACGATGCCTACGCATACGACATACCTCCTCGCTCAGCAAAGTCAATTTACAAAGTCAATTTAAAACAGAGTTTGGGTGTGATAATACTCCTTGCCTTGCCGGGAGCGGGGAGTAGGCAAGTGACTGGAATATGCAGATTGACGATTACCCACCCCACACCGGCATCCGGCACCTCCCTTCATCCACAGTAGTTATTCGGAAACCCAAAAGCTTCCACTGAAGCCTTTTTCTGGAACAAGTAGAGGTTTTTTCCTCCACCTGTTTACTTGTTCCTCCATCTTTTCCAGGTAGTTCTCACCACACAGAGAACGAGC
>DULU01000084.1 GCA_012840225.1 Bacillota bacterium
ACCTACAGGCGGGAGGGAACGTGGAAGCTTCTCCACAAAGAGTCGCTGAGTTCAGATTAAAAAAGTATCATCGGGTCGTTCATTTTGTATCCAGGAAACAAGTGTGACAATACGAAGGATTATCATGCAGTAAAAGACCACCGCAAATATGGAGGTAAAATACATGTCCTTGAAAGAGCTGGTCAAAAATTATGCCTATCAGCTGGGTGCCGACCTCGTCGGTTTCGGCGGCATCGAGCGGTGTAAGCATGCGCCTTTGATGATGAGCCCTCAAGGTCTGTTCCCGGCGACCAAAACCATCATCGTCATGGGCATTCACCACCCCGATGCCTGTGTGGAACTCGGCGGGGAAAAACACCCGCAGATCCAGGGGCCCTACACCGTGCAAGGGCTGATGAATCACCGGCTTGATGAAATGTCCTACCGCATGGCTACTTTCCTGGAAGAGAAAGGTTTCGGCGCCGTACCCATAGTCTCCAGCAACATCTGGCGCTATAGGCAATATAAAGAATTGCAGGCCGTATTCGCTCCGGACGTCAGCCACATTTATATGTCCGTGGTGGCCGGCTTGACCGAGATCGGTTTCAGCGGCATCGCCCTTTCTCCCGAATTCGGCCCGCGCAATCGCTTTGTCACCGTCCTGACGGATGCCGAGATACCTGAAGACCCGCTCATCCCGCCCGGCACCATCTGCGATAAGTGCCTCCTCTGCCAAAAACATTGCCCCACGCTGGCCTTAAGCAAGGAAATAGACGGGGAAAACGTTTTAAAGATCGATCCATATGAATATCGCTTCCCGAGGAAAAACCTATGGCGCTGCGCCTGGGGAGAGCACTTTGACCTCGATGTCGGCATGGAATTGCCCGACAAAGTTGATGAAGAAGTGATCCTGGAAGCCTTTAAGAAGCATAACCTGCGCGGCGGCGAGATGGGCCAGTGCCTGAAGTTTTGCCTACCCCCGGCCATCCGCACCTTCCAGAAGAGCTATTCCAGCTCTCCTGTGCGCCGCCTTCCGGCGACCTTGAACGAAGCCATTGCGCCGCGCTCCCTGGTCGACCGGCTCCTGGCCAAAGCCTTTGCCAAAGGAGCCACCGACATGATCGTTTTCTCTGCCGAAGAACTGGCTGCTTTCGGTCTCTCCCTGGAAGAGGATCTGCCTGGCGCCAAAAGTGCCGTCACGGTCATATACTCCGCCTCAGCCGCCTCCGGCGGCCCAGCCGAAATAGGACAGTTGCACTTCGGGGCCAACTATCTCATCGACTCCATCTGTTTCGACATTACCAGAGGCCTCGAGGAGCTGGGCTTTAAATCGGTCATGACCATGCAGCGCAGTCTCACGGAAAAAATCCTCGCCACCCAGCTTAAGGAAGGCTCCCTGGCCGGGAGAAAGGTAGTCTCCGCCAATACGGTAATCACCCGCATGACGTTCGCCCCCCATAGGCGCGGCACCATTGCTATGCCGTCTCCGGCCGGAGAGGAAAAAGACGCTGCCAACCCCACCTCCGGAAACCAGGCTGATCCAGCCGGTATCGCCGCCTCCGTGCAAAAGCTGGCGGAAGAGTTGGGAGCCGATCTCTTCGGCATCGCCTCCACCACCAGGTTTAAAGTTTTGGCCGAGCAGCTGAGACCCGTTTTTGATAATGACGAGTCCTTCGCCGCCATCGACAAAGCGCCGCGCAACAGGCCTTGGGATCCGGACGTCAGACCGGAGATGCGGATAGTGAAAACCCCCGAGGACTATATGCCGGAAGCTAAGAGCGTGATAGTTTTCGGTCTCCGTTTGCATCGCGAAGTCGTGCATTGGGCGGTCCGCTCCCCGGCAGAAACCATCGGCCCATATGCCTTCCAGACATATATCACCAATTGGCTCGGCCAGTCCATCGGCGCCAGGCTGATACAGCACCTCGAGTCCTTGGGATATAAAGCGGTCATGGTGCAGGATCTGATGAACACTGCTTCCTTTGCCGCCAGTCCCAGAGGTCCGCAGCCCGATCTGCGCTCCAACCGCTTTGCCGCCTTGTGTGCCGGACTGGGCCGGATGGCGGTAAACGGCTTCGTGGTCACACCGCAATTCGGTATCAGGCAGCGTTTCCTGGCTATCATCACCGATGCTCCCCTGGCGCCGTCCTCCCTGCCCTACCCCGACCAGGAAGAAGATCTGCGCTGCGCTTCCTGCCCGGACCGGCCCTGCATCACCACCTGCCCGGTCCAGGCGTTGAGCGATGAGGTAGTTACCTTGGAACTGGAAGGGCGCCAATTCAGTTTCCACCGGATCGACAGAAAAAAGTGCGACTGGGCCAAGCGCTATGCCCTGGTCGGTGAGAGCGGCTTCAAATACATGGGTTCCAATGTGGACATCCCGCCGGGAGAGGAAGTGACGGCCGAAAGCTTAGCCGCCGCTTTGCGCCAGCATCAGTTGACAGAGAAAAGACGTCCCATTGTGGCCGAACCCTGCGTCATCAACTGTCCCTACGGCAACTATGCTCTATAGCATATAGCAGCAAAGCCGGAAAAGAAAACGGGCTAAGGGAGGTGATATGAATGACCTAAAAAAGCACCGGTTTTCAATAAGTAAATAAGAGCGACAATAAGAGGGGCATGATCATCGTTCACTTAATTAACGGGGGTGATAATATGAAGAGTGGTTTATTCTCCGGTAAGTAGTCATTGTATCGCACATTATTGACCATAATTGCGATCATTCTGTTTGCATCGACCACGTTTGTCTGGACCGCCTTCTCCAAAACGGTGGAACTGCACTGGATGATAAATCGCCAGGCCTCGGAATTAGTCTTCTGGCAGGAGATGGTGGATCGTTTTGAAGCCCAGAACCCGGATATAAAAATCAAAATGGAGAATGTGATCAGCGGGTTTACAGCCAAGTTGCGCACCATGGAAGCCGCAGGTGTTCCTCCGGACATAGTACGGGGCGAAACCGACTGGATGCATGAATTTGCTCTGACCAACAGTTTCCTTGATTTGAATCCATATATCGAGCGCGATAAAAATGAACTGCAGCTGAGTGATTTTCCGGGTCCTGTCTTTGATGCTTTCACCTGGAAAGGCACCCGTTTCGCCATGCCGGTAGTCATGTCCAGCCTGGTATATAATTACAACACGGCCATGTATGACCAGGCCGGACTAAGTGCGCCGAAAGAAGACTGGACTTGAGAAGACCTCCTGATCAATTCCACCCGCCTGACGCGCTACAATGCCGACGGCTCGGTGGCAGTATATGGCCTTGAGTTATCGCCCTCTTCCATGTTACACGACCCGCTGGCCTTCATTAGGCAAAACGGAGCCGATTATTTCACATCCGACTTTAAAACACTCACCATGGACAATCCGGAAACTGTCGAAGCCCTTGAATTTCTCCGCATTATGCTGCTCGAAGCAAAGTGGCCTCCACGGCCGGCACGTTCACCAGCATGTTAAGTGCGGCAGATTTTATCGGTCCCTGGAGCCGCGGGCGCTTTAATGAGATCAAAGATCTTGATTGGGATATCGCCCCGCTGCCGAAGAAGAAGCTCGCCACTTCGCCTATTTATATCGGTGGCATGGCTATTTTTGCCGGCACCAAGCATCCTGAGGAAGCCTGGAGATTTGTGAAATACCTCACCAGCAGGGAAGCACAACAGATCTGGCGCGGAACGGACAGTCTTGCCCCGCCAGGATTCCTGTAGCTATGAGTGAAGCTTTTCGCCAGGCCGGACCGCCTGCCAATGTACAGTATTATCTGAACGGCATATTGTCGGGATGGCCCGTACCGGCATTTCCAGGCAACACTACAGTGTTGAGCGCGATAGCCAATATGGTCAACCCGATATGGTCCGGCACTTTATCGCCTGCCTTGGCGATTGCACAAGGTAAACAAGCGGTTCAGGCTGTATTAGATGAATATGTCGCTAAATGGTGAATGGAAAAATGAACGTCTGGGGTGGGATGGAAATAAGCCGATCATTTGGAGGTTATTCTCCATCCCGCCCGGATTTGCTTCCGCAGGGTGAAGGGCAATGCCGGAGCAAATGAGCATGAGCCAGCAGCATGAAGACCAAAAGCGCATCAACCGCTTCAGGGAGGTTCTCGAAGCCGTATCCCGCATCTCCGGGATCGGCATTTGCATATATGACCTGAACAAGGTCCTGGAAAAGCAATATGGCCAGGTGGTGAAGGAATACCACGGGCACAAGTGCCGCTACTGCACGATCATCCGCGAGCTGCCCGGCGTCTTCCCCTTTTGCCTGGCGAGCGATGTGGAAAAAGCCGTGGCGCTGGCCATGGAATATAAGCAGCCGTTCTATCACACCTGCCACGCCGGCTTAACAGAAATAATAATCCCTGTATTTCGCAATAAGGAATTGACTGCAGTAGTATTTTGCGGCCAGTGCCGGTTGGCGAAAGAGACCAACTGGGAGGTGATAGCCCCTCACCTGGCCACTTACACCACAGACATTCAGGAGCTGAAGGAAGCTTTCGAGGAATTACCGGTTCTGGACCGCACCCATCTGTCGTCCGCCTCTTTGATCATAGACATTTCCCTGAAACACCTGGTGGAGCAAACCACTACCACCGATCTCTTCGAACTGCTCGATGCCCCAACCGATACTTTCTCCACCGCCATGAAGTATATCGAGAAGCATTATCACGAAGCCATCGGGGTTCATGATGTGGCCAGGCATGTCCACCTACACCCGGCCTACCTTACCCGCCTTTTCAAAAAGGAGACAGGGCACGGCGTAATGCATCACATCACCCGCATCCGCATGCTTAAGGCCAGGGATTTTCTGGTGAATACCACGATCCCAATTCAAAGCCTGGCCACGAACCTCGGCTACACGCACTGCAACTACTTTGCCCGCCTTTTCCGCAGACATTATGGCATGTCGCCGTCGGAATACCGGAGAATCTACACCATACCCAGAAAACCAAAATAAAAAAGCCGACTGCTGCCGGCATTTGGAGACAATATACACTCTGTTGCGGGAAGCAACATTCTTGTATATACAAGACCACGTAAACGCCCGACAGTCAAGAGAAATTGCGAAAAATGGTGAACGGCGGTCCGTTCATTGCCTCAGATCGAACTGCGGGGCATATGCAAAAACAACACGGTTTCCATCAGACCGGAAGGACGGGCCGGGTTGCTGCGCGGCGCTTTTGTGCGGCAAAAGAAGATCATCAAAGCCCTGGACCACATCTCCTTCAATATCGACGAGGGAGAATTGGTGGGCTATATCGGTCCCAACGGCGCCGGCAAATCAACCAAGGTCAAAATCATGAGCGGCATCCTCACCCCCGACGCCGGAAGCTGCCGCATCATGAATCGCATCCCCTGGAAAGAGCGGGTGGCACACGTCTCGGAGATCGGCGTGGTCTTCGGCCAGCGCTCGCAGCAGCACCTGCCTTTGCTGGATATCGTCATTGAAGAGCAGGAGATCGACGAGATCATTGCTGCCATGTACCAGGAGATGCATATATGAGCATAATCGCATATAGGAGCATGATCCGCCGGCAGCAGATCAAAGCTAACGCCCGGGCCTCGTTTTCCCTCTTTCGCATCAAGTCGGCTGAAGGGTTTCAATACCGGCTGGCCTTTATGGCCGGCGCTTCGACCAGCATATTGTGGGGCCTGATAGAGATCGCCGTCTTAACCGCTTTCTACCATTATGCCGAAAACCGGGATGCCGGTATCACCGCCGGCCTGACCCTCAGGCAGGTGGTCACCTACGCCTGGCTGGTGCAGATGCTTTTTATCATGCAGCCCATGAACATCGACCGGGATATCTACAACCTCATCACCAGCGGAAATGTGGGCATTGAACCTGCGCATGCATCTTCTCACCGGCTTTCAGTATAAAGGCTGGCCGATCATGATGCTGCAGATGCTCTTGGTATGCCTCACCGACCCCATCGGTTTGGCGGAGACTTTTTGCCGGGGGTTCGATTACTTCCCCTGGCGCATGATCCGCACCGGGGAATTCGACCGCGTTCTCCTGCGGCCGCACTCCCTCGTGGTGCAGGTGGCCGCCTCCTACTTCCATATTCATAGATTATCGCGGGTGCTGGCCGGCATGGGGGCGATCATCTGGTGCCTTTTTTAGCTCGAGGCAGAGGTAACGCTCCTGAATGCGCTGATTCTCGTGCTGGCCCTGGCCGGAGGCTGCCTGGTATACTCCGGGGTCTTCGTCTTCACCTCCGGTTGGCTTTCTTCACCATCCAGAGCCTCGACTGGATCTATATAGGCTGGAGAGCACAGCATCTGCCGCCATATGCAGTCGGCTACAATTAGCACTTAGGTCTTCTCCCGCACCTCTCTGACAAACAGCTCCGCCAGGAAGGGGTCGAACTGGCTGCCGGCGCCCCGCTCGATTTCCGCCAGGGCTTCCTCCCTGCTCACGGCTGGTTTGTAGAAGCGGCCCCTGGTCATGGCATCATAGGCATCGGCCAGGGCGAGAATGCGGGCAGATAAACTGATGTCCTCCTCCTTGATCCCCCTGGGGTAGCCGCTGCCGTCCCACCGTTCATGATGGTCGTATACATATTGCGCCAGCGGCGCCAGGTTGGGAAAGCCCAAGAGCAGGCGGTAGCCTGCCTCGGCATGCTTTTGCATCAGAGCCCGTTCTTCAGGGGAAAGTGATCCGGGCTTGTTCAGTATCTCGGGGGCTATGGAGAGGTTTCCGATGTCATGCCAGTCGGCGAGGAGCATCAGTCTTTCGATGGCGTTTTTGGACAGGTTGAGGGCCCTTCCCATGAGGAACACCAGCTGCCGCAGGTGAGCGAAATGAGCTTCATTTTCCACGCCTCCCGCTTCCAGCAGCCTGTTGCGCAGGAACGCCTGCATCTCCGCATGGACCAGTTGGGCGGACTGCAGCTTATGCTCATACATAAGCGTCTCCGCCTCTTTCATCAAGAATAAAATGTCCTGATTCATCTCTCTCTTGGTGGCAAAGCCCACCGCCATATAGACCTTGATGGGAACATCCGCACCGGCATCGCAGGCCTTCTTGATGCGCTCGACGATATGCACGGCGTCCTCCCCGGTGGTGCGCGGCAAAAGGATCACAAACTCGTCCCCGCCCCAGCGGACGATAATATCACTCTGGCGGCAGGAGGCGGTCAGGATGCGGGCCGCCGCCACCAGCAGTTGGTCGCCCGCCCGGTGGCCGAAGACATCGTTCACCAGCTTCAGCCCGTTGACATCGCACATGATCAAGGTCAGCGGCAGGTTTTCGGGCACATCCAGCTTTTTGCTCACCTCATCAAAGTAGGTGCGATTATACAGCCCGGTTAAAATGTCGTGATAGCTCAGATTACTGATCCTGTCGAGGTAGCTTTTCTCCTCCGAAATGTCGCGCATGATGGCCAGACGGCTATTGGTCTTGTTTAGCTTGCTTCTCAAGGGGATGCTTTTCACCTGCACCCATACCGGCCGCCCCATGTCGATGGCCACCTCGGTGGGAGTGTCGCTGCAGAGCACGGCCTCAAAGAGAGAAGGATATTTGAGCATCACATCGCCAAGCGAGGTTCCGGCCGGATTACCCTTGATGGAAAACATTTTCACCGCTGCCGGGTTGGCATCGATGATCCGTCCCTGCCCGTCAAACAGAATAATGGCATCCGGCAGTTGCTCAAACAGCACTTCCCGGCCGATGGGCACCAAATCCAGCAACCGGTGGCGATAGATGGCCCAAGCCACCCCCAGGCAGGACAAGGAAATGGCGAGCGGGGTGGGATCGTTGAAGGCCAACACATCATGAGGGGTGAAGGCATATATCATGTTTACGCTCATAGCCAGGGCATAGCTGGCCAGTATAATCCAGGCCTGGTTGTTATACGGTTTCGGCCATTTCAGAGCGGCATTCAGCAGAGTAGCTATGCCGGCTAAAAGCAGTATGTAAGCATATATCAAATATAAATACCACCATAGCCCATGGTGATAAACTCCCTGCAGACCCAGGATGGTCTCCTGGATGGAAATATGCGGCCAAAGCAGCCGATGGAGACTATTGGTGGCCGCCATGAACCAAGTGACGACAGGGAAGATAAAAAAAAGGATGAGGCGGCGGTTATCCTCCGTAAACCAGTGGCGCTGCTGAGTATATTTCCAGGTGAAAAGTAAAAAGAAGACGGGTACCAAAGTGACGCCGGGATAACTGATAACGCTCCAGAATATTTTGGCATTCAGGGTTCCGGCAATTGATTCCAAAGCGGCGGCGGCCGACCACCAGCCGGCAGCCACCAGCAAATAGAAGAACTCCCTCCCACCCGGGGCAGACCGCCGCCTGTAAATGAAGGCGGCCAAGATGGAACAGAGAGCGGCTGCGGCAATACAGGCTGTTATATAACCCACTTGCATATATGGCAGCACGCTCTCCATTCACCTCGCAGTTGACTGTCGGTGCCAAGCTCAGCTCAAGAGGAAGCCGGAATTTTTCTTTTTTCTTCTATTACTTTCTTCCTTTCCCTGCTCCCTTTCCAGAGGCACCGTGCCATACAGCCACCAACGGGCAGGCGGCAAAGATGGAGGAATAGGTGCCGAGCAACACGCCCGTCAACAAGGCCAGAGCAAAGCTGTTAAGGGTGGAACCGCCGAAGAGAAGGAGCATGGTCAGGACCAAAATCACCGAAAAGCCGGTGTTCAGCGAGCGGGCGATGGTCTCGTTGATGGAGCGGTTCACGGTGTCGGCAAAGAGCTCGCCCCGGGCCGTCTTGCGATTCTCCCTGATGCGGTCGAACACCACCACCGTATCGTTGATGGAATAACCGATGATGGTCAGCAAAGCGGCGAGAAATGTGCTGTCCACTTCTCTCTGCAGGATGGAGAAGAGACCGACGACAATGATCACGTTGTGGAATAAAGCCGCCACGGCGGAGATGGCGAAGCGCCACTCAAACCGGATGCTGACATAGATGATCTGGCCGAGCAGGGCGATGAGCAAGGCCAGAATGGCTTTCGATCTCACTTCCTGACCGATGACCGGACCGACATATTCCTGGCGGGATATGGAGGCCTCCAGGCCGGCCTCATTGAGCTTATCCACGAGACTCGTCACACTGTCCTTGGGTATCTCCCTCGCCTTCAGCATAAAGGAGTTCTCGCTCGGCTGGATATTGACACTGCCTATGTCGGCTGCCGCCGTGAATTCCTCGATCTCTTCCACCGACAGTGTCCGGTTTATATCAATGCCTACCACTGTGCCGCCGGCGAAGTCCAGCCCGAAGTTCAATCCCTGGGCGAGTAAGGAGATGATGCTGACCACCACGAGCAGGCTGGAGATGGTGAACCATATACGCCGGTGTCCGACAATGTCGAAGAACCTCTGTTTCAGATAAGTGGTCAGCCCCAAAGCCTTGGCATTATCCCTGAGCGGGGTGGCCAGGAGCAGATAGCTCAGTATGCGGGAGGCGGTGATGGCCGTGAGGAAGCTCGCCAGCACGCCGAGTCCGAGGGTGACGGCATAGCCTTTCACCGTACCCACTGCCAAAGCGAACAGTATCAGCGCGGCAAGGAAAGTGGTGGTATTGGAGTCGAAGATGGCCCAAAAGGCTCTGTTAAACCCTTTCCTGACGGAGGAGGGAATGGTGCCGGTGTTCTTATACTCTTCCCTGGCCCGCTCAAAGATCAGGATATTGCCGTCCACAGCCATACCGATGGAGAGAATCAAACCGGCGATGCCGGGCAAGGTGAGCACTGCCCCCAAGCCCATCATGGCCCCGGTAACCAGCACGGCATATATGGTCAGGGCAAGAGCAGCCACCAAACCGAGACCGCGATAGATCAGCAGCATGAAGATAATGGTACCGACCAAACCGATGATGGCGGCTCTCAAGCTATCGTTCACCGACTGCTGTCCGAGGGTGGGTCCGACCGTGCGATACTCGACCACCTCGACGGGCACCGGCAAGGCACCGGCTCTCAGCAAAGCGGAGAGTTCGGTGGCTTCCCGCACCGAAAACCGGCCGGTGATAATACCTTTGCCGTCGGTGATCGGTTCCTGGATGGTAGCCTGGGAGATCACCTCTTCGTCGAGCTTGATGATCACCGGGCGGCCAACGTTGCGCCTGGTGAAATCAGCAAACTTGCGGGCCCCTTCAGCATTCAACACCACCGAGACCGCCGGACGGCCGATATTGTCCGTAGTATAGGTGGCATTGGACAGCTCGGCGCCGGTGAGGATGACATTGCCGAATTCGTCGGCGAAAATCAGCATGGCGGTGCGCCCCAAGGCGGCCACTGCGGCATCGGCATCGCTGTAGCCGGGAAGCTCGATGTTGATGCGGTTGGCACCCACTCTCTGCACCGTGCTCTCGGACAAGCCCAGCTGATTGACACGCCTTTCCATGACGCCTATCAGGCGCTCCATGGTGTCGCTGCCAATACCGGTGTCTTCGGTCTTCGCCTGCAGCACAATGCTGGTGCCGCCGCGCAGATCGAGACCAAGATGCAGGGGCCGCAAGGCCATAGCGGCGGCGCCGGCTATCACCAAAACCAAAATAACAATCGCTTTCCATCTCTCATCACGAGGGATCATCAAAAAACCTCCTGTAACATATATTAAATAGCAAATAGCATTAAATGGCAGGTTTTAATTTCATGCCAAAACAAAATGAGGAGGCTTTTGCTGATCCTTATACTTGGAGTTGAAAACAGGGATCAGAAAGAAGAGGCACATCTCAGGTCCGGGAATATAGACAACCGGCAGCGGACGAACGAGCATCTTCTCCTCAGTCGGCAGATAGGCCACCACCGACCTCGTTACCACCGGTACCATTTTTATATTGGTCACATTGGCTGTCAGCCGGACGGCACTCATCATGGCGGCGCCGGCCCGGGGGATCATATCCATCTCGTTTAAAAGGCTGCGCGCCTGTTCATGGTCGGCAATCCTGCCTGCCGGCAGAGAAGGCGGCACAGCCAGGGCCAGCATGATGAGGCCCAGCAGGACAATGCTGCCGATTACCCGCCGCAGGCGGAAGACAGGAAGATTGACAGGCATGACCGGAAAAATGGGCAAGATAGGCCTTTTTATCTTTTGTCCAATGCGGCCCGGCAGCAAGATCCATCCTCCTGCAAATCGCCGGCTATTAGGCCGGGTACTCAGAACTATACTAGCACATCCTCACCCGGAATGGCCTGGCGAAAGGTGGTGGAGGGGTAAAAAGCTAGTGCACCCGGAACATATTGCACTTCCCGACGTCAACTTCCTGCTGCCGTCCATAAAAGCCATAAAAGCAAACAAAAGCCTCGTCCGGCTTCTGTTTATTTATCAGCAAATCATCTGCCGATCAACCGATCTGTTTCCAGGCCGAGAGCAGCTCACTCAAAAGGTCGGCCACTTCGCCCACGCTCTTGGCATCACGCTTGATATTGGCTTTCACCAGTAGATCATACATGAAAAGATAATGCTCGGCCAGCTCGGCGGCCAGTTCGCCTCCCTTTTCCCTGTCCAAGTTGGTCAATAATTCGGCGATTATATCCTGCGCTTTATAAAGCAGGCGGGTGGCTTCGGCATTGTTCCCGGCTTCAAAAGCGCGCACCGCTTCCCGGCACCGCCTGATAGCCCCTTCATATAGCATGGTCACTAGCTTGTGGGGCGACGCCGTCTCCACATCCACTTGTCTGTAGGCCTGGTAGGCCCCTGCGGCCATGGGGGTCATTTCCGGCTGCCTCCTTTCTTACGAGTCTTTAATTGCCTGTTATAAGTGTCGGTTATATGGGCTGGAAGGTGCAACAGACCAGCTCTGCCTGGTATAGGCGGATATCCCCGTTCTGGTTCGGCGGGTTTCGGCCAAATTTGTGGCCGCTTGATCCCGGCGCTTCCCGGCCAGATGCAGCACCTCGGCATCCAGCTTTTGCAACTCGGCGACCAGGGCTTTCACTTTGCCGTCATAGCGCTTGCCGCCCGCTGAGGGTGAGAGAAGGGGTGAAGGCGAAGGCGAAGGCGAGGGCGAGGGCGAAGATGAGGGCGAGGGCGAAGATGAGGGCGAGGAGGAAGGCGGCAAACACTTTTCCAGCTCCTGAAACAGCAAAGAGCGCACACACAACAGGTCGGTGAGCTTCTCGATATCCATCTCGGCTTCAGCCAGAACCGAGACGGCCTCCCGCGTGACGGAGAGCAGGCGGCGCAGGATGGGCTCAGCGTCTTGCACTACTTTAGGTTCTGTGGTGAAAGCTTCTGTGCTCATTGATTGTTACCCCCGAATTGCATGGCGAGCCATGACGATTGTGCGCTCATAGAGGCGATAAACGATTCCAGGGCGGTGAATTGCCGGTAATAATGTTCCTCTCTTCTCACCAGGCGGCTTTCCCAGGTTTCAATGTCGTCTTCCATGGCTTTCAGCTGCCGGCCGAGGTAGCTTTGGTCGACAGCGCTGGTGATGCTGCCGGCATGAGATTTGATGGTGCCGATCACCCGGTTGAGCACCGCATCCAGGCGATAGCCCAGTCCGGCGGCGCTGCCACTGCCTTTGCGGGTAAAAAGGGTTTCCACAGCCTCCGGCGCGCTCTCCAGCACCTGGCGCAATCTGGTTTCATTGACTTCCAGCCGGCCCTGGTCATGCCAACTGGTGGTAGAAATGCCGATGGAGGCGAGCGAATTGTATGGAGAGTTTATCCCGGCCACCGCATCGGTCAAGGCCTGCCTGATATCCATCAAAGCCTGCCTCAGGATGGGATCGGCCCGCAGCATGCCGCTTCTCGCCCGCTCTTCCCACAGGATGATCTCCTTCTCCGTCATTTCCTCCTTTTGGGCGGCAGTAAGCGGCGGGTAGTCATAATAACGCTTCTCTCGCAGCTCATTATCGATTTCCGTGATGAGCTGGTTATATTCGGCCACGAACTCTTTGATGGCGCCGATCACCGCGTCGATGTCATGGCTCACCTGTACCACCACTTCTGCCTGCGGATTGGCACCGTGCAGGGTATAAGTAACGTTGTCCAGCGTAAACTGGTTGCTCTGGAATTCCAGACCTATGCCGTTGAACACCACGGAGGCGTTTTGCCCGGAGTAGGCGGTGCCGGCCGTCACTTCACTGCCGCCGCACTGCAGTTTCAGGGCGGAGAGGAAACCACTCGGATCATGGTAGATGCAGATGGAGGTAGCCGCCCCGGTCTTTTTGCTGTTTATAAATAAGCGATCGAGGGTGCTGTCATAAAAGGCTTGAATATCCAGAGCCGATTGGTTGATGGCGGCCACCACATTATAGATGTTGTCGGTTTGCGGGTCAAAGCTGAAATTGACGCTGGCCCCACCACCCGCGCCAGTGGTGGTGATGGTCAACTCGATGATCTGATGCGGATCGGCCAAGTCGAACTGGTCGGCCAAGGTGGCGAGGGAACCGCCGGCTTTGGTGATGGGACTGCCGCTGGCCATATGCACTCCTTTGGCCAGGTTGTTCACCACCAGAGTGTGGGTGCCTTCTCTCACTCCTGCTCCGGCGGCCGTTTTGGCGGTGAGCAGGCTTTCATTGCTGGAGGAGACGGTGTGAGGATAAAAAGTGGTAGAAAGGCGCAAGGCGAAAGATCCGGCATCGAAGGCGGAGATCTTTTCCCCTATCCGGCGCAGGTCTTCCTGCTTCCACTGCAACAGTTGTTTCTTCTGCAGCAAACGGTCAAGTGGAATCCGCTCGGCCGTCATCATCTGCTTCACCATCTCGTCTATGTCCAATCCTGAGCTCATTCCCGTCATACGCATCCTGTTGGACCAGGCCAAACCGCCTATACTCACTGCTCTCTCCTCCCCACTTCAGCCATCAGGCCACTTCATCCACCAAGAGCCCCTGCATGATCAGGCCGGCCACATCAAGAAGCTTTTCCGGCGGGATTTCCCGTATCACCTCATCGGTGCTGGTATCAATGATCCTGGCGATGATGGTGCCGGTCGCTTCGTGCCGCTCGAAACGGACCACCCGGTCCAAGACGCGCAAGGCTTTGTTGATCACTTCGGCGGCCCGTTCCAGGCGTTTTTGATCCATTTCGGCCAATCTGGCGGCCACTTTCTTTTTCCAGGCGGCGGCATCGGCACTGAGGGTTATCGCGGCAGGTGAGCCGCCCCGTCTTCCCTGATGGACCGGTGCCGCTTCCGCCTGTGGCGCCCGGCGACTTGGCTCGGCAGCGGGCTTTCTCTCGACTTGAACCGTCGGCATGGCGTTTTTGGTCAACGCTGTCGGAAGTGCCTCCACACGCACGCTTGTCCTTCTTTCTAGTCACAGCGTTTAAAGATAATTATCAGGTAACAGATGGGCGGGGATCTCTTTCTTTGCAGAGCCCCGCCCGCCAAGTCTCTACCAGATGGTCGTCCTTTATCTGAGGAGCTGCAGCACCTGCTGCGGCACCTGGTTGGCCTGAGCCAGCATCGCCGTGCCGGCCTGGAGGAGGATGTTGTTCTTGGTGAACTCCATCATCTCTTTGGCCATGTCGATGTCGCGGATGCGGCTTTCGGCGGCCTGCAGGTTTTCAGCAGCCGTCGACAGGTTATTGATGGTGTGCTCCAGGCGGTTTTGAATGGCACCCAGTTTGGAACGCTCCGCAGACACTGTGGCAATAGCAGTGTCAATGGTGGTGATGGCACCGTCAGCTCCAACTTGATCTGTTACATCAATTCCATCCACGCCTAAACTAGCTGAGTCCATGGCGTTAAGGTCAATGTCGATTGACTGACCTGAATTAGCGCCAATCAAGAATTTTTTGCCGGCAAACTGTTCGCTGGCACCCATAAGCGTTTGGGTGTTGAATTCGGTGTTTTCGGCTATACGGTCCAGTTCTTCTATCAACTGGGTGATTTCATCCTGAATATTCATCCGATCGGCATCTGTAGCCGTATCGTTGGCCGCCTGCACCGCCAGCTCCCGCATGCGCTGCAAGATGGCGTGCGTCTCGTTCAGGGCCCCTTCAGCGGTCTGGATCAGGGAAATGCCGTCCTGAGCATTGCGCACCGCCTGGTTCAAGCCCCGGATCTGCCCCCGCATCTTCTCGGAGATGGCCAGACCGGCAGCGTCGTCGGCAGCTTTGCTGATGCGGTAACCCGACGACAGCCTCTCCAGGCTTTTGCCCAGTAAATTCGAGGTTTGATTTAAGTTTCTCCATGAGTTTAGAGCCAAAACGTTATTCTGTATTCTCATCTTTCATCCCCCTATTGTCTCCGGCGAGCCGCGGCCGCACGTCTCACTCTTATCCTTATACATCGGCAACGGCCGCAGAGACTTTAGGGGAGATACATCAATCAAAAAATATGTTGACGGCCTGGCCGAGCACCTACCAAAACGGCCACACCGCCACCGGTCAACCAACGCCGACCCGTTCTGCGCAATAACCAGGGCGAATGGCTATATGATCCGCAAAATCAGTGCCCCGGTCCGCAGGTGGAGCTGAATGAAGAGATGAAGCAGATGAAACAACAATGGCACCAGAATGACTCCATGAAGTCAACCTGAGGGAAATTGACTATTATTAGTCAATACATATATAATTGACCCGAAACAGTCAAGTGGCATAAACCTTCTCCAGGAAGTGTGGTCGACCGGCGATGGCGGAGGAAAAAAGATACTTGGCCGTAATCGGCGATATGGTGGGCTCCCGGCAACTGGCGGACCGGGCTTTGTGGCAAAACCGTCTCGAGGAGCTGATGCGGGAGCTGAATGCCGTCTGCTATAGGTGCATCGCCGCCGGGGCCGTGCTGACGCTGGGCGATGAATTCCAGGTTCTGCTCCACAGCGCAGCTTGCCTGCCGGAGATCCTGGCCCTTCTCGACAGCCGGATGTCGGCGGAAAGGATAAAAATCCGCTTGGGGCTGGGAATTGGTCCCCTCAGCACTGCTTTGAAACCTTTGGCCGTCGGCATGGACGGTCCGGCTTTCCACCTGGCCCGCCGGTCCATCGACCGGCTGAAGAAAGAGGGCGGCTCGCTATATGTGCATACCGGCGACCAAACAGCCGATACGCTGTGGAATGCCCTGGCCAGGCTGCGCGATGTCATCCGTGAGGACTGGACGACCCGCCAGCGGCAGATTTACCAAACCTTTCAGGCGCTACGCCTCACGGCGCAAGCGGATGATCTGACGCTGGAGGAAAATAGCTGCCGGGTGGCCAAATCCGGCAGTCAAAAGGAATTGGCCGCCCAAATGGGAATCACTCCCTCAGGGGTCAGCAAAGCGTTCACCCGGATGCACCTGGACGCCCTGATGCAAGCGGAGGCCGCCCTGGTCGTCGGTCTGGAGCACCGGCTGAGCTGCCCATAACCCCCACTGCCCCCGTAAGTCAAGGAGGTGAGGCGCCGTGCCTTTAGCCGTACCGGATTTTGCCGGAGGCCTTTTCCTGACTTGGTGCCTAGGTCATTATCTGGCCTTCAAGACCGGCATCCCGGCCGTTTACGGAGCAGCGGTACGCCTGGCGGGGGCGGCTCTGATCATGCTGATCTGGCCGGCCGGCCTGCCGCCAATCATATATGCCGTGCTTTGGGCCGGCGCGGCGGCGCTGATCGATCATCTCACCTTGAGAAAAACACCGGCAACGGCGCCGGCGCTAACAACGCTAACAATAACATATGCCTTGCACATCAGCGCGGCCGCTTTGCTCTTCTTTGCCAGCTCCGGTTCCGCCTCCGCTGCTCCTGTCTGGCCAAGGACGAGCTATCAGCTTTTCGGTTTGCCGGTGGGCCCGCTGCTCGCCACCGTCGGCTTGCTGATCCTCGCCACCCATCCGGCCAACCACCTGGTCCGCAGCGTGCTGCAGAGCGCTTTGGGGGGCAAAACCCTGGCTCAGGCGGAGCTTCTGGCCGCCGCCTCTTCAGCCCGTTCAGCCGCCGCTGCCATCTCCATCTCGGCGGCCACCTCTGCCGCCGCCGCAACCGCCGCCTCCGCAGAAGAGAGTCCCACCAAACCACACCAGACCGTCAGATACATCGACCTGCAGATGGGACGGGTAATCGGCTCTCTGGAAAGACTGCTGATCATCATCCTGGTGATCAACGGCTCATATGAAGCTTTAGCCTTTGCCGTGGGCGTGAAAAGCCTGGTGCGCTACCCGCGCCTGAGCGAGCCGCACTTCGCCGAATACTTCCTGGTAGGCACGCTCACCAGCGCATTGGTTGGTGTGGCTTTGGGCTTGACTATAAAGCTGATCTGGTAGATGCCGCCGGAAAGCTGGAGAAAAGGAGAGCACATATGCTGAACAAAGCCGATATAGCCATCATCCGCACCCTCGCTGCCGAAGTGGCCGAGATTGCCGCCCTGCCCGTGCAGGAAGAGAAAAAGAAGCTCTGGCGCGCCCTTAATGCGCTCCATCCTATACGGCCGATGGTGATGATCGACCAGGTCTGCTGGAATGAGATGAACGTCGGCGATGAGCTGATCCTGCGCTGCCAGGATGAGGAGTGCCGGCGTTACGAAAACCGCCTGCGCCGCATGCTCTTCCAGTGGCGTCATTTTCCTGTGGATATGGTGGTGGAGCCGTATATTCCGGTGCCGAAAGCAGTGCACAACTCCGGCTTCGGCATTACGGTGCAGGAAGAGACGGCCGTGACCGATCCGACGAGCGATATTATCGGTCATAAATACATAAATCAGTTCCGGAACGAGGACGACATAGAAAAAATTCAGATGCCGAAAATTTACCATGATGAAGAGGAAACCCGGCGGCGCCTGGCGGTGGCCCACGAGCTCTTCGACGGTCTGTTGGAAGTGAGAGCGGCCGGCGTGCAGCCTTACCTGAGCCTGTGGGATCCGCTCGCCTCCTGGATGGGAGTCGAGGAAGCGCTTTATGCTATGATCGATAAACCGGATTTCCTCCACCGCATCCTCTTCCGCATGACGGAAGGCTATCTCGTCATGCTGGATCAGCTGGAGGAACAGGGTCTCCTATGTGAGCCGCAGCCGGTGATCCACTGCTCCGGTGCCTGGACCGACGAGTTGCCGGCTCCCGGCTATAACCCGCAAAAGCCCCGCACGGTGGATATCTGGATGTATGGTATGGCCCAGATGCTGGCCACCGTTTCCCCGGCAGCCTTTAAAGAGTTCGAGGTGGATTACATCAGCCGCCTATGCTCCCGCTTCGGCCTGGTCTATTACGGCTGCTGCGACCCGCTGGACGGCAAGATGGCCGAAGTGCGGCTCATCCCCAATGTGCGCAAGGTGTCCATGAGCCCCTGGGCCAATGAGGAGCGGGGGGCGGAGGAGATAGGCCGCGCCTATGTCTACTCCCGCAAACCCAACCCGGCATTGCTGGCCATGGACACCTTCGACATCGATCTGGTGCGCGCCGAGCTCACTAACACAAGGAAAGTGTGCGCCAAATACAATTGCCCCCTTGAGTTCATCCTGAAGGATATCAGCACGGTGCGCTATGAACCTGAACGCCTCTTCGCCTGGGCCAAAGTGGCCATGGAGGTAGTTTTAGAATAAGGTGGCCGCTCTGCTCTATATTTCCGCAAAGAGCTTCTCGGCGTTCTTATAGGCCACCTTGGCGAAGACTTCCTCGCTGATCTTGCCCTCCGCCAGGAGGCACTGCAGGAAATCCACCAGCGGCGTGGGCGTATCCGGAGCGCAGATATCCGTGCCGAAGAACAGCCGGTCCTGGAACTCATTTAAGAAGCGGACGGCATAGTCTTCATCGCGGGCCAAGGCATTATGGCCGCTGCCGGCGGAAAGATCGCCCAACAGGTTGGGATAGCGCCTCATCAGCTGCGGCACCCGGCCTTCCTCTTTGATGGGATATTTCGGATAGCCATAACGGTCTCTGGTCTGCGCGAGCGGCGCCATCTCCGCCCAGAAAGGCTGGGAATGACCGAGGAAGCGCAGGTTGGGGAACTCCTGCAGGGCTCTCTCCAGCTGCGGCAGGCCGGGATCGTCATAGAGACCGTAAGCCCCCCCGATCTGCGGCGCTATATGAAACGTGAGGGGAAGCCCCACCGCCTCGACGTGCTTGAACAGATTTTTCACCAGCGGATGCTCAAAAGGCAGGTTGGCGCAGACTTCCCCGACGCCTTTGGCGCCCTCTGCCTTATAATGACTCAGGATCTCGCCCAGCGGCGCATCAGGGGAGTTGGTCATGGCCCGGGGATCGACATTGCAGAAAGGAATGAACCTGCCTGGATATTTCCCGGCGATCTCCAGCACTTCTTCATTGGACTGCGGGACATAAGCGCATTCCGGGTTTACCCCGGGCAAAAGGACGGCACTTTTCACCCCGATGGCCTCGTAGCGGGCGAGCAACTGCTCAGGTGTGGCATAGGCCTGCTTGCCCCTCCGCTTCGGTCCGGGGATCCGCCTGGTATGCACGTGAATATCTATGAACATGATGATCACCTGTCCCCCTGTGTTGTCCTGATATTTGGACCGTTTGCCGCTTTAGTTCTCGCCGTTCATACAGATTCCTCGCTGTAATATTAATAAAAACGTGCGTAAACCCCTTTTAGTCGAAGTCTGCGCACGTTTTATACGAAGGATCTCACTGTGAGCGCCTGGATCCAAGGTTCGGACGCTGGCGGCTTAATTTACCACACCGGCAAAATCTCGAACTCGACTTTGGCCAAAAGCGAGAACTGCTTTTCTCCCGATATGTCATAAAGCCAAGTCATCGCATAGGCGGTCATAGATCATGTCGGCCAGGCCTATGCCGCCGGCTTTGGCCATAGCGGCTGCTCTTTCCATATCCAGCATCTCTTCATATATCTGCCGGGCAAAACTGCGTTCACCCCATAGGCCTCCCTCGATGGGGGCGGAGCGCATCCTGGCCAAAAGCTGGTTTAAAAAATAGGATTCGAGCTGCCCCGCCACCCAGCGCAGCTGCTCACGCCTGTCGGCTGTTGGCGAAGGTACATCCTCTACGCTGGCGCCGAATTGCACGGCCGAGAAAACCTGCTGGAAACCGGCCGCACCGGCGCCGGTCATACCGGTGCCAGCCGCCCACCGGGACCCTGCTGCAGCCGGCCCCGATGCGGCTTTGCGGCTGTATGTTGTCGGGCTGTATGTTGAATGATCCGGCTTGGCTTGGGCCATATATCCGGCATCTACAGCAGAAGTCATATAGATCTCTCCTTCAACGCATCTCACCGCCTACCACCACATGCCGCCAGCTGCCGGAGCGGCTGGGCCCCATGGCGACAGGGCCCTGGTCAATAGGCCACGATGGCGTATCAGATAACGATCAGTTCCGCAAAAAGGGCTCCGGCTGCTTTCAAGGCCTGCAGGAGGGAGATGATATCCTTCGGCGCCGCGCCTATGGCATTCAGCCCTGTCACGATATCTTCCACACTGGCCCCGTCGAGGAAGATGGAGCGTTCCCGGCCGGCGCCGTTCATCTGCATCATCCATCCAGTTTCCCAGTCGGTGGCGGTCTCAGCGGGTTGAGCAATGCGCACGCTCAACTCCCCGTGCGAGAGAGCTACCGGAGCGATGCGCACATGACCGCCGATGACCACTGTGCCCGTCCGCTCGTTCACCACCACCCTGGCTCTGGTATCGGGGGTGACGCTGAGTTCCTCCACGGCGGCAATAAATTCCACCGGATTCCTCACATAAGCCGGCGGCAAAACCACTTCCACTGTCGTATGATCGAGCGCTTTGGCTGTGTTGCCGCCCACGGCTTCGTTGATGGCCGCTGCCACCCTGGCGGCGGTGGAAAAGTCGGGCGTGGCCAATACCAAGGTCAACTTGCCGTCGGTTATGGGACTCACCGGCAACTCTTGCTCCACAATGGCTCCTCCGATGACCATGCCGCTCGCTGCATGGGTACGGGTGATGCGGTTTTGCTGGCTGCTCTGGCCGCCGATGCTCACCACACCCTGAGCCACAGCGTATACCCGCCCATCGGCGCCCTGCAAAGGCGTCTGCAAAAGGATGCCCCCGGAGAGGCTCCTGGCATCGCTGATGGAGGCCACATGCACATCCAGGCGGTCACCTTCCCTGGCGGCCGCCGGCAGGGTAGCAGTAACCATGACCGCCGCCGTATTGCGGAAGCGCAACTGCTGGCTGTCGACATACACCCCAAACTGCCGCAGCATGTTGCTGGTCATCTCGATGCTGGCCTGGCC
The DNA here is from genome assembly GCA_012840225.1 of Bacillota bacterium. GTDB lineage: Bacteria > Bacillota > Limnochordia > DTU080 > DTU080 > DULU01. Next base: position 21,026 of record DULU01000084.1, read on the forward strand.
GGCGGTACCGTCGCCGGTGCCGTCCAGCCCCACCACCAGCCCCAAACCGACTAGCTGGTTATCCCGCATTTCCTTCACCCGGGCAATATCTTTAATGCGCACCACAGGCGGTGTCACCTCAAAGTTCAAGGCCGCAGCCGGGGAATTGACCGGAGCTGGCGTCAGTACCTGGGCCGGGGCTACCTCTTCCGCTTCTGTAGCCAAAAACATCGTCAGGATAAATATGATGACAAACATTCCTGTGGTAATAATCAAGCCGGCGTCTGCCCGCCAATCATCGTCCATGTGCTCCCGTCTTTCCCGCCGCCAATTTACTATGGAAATCATCTATGCGAAACCTCCCATCTCTCTGCTGTCACCCGCACCGCAGACCAATCACTAAAAAAGCCAATGAAAGAACCGGGTCAAAAGGCCTTGAGATTGCTTAATCGCCAGAGAGCCGGCTCCGATGTAAGTGATCTCGGCATCGGCCACTTTGGTGGAGTAAACCGTGAAATTGCGGTCGATATCGCTGATTCTTACTACACCGGTGAACACTATCTCTTGCTTTTCCCCGTTTACCTTGATGGTCTGCCGGCCTTCCAGGCGCAGGCGGCCGTTGGGCAAAATTTCCGTCACCCTGGTGGTGATCTGGGCGTGCAGGCTCCCGCCACGGGTGGTCCGGCCGGTGGCTTTCAGGTCGTCACCGCCGTTCAGCTCCACCGTTCCGGGCGTCACATCTATGGGCAAACCATGGGTCAAATCAAGTTCCACTTCCACACCGCTCGATTTTTTGGTCTCTGTGCCGGCAGTCTGCGTGGCTTGCGCTTGTTCCACGATGATCACCGTCACCAGATCACCCTCCTGCCAGGTGTGAGGGTGAGGACTATATAATGAAGAAGAAGCTCCGGACCAAAGCGAAGCCGCTTGACAAATCCGACCGGAACCAGCCGGCAGGAATAAAACCGGAATAAGCAGGACGAGGAGCCAAATGAGGTGCCCTCTCCGCTCCACTAGGCTCGCCGGGAAAGAGGCGGCGAGTCTTCCCCGTCTTTGTTCCTTTGGCCATCCGCCATGCATTTTGCTCTTGCGCCCTCCAGCCAACTTCATCAGCTCCCCCCGTCACCTATCAGCACCTGATCGGCATTTATCAAGATGCCTTGCAGAAGTTTACCGGTGCGGATGTTGATCACCGACACCTTCTCGCCTATCACGGCATCGGCGAGGAGTCGGCCAGCATCCGCCACCCAGACTGCTCCCCGGCTGTATATCAACTGTACCTGGTGATTCATCTGCGCATCAGGCACCGGTTCTATATCCGTCCAGCGCAAAACGCTGCCCGACGAGAGCGGCTTCGCCAGGCGCATACCCAAGAGCCGCCCGGCGTCCGTTTTGGTCACCGCACCGGGGAAATATGTCAAATCACGGCGCTCCCAGAGCAACAGCTCCGGCAACAGAACCGTATGGCGTTCCAATCTCCCGGCTGTTAGGGCCACTTCGGCAAAGATGCCGGCGCTGCAGCGGGTGGTAAGTTGCTCCAGAACAGTCCCATCCTCCTTGATGGCCAGGGAGACGGTGACTGCACCATCCCCACCTCCGCCCTTCGCCGCCGCTGCTGCCGCTGCTGCTGATGCTGCTGATGCTGCCGGTACCGCCGATATCGCCGTTACCACTGACGCTGACCTATCCACTTGCGCCTCTATCTCAAAGGCTCCTCCCGCGGCTCCTCCCGCCGCTTGCCCCCCGGAGGTATGCGAGGGGCTCCCGGCTGTCTTTATGGCGGACGGTAAAGCCGGGCAGCTCACCACTACCTGGTACCCGGCTGGATACAAGGCGGCAACGGCGCGCTGGATGGCGGCTTCCATTTCGGGGCGCGTCACCACCAGCGCCGCCGTGCATACCTCAGTTTCTGCAGCCCCGTCTATGCGCACATCCCGGTCTGCAATCCCAGCCTGTCGCAGGCGCACCCTTATGCTGCCACTGTTCAGGAGACGGCAATTGCCGGGCAAAGCCGCCCGGCCGACTGCCAGTGCAGAAAGTTTCTGCAGCATATCCTCCTGTTCAGCCCTCTGGCCGGCCCCGGCCGCTTCTGTTCCGGAGCGGGGCGCAAAAACCAGGTCGGCGATCTCTTCCAGGCGAATGTCCGGCCCTGTGGTCACCGCCCTGGGTTTCAGAATCACCAGAGCCGGAGCACCCGACGTATCCGGATCTGAATCTGGATCCGGGGTGCCGAGACCGGGCGGCAGCCCTTCCCTGGCGGCAGCACCGGCCGCCAGGATCAGAAGCACGGCCAGGACTGTCGTCAAAGCTACCGCCAAGGCTGCCGTCAAGGCTGCCGTCAAGGTCAAAGAGGTATGAGCATCGGTGCGCATCTTCATAGTCTCAACCTACCTGCCAGGCCTACCCAACCTGCCGGACTACCGGCGCAGATTGTTGGCCGTCTGCAACATATCGTCGGAAGCCTGAATAGCCTTGGAGTTCGACTCATATGCCCGCTGGCTGATGATCATGTTGACCATCTCTTCCACTACCTGCACGTTGGACATCTCCACAAAACCCTGGGCCAGAGAACCCAGACCATCAAGACCCGGCGTCCCCACAATGGCTTCGCCTGAACCGGCGGAAGGCAGGTATAAATTGCGGCCCCAACTGCGCAATCCGGCCGGGTTGACAAAACGGGCCAGCTCGATGCGTCCGATATTCTGCGGCCGCTCCTGATCGTTGAATATTACCGTGACGGTGCCGTCCGCAGCCACGGAGATATCGGCTGCTCCGGGCGGGATGATGATCTCCGGCTCCAGGAGGAAGCCGTCGGAGGTGACCAGGCGCCCCTGGCTGTCCTTTTTGAAAGCGCCGTCTCTGGTATAGGCGATGGTGCCGTCAGGCAGCAGCACCTGGAAGAAACCGTCCCCCTCGATCACCAGGTCGAAGGGATTGTCGGTTTGCTTGAAAGCTCCCTGGGTGAATATTTTCTGCGTGGCCACCTGCCTCACCCCATGACCGATCTGAATGCCGGTCGGCACCTGAGCACCGGTGGTGGCCGGAGTGCCGGCTACCCTGATGGTCTGGTAAAGCAGATCCTGAAAATCCGCCCGGCTGCGCTTGTAGCCGGCAGTGTTCACATTGGCTAAATTGTTGGAAATGGTATCGATATTAAATTGCTGTCCCGCCATTCCGGAAGCGGCTATCCACAATGAACGCATCATATGGCAAACCTCCCCTGATTTTCCTTCTGCTTTCCCTTCCGGGTTCGTCCCCCCGGTTTGGATATGGTTTTGGATATGCTGGAGGATAAAGGGAAGGCTAGACCGGCGAAGTGGTTTTGTAACAGCGACCGGCATCGCTTCCGGCGTTCAGCGATGCCCGGGCTTCCGCCAGGCGGTCCGGCCCGTTGCGGCTCTATCTCCCCTTCATCCTGTGTGCCGTATGGCTTGATCTTGTCCTTCTCACACCCTTCCTACTTCATTGGCCAATTTGCCCAATAGGTCATCGGCGGCCGTCACGACCTTCTGATTCATCTCATAGAATCTCGTGGTGCTGATCAGCTCGGCCATCTCCCACATCACATCGACATTCGATCCCTCAAGGGAGCCGGGCAAGAGCCGGGCCTCGAGCGGCATGGCCGGCCCGCTTTGCTCTGTGACCCGGTAGAGGTTGTTCCCTTCTTTAAGCAAGCCATTCTCATCGGCAAAATCGACCACGGTGATCCGGCCGGCCATCTCCCCGTCGGCAGTCACCGTCCCGTCATTGTTGATGGCCGGGAGACCCGCGCCGACCTGAATCGGACCTGCCTCACCAAGCACCCGGTAACCATCCACCGTCACCAGCCAGCCGCCGGCATTGACCTGGAAGCGACCGTCCCTGGTGAAACGGATGCCGGCCTGGGTCTCCACGGCGAAATAACCCCGGCCTTCGATGGCTACATGGCAGCTATCCCCGGTATAGCGAATGGTCCCCGGCTCCAGTGACCTCCAGGTAGGCAGCACCTTGGCTCCTTTGCCGGGAGTCACCCCCGCGATGATCACCGGACCCACCCCGGTTTCGGTCTTATATTCCCTGAATATATCGGCAAAGCTCTGCGTGCCCGTTCTCTCTTTCCTGAAAGCCGTGGTGTTGACGTTGGCCAAATTGTTGCTGATGATATCCACCTGGATCATTCCGGCCGCCATCGCCGAAAGAGCCGTGCGCAAGCTGGTATACATCACTTCACCTCCTTACCGGTTCTCCTAGCGCAGGTAGTCCACCAGGCTGACCTGCATGACGCGGGCCGTGGCCGACAAAGCGGCCTGGTAGACCATCTCTTCCTCCCGCAGGTCGATCATAGCCAATGCTATATCCACTTCCTCTTCGACCGACTTGCGGCGAATCAGATCTTCCTCCAAGGTGATAAGGCGCATCTCCAGCGCCTCCAGGCGGTTGGTCCGGGCTCCGGCCTGAGTGCGGAAAGCCAATATATTGCGCAGGCCTTCCTGCAGCGCCTCAATCGTCCCGTCGGAGGCCTGCCGGCCGGCGCTCAACTCGTTATATAAAGCCTCAAGGGCGGCCAATGCCGGGGCGAATATGCCGTCCTTCGTCATGCCGAAACCGAAGATGCCGGCCGCCCCTTTGGTGTTGGCGTCCTGGCAAAACAGGTAAAGATCGTCATAACGGGTGGCGGCGGTCATATTCAGCTGGTCTATGAGCTCTTTTACCTGCAAGGCCAAGCTGTTTTTCAGATCTTCCTCATTTAGCGTCCCTCCGGAGGTCACGGCGATGTCGGAGGCCTTGTGCATCACTTCACAGGCTTCGCTCAAAGCCGAATCGGCCATGGCCAGCACCGACAAAGCCGCTCTGGTCTGGAAGCGGCGGTCTTCAGTCTCGCGCAACAGCGAGCGCAGGGACAGAAGCCGGCTCAAAGCCCCCGGATCGTCAGAGGGCTTGAAAATACGCTTCACTTCCGACATGCGCCGGTGTGCATCTTCCAGGCGGGAGGATCTGCGCACCAAAGTATCTTTAATGCCTTCGGTCATCATGCGGTGAGTGACGCGCATGGCGGCTCAACCACCCTTTCTATTGGCCTTCTATCGTCCGACTATGCCGGTACGATTGATCAACACCTCAAGCATCTCGTCGATGGCCGTGAGAAGCCGCGCCGAGGCGTTATAGGCCTGCTGGTGCATAATCATATCGGTCAGCTCCTCATCCAGGGAGACCCCGGCCAGCGCTTCCTTGCGCCGCTCGATATAGTCCGACAGGACTTGATCGCTCTGATAGGTAAAAAAGGCGGAACGGCTTTTCAGACCCAGTTCGGTGATGATCTCCCTATAAAATACGGAGACGCATTTGCCGCCGGCAAATGCGGGTTCGCTCCTCAGGTTGGCTATTTTTTGCGCCTGGTCGCCGTCGCTGGCATCCGTTCCCGCCGCGGCCGCCAGCTTTTCGGGATTGTCCATGATGGCGGCGGAGATATTGATATCTGCGGCTCCCGTGCCGGTAAAGAAGGCTTCCCCAGGCCGGCCGGTTTTGTCGTAGCCCGCCATGTGCAGGGCATTGACCTGTTCGATAAGGGAGACAGCCAAGGCGTCCAACCGCTCGGCAAAAAAGTTCAGATCATCGTTGTGGGCGGAGAGATAGCCGCCCAGATAGCCGCCGATCTGCTCGGCAGACAGTTTTTTGTCTCCCCAGACCAATTCCAGCCGGCCGGTGGCGGCGTCCTTTTGCATCCCTACCTGAAAAGCGCTGTCCCCGTCCACCAAAGTCAAGCCGGCCAGGCTGACCCGCACGGTACCGTCGTCTTTCACCGAGACGGCTACCTTGGCTATAGAGGCTATTTCCTCAAGCAACTGGTCCCGCCTGTCCAGGAGATGATTAGCCGCCGTGCTGTGCCCGGCTCCTTTTGAAGCGCTTATGGTGCGGTTGATATCCGCGAGCCCGGTGACGAGCTCATTGAGCTGCTTCAGATAATCCTCCACATGCTGTTCGGCCTCTACCTGCAATTCCGCCACTCTTTGCCGGGCCAGCCGGAAATTTTCCGCCACCGTGACCGCCCGGTAGATGACGTCGATGCGGGACGGGTTGCTGTTGGGGGCCACCGCCAGCTGGGACCAGGAAGACCAGAAATCCTCCAGAGCGGTGCCCAATCCGGCATCGCTCGGTTCATTGAGCACTTCCTCCAGCCGGCTGAGGATGTCGTAGCGGGCATAACCGTCGGTCATTTTACTCTGCAGATCGCGAGCCCGTTCCCAGAGGTAGGCATCATATGACCTTTTTACCTCCACGATTTCCACCCCGGTATAAAAAGCGCCGGCAGTGCTCCCCAAAGGAATTTTCCACCATTGGGGTGCCGTACCGTGCACGGCCACCTGCCGGGTGTAGCCGGGAATATAGGCATTGGAAATATTCTGCCCCGTGATCTCCATGCTGTACCGCTGCGCCGCCAGGCCGCGGCGCGCTGTTTCCAATCCGGCAAATCCGCTCATGACCCGCCTCCGTTTCCGGGAGGCTTGTTTTCAAGCTTCCCGTCAGGCTTCAATGTTGATGATCCCTCTGCTCTGCAAAGCCCTTTTGGTCACCACGCCGGCTCCTTTCTGCCCGGAGTCGGCGGCGGCTGCCCCTCTGGCCGGAGCATATTCTTGCGGCAGGCTTTTTTCCAGCAATTCCAGGCATACTTTTATGGCCGCCAGTTGCTCATCGACCAGGCGGGCATTGGTCTCATTCACCTTTTGCAGCTCCGCCAGGACGTTCCGGAACGAGGATGAGGTGTATAGCTCCGCCACCCGTTCCTCTCCCGCTTCGCCTTCATAGGCGGCCTTCAGGTTCTGAATATGAACAATGGCCTTCTCCAGCTCGGCCAGCACTTCCGGCAGAGAGGCGTGGCGTCTTTCCAGAAGCAAAGCTTGCTTCCGATGGGAGAGCTCTAGCAGTTGCCGGAGGCCGGAGAGGATCTCCTCCTCCATTCGGAGAGTGGGAGAGGTGACAGTGCTGGTACTCATCTTCTGGAAAGCAGCCCCCAATATCTGAGCATGCCGGCGGCGATCTTGTCGGCAGGAATGTCGTAGGTCCCTTTGGCTATAGCCTCATGCAGCTCACGGCATCTTTCCACCCGTACCTCGGGGCCCTGTGCGGCAATCTTCCTCTGCAGCTGCAAAAGTTCCTGAGCTTCGGCACTGAGTGTGACCTGATCCTTGATCTCCGCTTTACCGGTCTTGTCCCTTTTCGGCTCGATCTGATGGGTCTTTTGCTCGGCCGCTACCGGCCTGATCAACCGCTCGATATGGCGGGTCATCATCTGTCCGGCACCTCTCTTTACACCCTCTGCTTGCTATATCGACATGTTTAACCCCGACTTTAGGGCAGCGGCGGGAATTTTTTCAGCATCAGACGCACCTCGTCCCGCGCCAAGCCCAACCTGGCGGCGATCTCTGCAGCAGTTGCGCCTCCTTGTTCCAGCTCCTTGATCCGGCGCAAAAGTTGCAAGCGTTCCGCAGCCACAGCCCTCCCGCCTGCGCCGGAGAGCTCGCTCGACTGCCCCGCAGCAGTCCACTCGCCCGGCCCCGGCTCCCCCGGCTCGGCCAATTCCGGCGGATAGAAGCCTTGCAGCATATGGCGCATATCCGCCAGTTGGATGATGATCACTACCAACTGAACAGAAATGCAGAACAAAAATAAGAGCTCTAGATACTCGCTCACCAAATAATAGCCCCTCTTCCTTTAGTTGTGGCTCCTCTCACCTGGCAGCCGCTGCCGGCTGCCGGGAGCGACGGGTATGGGCAGGGGCCGGGAGCGGGCCTTGCCGCGGCCGCTTTCGCCTCTCCATCCCGGCAATCAGCTCTTTTTCCTCCAGATAATGGCGCAGGCGGAGCAAAGCTTTGGTGTGCAGCTGGCACACCCTGGATTCGCTGATCTCCATAATGATACCGATCTCTTTCAAGGTCATCTCTTCGTAATAATATAGAGCCAGGATTTGTCGCTCCCGCTCGGGCAGGAGCGCAATGGCTTCAGTCAGGGACTGCAGCAGCTCCTGCTGTTCATAGCCGGCATCCGGATCGTCCTCGGCGGAGCCGGGCAGGATCTCCCCCAGGAGAACAGGATCGTCCTCGCCGGCATCCAACGGCTGCTGCAGGGAGATGATAGTCAGTCCGGCGAGCTGCCCAAGAAGAGCTTCATACTCCTTCCTGGACAGTCCCAATGCTTTGGCCACTTCCTCATCTTCGGCGCTTCTGCCGAGCTTTTTTTCCAGCGAGGTGATCACCGCACCGATCTGGCGGGCTTTCTGGCGCAGAGTGCGCGGCGCCCAGTCGAAGGTGCGCAGGCCGTCGATGATGGCTCCCCGGATGCGGGCTACGGCATAGGTGCGGAACTTCACCCCCATGCCCGGCTCATATTTTTTCATGGCATCAAGCAGGCCTAGCATCCCATAGCCGACCAGGTCGCCGAAATCCACATTGGCATTGGTCGGCAAGTGGATAAACAGCCGGCCGGCCACCTGTCTCACCAGCGGAGAATAGGCATTGATCAGCTCGTCCCGGGCCGCTTGGCTGTTGTTCTCCTTGTATGCTTGCCATTGGGCGGATAACTCCTGCATGTCGACCTCCCTCCCTCATCTTAGTTTCCTCGCTCACGGACCAGTCCGGCCAACAACCCGGCGATCTTCAGGTTATCGGCCTCCTCCAGATCCTCAGGCACGTTTTGGCCCGTGGTCAGAAAGGCCACCGGCTTGTTTAAGTGCCTGGCGGCGTTATATATGGAGCCATAAATGTTGGTTTCGTCCAGCTTGGTGACGATCAGCCCGTCGACGGCCACGAAAGCGGCAAAACGTTCCATCATCTGCACCAGATCGTGAAAACGGGTGGCGGCGCTGATGGTCAGGTAGGTCAAAGGTTCAGGCAAAGCCCGGATAAAATCCCGCAGCTCCTGCATGTGCTCATTGGTGAAATGGCTGCGCCCGGCGGTATCCACCAGTATCAGGCGGCGGCCGGCCAATTTGGCCAGGGCCCCGGCCACCTCGGCCGGGGAGTATACCACCTCTACAGGGATACCTAGGATTTCCGCAGTGGTGCGCAACTGCTCGGCCGCCGCCACCCGGTAGGTGTCGGCTGTGATCAAACCTACCGGCCAGCCGGCTTCCAGCCCATAGCGGGCCGCCAGCTTGATGATGGTGGTGGTCTTCCCCACCCCTGTGGGCCCGACTAAAGCCACCACCAGGGAGCGATTCAGGCTTTGCCAGGGAGTGAATCTGGGCAGCTGCTCGGCCAACAATTTCTGCAGCAGCACCTTGGGCGACTCTCCGACTTTGGCCACCCGCTCCGGCAGCAGTTCCCGCAGATTATCGAGATGATGGGCAGCAACATCCTGCTGCTTGAGTTTTTCCAGCAGATAGTGGGTGGTGAGTTGAGTCATTTTCTCGGCACTGACCGGAGAGGCCCGCCGGGGGTCGGCCGGCGGCGGGTTGAGCTCAGGCTCAGCGGCCGGCGGCTCGGTAGCGGGGGCCATTTGCTCTTCAGCAGGTTCAACACCGGCTATGACCGTCACCCACCGGCGCAGGAACCAGCCGAAAATCCCCGGCTTTTTTATGTGCCCCGTGCTTAAAATGACGGCGTCTTCGCCAAATTCATCTTTCACCATGGCCACGGCCAAGGACATGGTCGGCGCCATAAAACGTTTAATCACCATTTTCCAAACTCACCACCCCCATCACCTGTACCGGAGTGTCGGGCGTCACCTCGTTATAGGACAACACCGGCAGTGAAGGTATATACCTGTGCAGAAGGTGGCGAAGCGGCAGGCGCAAGCCGGGTGGGGTGAGCAGCACCGGCTGCCGCCCGCGGCTGAGCGCCATCTCGGCCACGGCCTTCACCTTCTGCACAAACAACTGTGCCCGCTCCGGTTCCCAGGGCAGCATGCTGCTTTGCGGGCTCTGTTCCAGGAGTGTCACCAACTCCTCTTCCACGGCAGGAGCCATGGTCACAGCCGTCACCTGCCCGCCCGGCTCTTTGTACAGCTGGGTAATCTGCCTGGCCAGGGCGGAGCGCACCATCTCGGTCAGGGTGGCGGTATCCTTCACCTTGCGCCCTCCCTCGGCCAGCGTCTCCATGATGGTCACCAGATTGCGGATAGGTATCCCCTCTTCCAGGAGGTTTTGCAGCACCTTTTGCACCTCGCCCACGGTCAGCACCTCCGGGATCAGCTCGTCCACCAATGAAGGGGAGTCGGCCTTCAGGGCATCGAGCAGCAGTTTCATCTCATTGCGTCCCAGGAGTTCCGCCGCATGGGTCCTGATTATATGCGTGAGATGGGTGGCCAAAACGGCAGGCGCTTCCACCACGGTCAGGCCGGCGCTCTCCGCCTTTTCCCGATCCTCTGCGCCGATCCACAGGGCCGGCATGCCGAAAGCCGGATCCTTCACCGAGAGGCCGCTCAGTTCAGGCACGGACTCCAGATCGGGGCCCAGCACCAGGTAGCGATCGAGAAGCAGCTCACCTTGACCTACCGCCAGGCCGTTGATTTTGATCACATAGGTGTTGGCCGGAAGCTGCATATTGTCCCTGATGCGGATCGCCGGTACCACCATGCCGAGCTCCAGGGCGATCTGCCTCCGGATGGAGGTGACCCGGTCCAGCAGATCCCCACCCTGTGCGGTATCGACCAGGTTGATCAGGCCGTAGCCCAACTCCAGCTCCATGCGATCCAGCTGCAGCAGGGGAATCACGCTTTCCGGCCGCTTGTGCTCCTCTTTCTGCCGCTCGGCTTCCTTGGCCAGCTCTTCATCTTCCCGGCGCTGAGCTAGCTGCCGCATATAGCGACCGAGCATAAAGACGCTCCCGCCCAAGGTGGCAAACGGCAAAAGCGGCAGACCGGTCAGGGGAAACAACAGCAGCACCACGCCGGCGATCTGCAGCACCCGCGGCTGGAACAAGATCTGCATGGCCAGATCTTCGCCCATGTTGTTTTCATTGGCCGCTCTGGTGATGATGATGCCTGCCGCCGTGGATACCAAGAGCGCCGGGATCTGGGAGACCAATCCGTCTCCCACCGTGAGGAGGGTATATTTCTGCAACGCCTGCTGCAGCGACAAGCCGCGCTGCCCCATCCCTACGGCAAAACCGCCCAGGATGTTGATGGCCGTGATCACCAGGCCGGCGATGGCGTCACCCTTGACGAATTTGCTGGCACCGTCCATGGCTCCGTAAAAATCGGCTTCCTGCTGGATTTCCCGGCGCCGCTGCCTGGCCTGCTCCTCGCTCATCAGACCGGCGTTCAGATCGGCGTCCACGCTCATCTGCTTTCCGGGCATGGCGTCCAGGGTGAAGCGGGCCGCCACTTCGGCCACCCGCTCTGCACCTTTGGTGATGACGATGAACTGGATCACCACCAGGATCAGGAAGACCACAAAGCCGACCACATAGTTGCCGCCGACAACGAAGAGGCCGAAAGTCTCAATCAGGCGGCCGGCATAACCATGAAGCAAGATCAATCTGGTGGATGAGATGTTGAGCGCCAGCCGGTAGAGAGTGAGGAGCAACAGGAGGGTGGGGAAAGCGGAGAATTCCAGCGTCTTTCGCACATTCATGGTGAGAAGCAAGGTGATGAGCGATAAACTGATATTCAACGCCAGGAGCATGTCCAGGAGGAGGGGCGGCAGGGGCACCACCATCATGATCAAGATCAGGACCACGCCTCCGATGGCCAGCACATCGGCGTTGCGGTAGTGAACAGTTGCTCCCAGTGGACCAACAGCCATACACGTGCTCTCCTTTGCACAATCTCACTCAAACACTCAAATAGCTTGGTATCTTTTTCTCTGCCTGTAGACAAACGCCAACACTTCGGCTACCGCCTGGTATAGCTCGGCCGGTATGGGACTGCCGACTTCCACACCATAATAAAGGGCCTGAGCTAGCGCCCTGTTCTCCACCACCGGCACTCTGTGTTCCCGGGCCAGCGCCTTGATGCGCTCGGCGAGCAAACCAGCCCCTTTGGCCGTCACCACAGGCGCCGGCATGAGGTCGGCCTGATAGCGCAAGGCCACCGCCAGGTGCACCGGGTTGGTCACCACCACATCGGCTTTGGGCACCGCCTGCATCTGCCGGCGCCGGGCCATCTCTCTCTGTCGGCGGCGGATGGCCCGCCGCACATGGGGATCGCCTTCGGTCTGCTTCAGCTCATCTTCCACCTCTTTGCGGGTCATGCGCAGGCTTTGTTCGAAATCCCAGCGCTGGTAGATATAATCGGCAAGGGCCAGCGCCAGAAATGAGCTGCCAATGATGGTGACCAGCCGCCCGGCCAGCCTCCCGCCGGCGGATAAAGCCTCCAGCGGGGAGAGGTTCACCAGAAGCGGGAGTTCCATCACCGCCTCCCGCACGACCCGCCAGGCCATATAGCCGATGAGCAAGGTCTTCAGGGAATTTTTCACCAACTCCATCAGCATGCGCCGGCTGAGCAGGCGCTGCAGGCCCTTCCAGGGGTTGAGGCGTTCCCACTTCGGCCTGAAGAAATCGCCATTTATAAGAAAACCGGTCTGGACCGCCTGGCTCAGCACACCCACTCCCAGCAAAGCCAGCATGAGCGGGATGACCATCTGCAAAGCGATGATGACGAGCGGGGCAAAAAGCTGCGTCACGGCGTTTATCGTGATGGGTTGCTCCCCCCAGGCCAACGGGTTAAGACCCTGGTACATCAACTGCCTGGCCTGCTCGCCCAGGAGTGGGCCGCGGCCGGATAGGAGGGCATATGCCGAAAGCAATGCCAGAGCCGGGCCCAGTTCGACCGTTTTGGCCACCTGTCCCTTTTTGCGCGCTTCCTGCCTGCGTTTTGGAGTTGCCGGCTCAGTGCGTTGTCCTCCCTCCGCCATCGGTCATCTCACCGTCCTTGCCATCCGGCGATAAACTCCAAAATCTGCCGGATATAATCGCCGCGACCGCTGAAGATGTCGGAAACATAGGAGACCATGGCGGCTATGGAAAGAGCGGCGGCCAGGAAGCCGACGGCTATTTTGAGGGTGAAGCCGACCATGAAAATGTTGAACTGAGGCACCACCCGCATGGCCACTCCCAGCGCCAGATCGGTGATGAGTATGGCCATCACCACCGGCAGAGCGATCTTCACTCCCGTGACGAACATCCAGCCGAAGGCCTTGATCACGGTTTGGCCCAGGGCTTCTCCTATCGCCGCCGTGCCAGGCGGGACCAGGTAGAAGCTGTCCAGCAAAGCCTGGAGGAGGTATAAGTGACCGTTGCTGAGGAAGAAAACCTGCGCCGCCAAAAGGTAATAAAAATGGCCGAAGAGCGGTATCTGATAGCCCTGCACCGGATCGAGGACACCGGCCAACGCCAGTCCCATCGGCAGCTCCAGCACCTGTCCGGCCAATTGCACGGCAGCAAAGGCCAGCCTGGCCACAAAGCCGATGGCCAAGCCGATAAGGAGCTCCCCGGCAAATATGGCGGCCACGCGCAGGAAATCGATCATCACTTCATCACCGGCAGGGACCGGCAGCAGTTGTGGCGTCATGGCGGAGACCACCAGGATGGTAAGGAACAAAGCCAAACCGACGGCCACCTGCGGCGGCAAGCCTCTCTGGCTGAAAAACGGGACAGCGACCAAAAGGCCCAGATTACGTCCGAATACCGGCAAAGCGGCGCTGAATTGCTGCATCCACCACATAGTGATCGTCATCGTCGTCTCGTTCATCTCGGCTCATTTCACATAAAGGTGCATGCTGCCGATCAGGTTCTCGGCATACTCGATCAAAGTCTGCAACATCCACGATCCCCAAATGGCGATCGCCACCAAAGCGGCGGCAATTTTCGGGACAAAGATCAAAGTCTGCTCCTGGATCTGAGTGACGGCCTGGAAGATGCTCACCGCCAAGCCGACCACGAGACCCAGACCCAATACCGGCCCGGCCACCAGCAACACCAGCAGCAGGGCTTCACGGCCGATGGCCACTACCACGCCTTCCGTCACAGCTCTATCCTCCTGTCTGGTATCCCAACAGAATGGAGCGCACCACCAGGTGCCAGCCGTCCACCATCACAAACAAAAGCAGCTTAAAGGGGAGGGAAATCAGCACCGGCGGCAGCATCATCATGCCGAGCGACATAAGCACGCTGGCGATGATCATATCGATGACCAAAAATGGCACATAAAGGATAAAACCCATCTGGAAGGCGCTCTTCAGCTCGCTGATGACAAAAGCCGGCACCAGCACATGGAAAGGTAAATTCTCCCGGCTGATTTCCCCTTCCACCGCCCGCTCGGCCAATCCGGCCGCGCCCACAAAGAGGGAGAGGTCCTTATCCCTGGTGTGTTGCAGCATAAAGCGATATAAAGGGGCATAGGCCCGCTCCCCGGCAGCCTGAAAGGTCAGTTCCCCGGCCAGATAGGGCTGCAGAGCAGTGGTATTGATCTCCTGCCAGACGGGCGCCATGGTATAAAAAGTGAGAAACAGTGCCAGACCGATCAGCACCTGGTTGGGCGGCATTTGGTTGATGCCGAGCGCCGAGCGGGTAAAGGACAGCACCACCACGGTGCGGGTAAAGGAGGTGAGGAGGACCAAAAGGGAGGGTGCCAGGGTCAATATGGTCAGGATGAAGATGATCTGCAAGGTAAGCACCAGGTCTTCCGGTTCCTGGGCTTCCTCCACCCCGAAGGTGATGCTGGGTACCGGCACCGGTGTGGGCAGGACAGCCTCAGCCGCTTCGGCTATAGCGGATAAGGCCGGCTCCGGCCAGGGAAACTCCGGCATCCGCAAAGACGCGAACAACAGCAAAACCAGGGTGAAAAGCGGTATGAGAAAGACTTTAGGACTTGGATCCATAGCCTTTTTTGTTATATGTAATTGCCCTCTCAGCCACACCGTGGCTCCTCACCTCCTCTCTCTTCCACCTCATGCGATACCGGCTCCGGTGCCACCGCTTTTCCTTCTCCTCCGGCCGGCAACTCGCAGAGAAAGGAGAGGCTCTGCCGCGCTCCTCCGAGGAGCAAGGTCCTGTCGCCGGCTTTCACCAGATAGAGCTGACGGTCGCCGCCCAGGTGAAGCACTTCCACCAGGCGCAAGGTGCGCTCCCCGCGGGGGATGGCCCGGGCATAGACTGCCGGCAGGAGGCGGGCCAGAGCCGCCAACACCGCCAGGAAAAGCAGCATTTTGGCCATAGTCCAACCCAGGGAAGCCCCGCTCCCGGCTACCAGAAGTAAGGAATGAAGCATGCCACCGTCACCGCCGCTTTGCCTGTAACTTCACCTTTCGGCTTGCAGGTTCTGGAGGCGCTCATGGGCGCCGATCACTTCCACCACCCGCACGCCGAAGTTGCCGTCGGGCAGGACGACCACCTCTCCCTTGGCCATCAACTTACCGTTGACGAACACATCGACCAGATCGCCCGCCTGCCGGTCGAGCTCCACCACCGAGCCTTTGCCCAGAGACAGCACCTCTTTTAGAAGGACCCTGGTTTTTCCCACCTCGACAGTGAGATGCAACGGCAGATCCCAAATAGCCTCCAGATCCCGCTCCGGCGGCCGGGGCCCCGTCTCGCGCGGGAATTCCTCCAAGCGCGGCCGCTTCTCGGCTACCAACCCACCACCGGCGGCCACCATACCGCCGGCAGCTGTGGCGCTGGAGGCTGCTGCCATCCCACCGGGAGCTGCCGGGCCGCCACCGGCCACATCAGCACCTGAAACTCCGCCGCCGGCCACGCCGGTACCCGCCACACCGGCTCCGACATTGGCCTGGGCCCGGCTCCCCGCCGCCTGGTGAGGATTTCCGCCTTTTTCCGGCCCCTTTTGACTTTTTTCCTCAATCGGCTCCATGCCGGCCACCGTCTCGGCCAAGTCGTCGCCGACGATCAAACCGAGGAAAAAGGTGAGGCCGTCGCCGCCGGCTTCCACATAAATCAGGTGTCCTTCTTTCTCCCCGTTCGCTCCGCTCACCGCGGCAGTCAGATCTGTGGGCGAACCAGTTACCGGCTCACCGAGCGCCGCCAGGGCCACATTCCGGCCCAACATGGTGCTCAAGCCGGAGGACAGGGAGGCGGCGATAGCTTCCCATAACCCGGCCCGGACCTCTTCATTCCCTGTCCACTGAGAAGGGGCGCCGGTGTCGCTGATCGTCCACACCACGCCCATCGCTCCGGAAAAGCCCCGCTTGAACCCGGCGTTTACCATGGTCAGATATGCCGGTAGATATGGAAGGAAACCGGCCCACCTGCCTCGCACCGCCTTCACCGGTCCGGCTACCAGTTCGGCGCCGAACAATTCGGAGAGTTGCTGAAAAAGCGGCTTGACCACAGGCGCCCAGGTGGTGGTCACATCATTCGACTCATCCGGCCTGTGCAGGTTTGTCCTCCGCTCCGGCTCGCTTCCTATTATTTCTGGTGTTTTCGCTTCCGGTTGTGCGCTCAAACCACTCGCCTCCAATCCTCACTTGCTGTCCGGGGATCCCGTCAAACCACTCGCTCTAGCCCGCTCCGTCGTTCGCTGCAGTTGCTGCAGCTGCTTGAGCTGCGCTCTCTTCAGCCAGGGTATCGTCCCATCTGGTCACGGCCACGGCGTAAGCCTCTCCGCATCTGCCGAGCCGCCCCCACAGGTATTTCCGCCCGGCCACATAGATGGGCAACTCATCATGGCGCCCGCTTTTCAGCACTATGTAGTCGCCGGCCGCCAGATTGAGCAGATCGGAGAGGGCAATCTCCGCCGCTCCCAGCTGCACGCTGATCTCCACGGGAATGTTGGCAGCCAACCGGCGCATCTCCGGGGAGGACTTCACCCGGTCGGAACTGCTGCTTTTGCTGCGCAGCCAAAAATGTTCCTGCAAAAGCGGCAGAAGCGTCTTCATCACCTGATAGGGCAAGACCATCCTGAAGTGGCCGCTGTTTTTCGATAAGCTGATTTTGAACAGCACCGAGACCACCTGGACGGTGGAAGAGACCAACTGCACATAAGCGGTGTTGGCTTCAAACTGCTCGATCTCCGGTTCCACTTTGATAATGTTCTCCAGAGTCTCCCGCAGATTGAGCAACAGGCGTTTGACCACCTGACGCAAAAGCACCATCTCTATTTCGGTCAGCTCCCGCGCCGGGCCGTCGGCCTCCCCCGGACCACCCAAGAGCTGATCCACCAGCGCCAGGGAGATGTGCGGATCGAGAGTGAACAAAATTTTCCCGTCCAGCGGAGGCACAGCGCACACCACCATCAGGGAATGAGCGGGCAGTTCATGCATAAACTGCTGGTATTCCATCTCCCGCACGCTTTCCACCCCGATCCTCGTCATCCCCCGCAGCTGAGTGGATAGGGTCCCGACCATATACCGGGCGAAATTGCCGGCAAATATGCCCAGGATGCGCTCATGCTCCTTGGAGATGGTATCCGGGCGGCGAAAATCATATAGTTCGACTGCCGGCCCGGCGGCCGCATCTTTATAATTCATATCCTTATCTTTCATTGCATCACCAACTCGGGGAAATAGACTTGGACTACCCCCGCCTGCCCCAGAACCTCTTCATTTATGGCTTTTTTCACTTCTTCGGCCAGCTTTTCCATACCGGTGCGGCCGGCGACAGCAGTGGGAGTCTGATTGCGCAAGATCTTGTTTACGGCATCGCGCACTTCGGCTTCCCGCCGGCGCAGCACCCGCACGGTGTAGGTGTGGTCGGCTTCCACCATCACTTGCGCTTTAAGGAGACGGTGATTCCACACATTGTCGGGTATCAGATCAACCACGAAAGTGCCGATCTCATACCTGGGATTACTCCTTTTTATCGGGAACGTCGTGCCGTTTATATAAAAGTAGGTTAAATAGGCACTAGCTGTGGCCGTGAAAAAGAAAACGACCGCTACCAACAGGGTAAACCTTAAAAAACGCCTCTTTTTTACTGGTGTCGACATGCCTATGGCTCCCTCATTGCAAGCTCTCCGTGTACTCCGCTTGTGGTGCATTGGCCACAATGATGATGTCCACCCGACGGTTCAGCCGCCGTCCTTCTTCGGTCTCATTGGGGGCAATCGGCCGGTATTCGCCATACCCGACGGCCGACAACCGTTTGGAATCGATACCGGCTTCCTCCAAAAAGCGCACCACCCCTGAGGCTCGATAAACCGACAGTTCCCAGTTGGAGGGGTATTTTTCCGTATTGATAGGCAAGTAGTCGGCGTGTCCTTCCACCCTCACCTGGTTGGGCCAGGCAGCAATCAGCTGCACCAGCTTCTCCAGGATGCTCCTCGCCTCGGGCAAGAGATCGGCCTTACCCAGATCAAAAAGGACCTTGTCGACAAACCTTAAGACGACTCCCTCATCGGTGCGTACCACCAGCACCGACTGCTCGATGCCTTCCCGCAAGACAAAAGCCTGGAGGGCGTCGGCTATGCGGTTTTCGTTCCAGAAAACATCATCCGAATCCATCAGGCCGGCTTCTTCCAGAAGGTGGTCGCCGGTGAGAGTGCGTCCGCTTTCCAGCACGCCGGTGTGAGCGCGGAATGATTCTATGACCTGCCGGAACTTCAGCACGTCCAACTCGGAGAAGGAATAAAGCAGGACGAAGAAGGCCAAGAGGTTGGTGACCATATCGGCGTAGGTGGTCATCCACAAAGGTGAGGATTTTTTCTCTACTTTTCTTTTCCCCAACATCTTACGGCACACCAGCTTCCGTGGGCTTTACCGGCGCCGCCACAGGCTTTTTGCTCTCCCCCGGATCATTGGCGACATATATCTGCAACATTTCTTCCACCACCCGGGGGTTGGCGCCGCTGCTGATGGCGGTGAGGCCTTCGATGATCATGGCGCCGTTGAACATGGCCCGTTCGCCGTACACTTTCAGTTTGCCGGCAATCGGCAAAAAGATCAGATTGGCCATCACCGCTCCATACAAGGTGGTCACCAAAGCCAAGGCGAAGGAGGGACCCAGGTTCTTGGGATCATCGAGATTGGCGCACATCTTCACCAATCCCAGAATGGTGCCTATCATACCGAAAACCGGCAGGTAGGCGCCCATGGATTCGAATATCTCCCTGGAGCGGGCCCAGCGCTCGTCGGCGATGCTCAATTCGGTCTCCAGCGCCTTGCGCAGGTTTTCCGGGGAGGAACCGTCCAGCAGTTTCTCAATGCCCCGGCGCATCAGGCCTTCCGGCATCTCCGCCAAGTCGTCCTCCAAAGCCAGGATGCCCTGCCGCCTAGCCTTTCCCGCCATCTCCACCAGGGTGGCGGCCAACACCTCGGATGAATCCAGTTTGGATTTGAAAAATACATATTTTAAATCTTTCAATGCCGAATATATATGAGGCAGCGGGAAATTGACGAACAGCGCGGCTGTGGCTCCGCCCAGCACCAATATTGCCGACATTAAGTCCAGGAAGGTCCTGATGCCACCTTCACCGCCGGTCGAGGCCACCACGGTGACGGCGATAAAACCCATCAGAAGTCCTAAACAAGTGCTGATATCCACCAGTCTACCTCCTACAGCCGACTTTGCTTACCGGTTTCCGCCACGGCGGTGGGTAGCCGGCAACCCGGCCGGCCACCACACCTACCTCGTGAGCGGGGCAAGCGGCCCAAGAGCCTCCCGGTCGTCATCGTCCAACCGGCTTACCGCACCAGGTTGACAACCTCCTGCAGCAGCTCGTCGGTGGTGGTCACCACCCGCGAGTTGGCCTGAAACGCTCTCTGGCTGATGATCATGGACACAAACTCCCGGCTGAGATCCACATTGCTCATCTCCAAAGACCTAGGAGAAAAGAGACCGCGGCCCACCCCGGCGGCTGCTTTGGTATCGGCTTCTCCGGAAGCCATGGTAGCGGCAAAGAGGTTGTTGCCTTTCCTTTCCAGCCCTTCCTGGTTGGCAAAGATGGCCAAAGCCACCTGTCCCAGAGCCCGGGTGACGCCGTTGTCGTAGATGCCGTATAAAATCCCTTTCTCGTCGATGCTCACATCATAAAGATTACCCGCCTTCATCCCGCCGATCTGATATCCGGCCACGGAAGAGTCGCCACCTACCTGCAAGATCGTGGAAAAGTCCAGGTTGAGGGGCAGGTCGTTCGTCCGGTCATCCATGGCCACCACCACGGTGGCCTGCCCGCCGGCCGTCACTTTACCATCACCATCGAAAGTGATGGCCCCGTTGCCTATGGCCGTGCCGTCCTGAGCAGTCAGGTTCCAGTTCCACTGAGTGGCGCTGATCCTGGTAAACTCCATGACCAGAGAATGACCGCGCCCGGCACCGTCGATCACCGTCACCTCACGGAAGAGTTTCTCGCCGTCGGCCAACCTGGCATCGAAGCTGCCGTCGAAAGTGATGCCGGTGCTGGCGGTAGGCGGCATCTGCTCACCTTGCCCGGCCCGCAATGCGGCGAGGGGGGTGCCGATGTTAATAGTCCCGTCGGCTTGAGCCCGCCAACCCAGCACCCGCAGGCCTGTGGCGGTATGCACCAGATAGCCTTCCGCATCGAAAGACAGGCTGGCAGCCCGGGTATATAGCCGGTTATCTCCGTCCTGCAGGACGATGAAGCCTTTCCCGACGATCCCCAGATCCAGCTCATTTTCACTGGCCTGCATACTTCCCTGGTGGTAGAGGGTGTTCACCGCGCCCACCCGCACTCCCGTACCGATCTGCATAGGGTTGGTGGTGGCGCTGGCGCCGCGGATGGTCTGATTGAGCAGATCGGCAAAACACACCCGGGCCGATTTATATCCCACTGTGCTCACGTTGGCGATGTTGCTGCCGATCACATCCATCAGCATCTGCTGTGACTGCATGCCGGTCACTCCGGCGTATAGAGAACGCATCATCTTTTTTGACCTCCCTTTTATCGGTCGGTGCCCCGGCGGCATTTCCGGCACTCCACGCCGCCGGGCTTCCTTCAAGAGGTCCGGCCCTGGCACCCGACCGAATAGTAAAAATAATCATCAAGTAATTACCGCACTGTCGATATTGGTGAAGACGTTATCCCGCATCCGCTCGCCGTTCACGGCGGTGACCACGGTACGGTTCCTGACGTTGACCACCAAAGCCAGGTCATCCAATAAGATGAGCGAGTCTTTGGCTCCTTTGCCTGCGGCTTTGTCAACTGCGGCATTCAGACGAGCCGTGCGGCCGGCATCAAAGACTATCTGCGCCTGTTCCAGGCGCCGAAGGGCATGAGCGCTGAATTTTACCGGACCGGATGAGGCAGGGCGGGTTTCCTCAGCCATATTCCGGCGCAATACTGCGGCAAACGATTCTGCCGCCGCTGCCCCTGCTTTACCGCTGCCGGTGGCGGAAGCGGCACCGGAGCCGGGCTTGACCGCTCCCACTCCTCTTTGTCCTGGTCCTAACGGCCGGATGTAGCCTCCGCCTCCGGCCTGGGGGCCTCTCAGGCGGTTGAGGCCGCCGTCATCTATACCTGCCATCTCTAGACTGCTCCTTCCCATGCCTATGGCCGCACCGCCAGGAGCTGGTCGATCTCATAGTCCTTGCCGTCGATCACCAGCTTAATGTGGCCATCTTCCAGCCGGACCATCTCCACCACTCCGGATACTGTGCCTTCCTCGACAGTGAGATCCACGGTTTTGCCGATAAGGCCGGTAGCCTGACCAAGGTATGTCATCCAGCGGTTGGCGGCGGCAAATTGCTCAAACTGACTGCAGAGATTCTGCATGGCTTCCAGGGAGCTGAACTGCGCCAGCTGAGCGGCGAACTCCTGATCTTTCACCGGCGAGAGAGGGTCCTGATGCTGCATCTGGGTGATCAGCAAAGTGAGGAAATCATTTTTGCCGATCTCGGCCCCGCCGCCGGCAGCCGTCTCAGCCGCCCAGTTCCACTTATCTGTCTGATTGGTTTTGTTGGCAGCACTCACGCTCATCACTTCCACCTCCTCTCTTTCGGCCAACCCGACCTGGCGGCCGAGTGATTTGCCATGCCGGAGTCCTATGCTCTCATATCCACCAACTGCAGGCGGCCTATTATATAAGGCGCCGCTCCCGCCAGCCGGAGTCTTCTCTCCCCAGTGGCTGTAGCCGGATCAATGGCTCCTCCGCCGACGTCCTGGCCGAGGCTGGGCTGCCGGTCATAGGCAATACCATCCCCTTCCCGGCCGTTATGCCGGAAGTAGCCATTTTCTCCGGAACTGCTGCCACCGGCATGGCTGCCTCCGGTATTGGCATCAGCCTGGGCTTGGACCCGGGACTGATCGTGACTGCCGGCCCCCAAATCCATGCCGGAATCAGACGTGAGGTCCAAGCGGCGCACGGCATCGGAGAGCACCTGCCACCCGTCGCCCCCCGGGTGTAAGCCGTCTGCCGGGGATGATGCGGTCATGTCGGCCAGCCAGATTCTTGATCCGGGTGGTGCAGCCAAGCCCGGCTCCTTTTCAGCCATCCGTACCGGCGCCTCCGGAGCGCCGGAGACAACGGTCACTTTTTGCAGGATCAGGCCTTCATTCTGCAATCTGGCCTGCAGTTCGGGCAGTCCTTTCTCGATGATGTGCTTTGCTCTCTCGCCGGCTACGGTGAAGGAAGCCGTCAAACGCTCATGCTGCCAGGTGATCTCGAGCTCAACATCACCCAGTTCAGGGGGCTGAACGCTGAGGCGGATGGTAGCCCGGTGCCCACCGGTGGTATCCTGTTCCACGGTGGCTTTAATGTGTCTGGTCAGTTCGGCCCAAGGCCTGCCGGGATCGTCCTCCCTGAAATGGAGGTCGATGAGGGCTGTGGAGCTCGGTGCTTCCTCTCCCCGGCTTTGCAGCATCCCGGCCGCCGGCCAGTTGATCCAGGCTTCCTCACCAGGTGACCCGCTCTCGGAAATTCCTTCCTTTACATGTTCGGCAAAATGAGCGCCACCTTGAGAGATATGGAGCCGGTTTTGTCCTTCTTCCATGCGGGAAGCGGTAGCAATCCTGCCACCGAACCCGGGAACCGGCTGAGTTGGCCGGGATGGCTGTGACGGTTGGGATGGCTGCGGCGGTTGGGATGGCTGTGGCAAGGGTGCCGGCCGTAGCGGCATTCTCCCGGCTGTGCCGTCATCCACCTGCCACAGGTAGGAAAGGCCGATCTGCCGGACCGCGGTTTTTATGGTATCAGCGCTTTGTTCCGGCCGATATGAGCCCATCCAGGCCCGGCGGGAAGCAGAAACAACTGTCTCACCGGGTTCATGTGGGTTTGTCGCCGCAGGTGAGGAAAACACCGTTGACGGTGAAGTTTCCTCCGGTGAAGCGACCATAACCTGACGACCAGCCGGTGAAGATATCCCCAACGGTACCTCCACAGTCGTCGCAGACCGCGGCAACCGCTCCACAGACCTCGCCAGGAAGGTCGGCTTTGGCCAACCAAGCAGGCTCCGGTTGTTTGTCCCTATGCCGCTTCTTTCCATAAAGAATGGCGCGACCGTCTCCTGTCCAAGGGTACTTTCCGCGCTTTTTTGGTTCTTTGCGGCTAACGCCGGTGTTATATACTCCGGTGTTTTGGGCTCCGAGCCGGTTTCCGGAACTATAACCGCTGCCGGAGACATAGCCACTCCCGGTTGCGGGAGCTGTTCCTGCCCGGAGAAATGGAGCGACCGCGAAGAGAATGCGGCGCGGTGGTCGTCATTCTGTCGCATGGCTCCAGTGGTTGCGACGGTCGGCCGGGAAGCGGGAACGGCATAACTCTCGGTTTGTGGTGCCAAAGCGGTCTTGCCTTGAGAGGTCTCCCCAGGCAGGTTCGGCGCCGGTGTGCTGTGCATTGTTTCCCTGCTCAAGCCCGGAGCGGAAAATGTTGCCGACCAGCTTCCCGTAGGGAGCGGAATGATCGTCTCTTTCTCCCCAACCTGAAGGCGATGGAGCAAGCCCGGATGATCGCTGGGGCCTGGCCTGGACATGGCGGCGGTGCTTCTCTGTACCGGCTCAGCATGGCCGGTTGCCGACAAGCCTGACATCTTCCCTTCAGGAACACCAGATCCGGCATTCGTCACCTGCTCCCCGGTATAGTTGAGCAGGCGGCCTTGATGGGTACCTGCGGAAGAGGAGGACATCCGGAAGGTGGGATAAGTCGGGTTACCGTTTTCCGGCACCAGTGGCCTTCCCGGTGTCTCTTTGATCTCGACCGCGCCTTCAGCTGCCGGCGGAACTCCCTTTCCTACCCCCACCGGTGGCCGGGCACGGGTGGGCAGATTTTCCCCGTCAGCTTCCTGGGCCGGTGTAGTGGGCTCTACTTGCCATTGCCCAATGGAGCCGGGCAGTGATCCGGAGTGATCAGGTGATAGCCCGGAACGATCACCCCATGGGAAACTCGACGCTGCCTCAGCAGCATTGCTCGACCCGGTAGCCCCGGACTGCGGTTCACCCGAGTTAGAGAGAGCCAATGGTTCCGGAGAGAAGGAGATCTCCTCCCGGCTACCTCCGGAAGGGAACGGTATCTGCACCGGGGAGCCTGTACGGCCGCTGCCCTGTGACGCTGTCTCTCCAGCCGGGGCCGTTTTGTCGCCGGTATATCCTGTGGTGAGACCCGGTCTCCCGCCTTGAGCCATCTGCTCATTTTGCCCTGGAGCAGTGACAAGGGCAACCACCGGAGCAGCAGGTGTCCCGTTTGGTTCAGAAGCCGGCGCCCCGGAGGCAAGCCTAGCCGCCACTTCCCTGCTTGAGACGGCCGGCTGGTCTATTGCCGATAAAACTCCGGCAGGCTGGGTTATGGCGCCACCTTCTCCATATGCCTGGAATAAAGTGGTGGACTTCAAGGCGGCAGGAACCGGCGACCGGCTGTCCGCAACGGGCCTATGGCCCTTCACGGCTGCCGCTCCGCCCGTATTGTGACTTTGTTCCCCGTTTTGCCTCTGCACGAAGGTAAGCGAGACCAAAGGCGGCTGGCCAGTCGGCTGACCGGCATGCGATGTCCGGGACGATGGTGGTCCTTCTCCAGAAAGCCTTTCTCCGGCTTTCCCACCAGCAGCCGGATGGGACGGCGCTTGTTGTGGCACCTGTGGCGCCACCTGTGACGGCACCGGCCGCGACTCTGTGTGCTGTTGTGACTGTGTGTGCAGCAGCCTGGCCCGACTTAATTTTGGCGATGCCGGCCTGGTTCTGTCCGTTGCCACAAGTGGCTCCAGTTCTGCAGGCGATGACGTCGGTGCGGCATCAGCATCTGCAGCCGACACCCGGTCAAAGACTGACTCGCTGCCTCCCGCCGGGAGACCTGCTGCCGCGGCCTCTTCGGCCAGGAATGTGGCCGCACCACCAGTGGCCATAACATCTTCAGCACCCGGTGGCGTTGATGAGGAAAGAGGTACGGCTTGGTCCTCAGTTGCGGCTGGAACGATAGGTACATCCGGGAAATTAGATGCGGCGGCGGTTACCTGCGCCGCAGCAGTTACAGCTCTCTCACCTGGCAAAGGGGCCTCTCCGGTAGGATGAGCGGCAACCATTACTGGCGGAGCAGCCATCGCCGGCTGAACGGCCGTCACAGGTAGTGCACCGGCCTTCGCCGCCTCCATGGCCAAGGAAGCGGTCTCTGCTGCCGGCTTGTCTCCGGTCGCATCCGGTTCATTTGCCACCACTCCAGCCTGGTCGTCCCCGCTTTTTGCCCGTCTCTCCCCGCCGGCCGGTTTTATCTGCAACGCCTGGTGAAAGAGGTGCAAAAAGGGCGGCTCCCCTCCCTCAGGAATCAGGGACGACTCAGGCACCGGCGCCTTTACTCCCAGCTTTGGATTCAGGTTCACCGGGCGGCACAGCGCCTCGGCTGTCATTTTGATCATGTTTTCACCTCCTTTCTGCAACTCTTCCTCTCGCGCCGTCTTTGGGCGGCGACAAGCCTGTCCACTATCCAAAGGGCCGACACACTAAGGGGCATCTATCTATGAAGCTGCTTTACTGCACATAAAGGTTTTGACTCAGCAAATAGGTGCGCAGTCCGGCTTCATCCAGTTGTCCCTGCTCCTCCCGGGCCCTCTCCATCTTCTGCTGTTCTGCATATCTCTCGCCCAGAATTTGCACCGTTTTTCTTTGCCGCCGGGAAGCGGTAAACGACTCCATAGCTTGGTTCACGGCGTGTTCCGCCTCACCAAGATCACGGCGGGCCACAAAGAGCCGGTCCAACAGCGCCCGGCGATATACCCACCCCTGGTACAGGTCGATGCCCGCCACCTGGTGGTTGCCGGCTCCCGGATCAACTCCGACGACGCCACCTTCCGCCAGCCGCGTCTCCAGAAAAGATACCAGCCGCATATGTTTATCCCGTTGAACGCGCGCCTGTCTTAACTCCATCAGGCGCTGCTGCTCTTGGTGTTCATAAAGTCTCAGAACCCGAGCCAGGCGGAAAGCCACCACTCCTCACCCCCTCTGAAGCTGCCAGGCTATTTATTGTGCTCCGGAGCCATCCCGACCAACTGCATGAGCCGGGTGTATCCGGACTGCCAATCGCATCTTTCCTCCACGCCCTGCATCAGAAATCTGTTTACCGGATCGATCATCTCCAGCGCCAAATCTATGCGGGGATTGCTGCCGCGCCGATAGGCACCGATGTTGACCAGATCCTCGGCATCCTTATATGTAGCCAGGATATCCCTCACCCAGCCGGCCGCCCGGCGGTGCTCTTCCGCAGTGATCTGGTTCATCAGACGACTGATGCTGGCCAATATATCTATAGCCGGGTAATGGTTGTGTTCGGCGAGCGATCTGGAGAGGACAATATGCCCGTCGACGATGCTGCGCACGGCGTCGGCTATTGGCTCGGAGAGATCGTCGCCTTCCACCAGCACCGTATAAAAACCGGTGATGGTACCCTTTTCCCCGCAGCCGGCCCGTTCCAGCAGGCGGGGAAGCAGGCTGAACACCGAAGGCGTGTAGCCGCGAGTGGTCGGCGGCTCACCGACAGCCAGGCCCACCTCCCGCTGCGCCATGGCAAAGCGGGTCAGCGAATCCATCATCAGCAGCACATCGGCGCCCCTGTCCCGGAAATATTCAGCCAACACCGTAGCCACCAAAGCTCCCCGCACCCGCAACAGGGGCGGTTCGTCGGAAGTGGCTACCACCACCACCGACCTGGCCAGACCGGACGGGCCCAAATCGCGCTCCAGAAACTCTTTCACTTCCCGGCCCCGCTCGCCGATCAAAGCGATGATGTTGACATCGGCCGAAGTATAACGGGCCATCATAGCCAAAAGGGTGCTCTTGCCCACGCCGCTCCCTGCCATGATGGCCATGCGCTGCCCCTTGCCGCAGGTGATCAAGGTATCGATCGCCCTGACGCCCACGGAGAGCGGTTGGGAGATAGCCTGACGCAAGAGCGGCGACGGCGGTTTGGCCCCCACCGGGCGCATATCGGCCCCCTTGATGGGACCCAGATTATCAAGGGGTTGGCCCACGGCATTGATCACCCGCCCGATCAGCGCCTCTCCCACCGGGACTCCCAGAGCCTGGCGGCTGGAGGTGACCACTGCCCCCGGAGCAATGCCGTCCAGGTCGCCCAAAGGCATCATCAGGATGCGGTCGTCGCGGAAACCGACCACCTCCGCCGGCACGGCGTATTCGTTCAGATCGGCTTTGCCGGCTTTGATCAGGCAAGTATCGCCGATACCGGCACGCGGTCCCGTGGTCTCCACGGTCAGCCCGACCACCCGCTTCACCAGCCCGATGTGGTCCCAGTCGGGCACCGCCTTCAGCAGGCGCTTATATTGCGACCAAGGCAGAGCGGCGATGGCTTTATCGCCGGCTGTGCCTGCCGCAGCCAGTCCACTAGCCTTCTCAGGCACGCTGTTCCACCGCCTTCAAAGCCGACTCCACCAGGGATAAACGGGTCGCCACCCGGCCGTCGAAAATGCCGGCCTCGCTTTCCACCAGGAAATCCCCCGGCTTTAAGGTCTCATCGACCACCACCTGCAGATCGGGAGACAACTCATTCAGGGTAGAGGCTATTTCAGCCGCTCTTTTCGGATCCTCACCCGCCGGGAGGCGCACCAGGGCATGCTTGCCGCCCATCCCGGCGTTTTGCCTCAATATTTCTTCCAATAATGAGATCAAGCCATGATCGCCTCTGGCGATTTCCCGGCGGACGATCTTCTCGGCTATGTCCATCGCCAGGTGCAGGATATCTTCCGAAAGCGAAGCGAGAGCATTTTCCCTGGCTTTGTGGGCCGCCTGCCGGACCTCTTCCGCCATGTTCATGATCTCCCGGGCTTTGTCCAACCCGCTCTGCCAACCGGCGGCCAGGCCCTCGTTATAACCTGTCTTTCGCCCCTCTTCTTTTCCGGCCGAGAAACCGGCGGCATATCCCTCTTCATAAGCCGCCTTTTTCAGCATTTCGGCTTCCTCTCTGGCTTCGGCCAGAATGCCGGCGGCTTCCCGCCGCGTCTC
>DULU01000085.1 GCA_012840225.1 Bacillota bacterium
ATTTGCAACGAAAGAAATATAATGCTTCTCATCTTCCGGCGGGAGGATTTGAGTATTGCCGGGATCACGGAAAAGATTAAGCAGGCTCTGCCCTGGGCACCGTTGCGGGACCTGACCGGCTACGATGCGCTGGTCAATTACCTGGAAAAGCAGATGGAGGAATATCGGCAGATAAAAGTGGAGATGCGCAACTAAGCAAGTAAATTAAGTGGATAATGAAATAATACTTTTATATACCAGCCGGGAGATGGTTCGCAGGGGACCGGCCGGCTGGCGATCCGGCGATGACCTGCGGCATGGAGTGGCTCGCCCCTCTAGAGATGTATTTGTCCCCAACTGGCGGGACAACGGGAGATGGTCAGCTCTGGCTTTCCCGCCGCTCCCAGCCTTCACGGAAAAGGGGGAGCCAGTTACCTGGTTGGTAAGGATGGCGGGCGATTTCCTCGACAACCAAAGAAGCGCCGATGCCGGGGCCTTCCGGTAACTGTACGTAACCGTCTTTCACTACGGCTGTCTGCGTAAGGATTTTCTTCTCCCAGGGTTCATTAAAATCGTCGAAAATCTCGTGTAGGAAGAAATTGGGAGTGGCAGCGTTCAGATGAGCGCAGACGAGCGAGCAGAGCGGTCCCTGAGCGGAATGCGGGGCGGTTACGGCATGGTGGGCGTGGGCCATGGCGCATACCTGCTTAGCTGTGGCCAGGCCTAAAAATTGCGGCTCCAGCTGGACGATATGAATAGCGTCGGCGGAGAGCAGTTGGGCAAATTCCTCCCTTGAGGAGTAATCCTCGCCGCAGGCAATAGGTACAGGGCTGCGCCGGGCTACTTCGATGACGGCGCTGATCGGATGGGGCGGCACCGGTGTCTCAAACCAGGTCGGTTGGACAGGAGCCATGGCTTCAGCTATGGTAAGCGCTGTATAAACGCTGAAACGATTATGGCCTTCTATGAGGATATCGACATCGGGACCGACCGCCTCCCGTACGGCCTTGATAATCTCCAAAGCCAGGTGCAGTTCTTTTCTCTCCATTGTCCGCCAGGCGGAACCGAAGGGATCGAATTTCAGGGCAGTGTAGCCCTTGGCGACCACTTCCTTCGCCTTCCGATAGAAGTGTTCCGGAGTGCGCGGCCCCCGGTACCAGCCATTGGCATAGGCTCTCATTTTATCCCGGCACTGCCCGCCCAGGAGGTTGTAAAGCGGCTGCCCCGCAGCTTTTCCCATTATATCCCAGCAGGCAAATTCCATCGCCGCCAGGGCAGCCCCCTGGATTTGGCCGCCCATGCTGTAATAATCCCGGGTCAGGCGCAGATTGATTTCCTCTACCTGGAAAGGATCGAGGCCGATGATCAGCGGTTTCATCTCATGTATGGCCGTCTCTACAGTTAAAGTAAAGCCATTTAGAGTACCCTCTCCCACTCCGGTCAGGCCTTCGTCAGTTTCCACCTGGGCAAAGAGCCAGTTTTTCCAGGGGTTACCGACAATAAATGTTTTCACATCGGTGATACGCATCCGCCATCCGGCCTCCTATTCTTTTTCCATACTTTTTCTATTCCCCGATTTATTGCCCACTCTTTATTCATACCTGAATTATACCTGCATCACTTTAGACTGTTTTGCCTGTGCAAAGGCATCTCGCCATCTGATCAAAAGAAGGGCGGTCCCGGTGAGGAGAAAGCCGGCCAGGACAAATGCCGGTCCCATGCCGGCGGCTTGGGTAACGAAGCCGAAAAGCAAGGGATTGGTAACCTGCGCCAAGCGGTTGCCCGTCAGGCGTAGGCCCATGGCCAGCCCTTTCTCATGGTCACCGGCGGCATCGGCTACAGCTATCATGCTCAAAGGCTGGCAGAGGCCGATGCCCAGCCCGACCATCACCGAAGTGAGAAGCAAAGGCCAAAAGCCGGTAAAAAGGGGGATGGTGCCGATGCCGGCGGCACTGAGCAGGATGGAGCCTGAGAGCACTATATACCTGGCTCCGGCCAGCTTCACGATCACGGGTAAAAAGGGACGCACGACCACGGAAGCCAGAGCACGGGCCGAGGTGTGCATGCTGATGATGGTAGCCGAATAGCCCAAGCCGGACATATATAAAGGAAAGAAAGCGGTACGCACTCCCTGAGCAAATAACACCCCGAAGCTGGAAACGATGCCGGCCTGCACGCCTTGCTTTTTGATCAGATGGCGCAATTGCGCACCGTTATGAAAGATGGACCTGCTCCGGCCACTCCCGGCGTTCTCGAGCCGGGGCCTGGTTTTAGGCATAAACATGACAATGGCCAGCGGAGCCAAGCTGAAGAGGGAGGCGAGGCGAAAAGCGGCTTGATATCCCCAATGATCTGCGGTTATCCCGCCAATCACCGGGCCAAAGAGCTGCCCGGCGGAGGCAAAGGTGGTAAACCAGCCAAAATTGGTCTCCCTGTTCTCTGCCGAACCGATACGCCCGGTATAGGTTTGAGCAGCCACCACCACAGCCAGATGAGCCAATCCGGCCAGGCATTCGCCGGTGATGATGCTGATGTAACCGCCTCCCCACCCGACAATGGCCGAAGCGGCGGCCAAGCCCACGCTGCCCCAGGTGATGAGACAGCGTTCGCCGAAGCGATCGACCAGCGATCCGGCAGGAACGGCCATAAGCAAGGGAAAGAAAGAATGGGAAGCCACCACCAGTCCCACAGCCACAGAACCGGCTCCGAATGATGCTGCATATAGGGCTACCAAGGGGCGGGTGATGGATATGGCAAAAAAGGCGGTGGCGGCGGAAAAACAGATGATGAGCAATTGTTGCCGGGAATTCATGAAGTGCTAGCTGCCTCCAGGAGATAACATTTGGCTCGTTTTTACATGCTCATTCTCCATCTCTATTTCTTTACGGCAGCGGCATCTGCCTCCGGCAAAATTGGTCTCTTGGATAGGTTTTTTCTTTTTATGGCGGAATCTATTTTTGAGACCGCAGCCAGGAAAGAAGCCTGACGCCTGGCAATGATATGAACATGGACAAGGGCATAGACAAGGACACGGACATGGACACGGACATGGACATGGACAAGGAGATGGAGACAGAGCCTTGCAGACAGCAGATTCCGCTTTAGTCAAAAAGATGAACAAAGCCATCGTGCTCAATGTCATCAGGCAATCTTCGCCCATATCCAGGGCGGCCGTCTCCAGGATCACCGGTCTGAACAAAGCTACTGTGTCGGCCTTAACTGCCGAACTCATCGATGAAGGCCATATTATCGAAGTAGGGACAGGCCATTCCACCGGCGGCCGCCGCCCGCAGCTTCTCAGTTTCAATGCCGGCGCCGGTTTGGTGCTGGGTGTGGAACTGGGCGTTACTTTTATGCGCGCCCTGATATGCAATCTGTCCGGTGAATTGATCGAAAGCAGGGAGCTGGATTTGCCGGTCAAACCTACTCCTGAAGAAGGGGTGCGTCTTCTTGTGGAGCTGTGCCACACCTTAATGGCGGTGGCGCCTCCCACGCAGTTGGGTGTGATAGGCGCCGGCATCGGGGTTCCGGGCAGCGTCGACCTGCAACTCGGCACCGTCTTGGTGGCTCCAAATCTATCCTGGCGGGGGGTTCGGTTGGAGCAGGCTTTGGAGAGGGCTCTTGGCCTACCGGTGATCATCGATAATGAAGCCAATGCTTCAGCCTTGGGTGAAAAGATGTTCGGCATCGGTACCAGGGCGGATAATCTGATTTATATCAGCCTGGGAGTAGGGCTGGGCGCCGGGGTGATCAATGATGGCCGGCTTTTGCGCGGCAGTCACGGCATTGCCGGCGAAGTGGGACACATGACCATCGAATCGGGCGGTCCTCTCTGCAGCTGCGGCAACAGAGGTTGCTGGGAGCTATATTGCTCGGAGAAAGCCTTGCGCAAACGGCTCCCCGCCTATAAGGAGATGAAGCTGAACGACATCATTGCCGCCGCCGAGAAAGGGGCGCCTGAGGTGATTGCCGCTTTACATGAAATCGGTATCTACCTCGGCATCGGTTTAACCAATCTGGTACATGCCTTTGATCCCGAACTGGTGGTGGTGGGGGGACCGCTGGCCCAGGCGGGTAAATGGCTGCTCAATCCGGCGCAGAGGACTCTGCAATCCCGATTGATGCCCGGCCCGGCCAGGCAGGTCCCCCTTCTGATCAGCAATTTAGGTCTCAACGCCTGCGCGCTGGGTGCAGCGGCACATCTTCTGGAGGAGCGTTACAAAACACCCGGCGTGAGCACGTACAAACCCTCGCCGTCCATACCGCGCGCCTGATGCCCACATGGCTCACCCGCCTGCCTCGCCCGCCCGGCCGGCCCGGCGGCGGCTTGCTACCGGAGCTGCCGGGTACGTTTTGTCTAGTCATCCAGCACGCCCAGCGGCAGGCCGGTGGGGAATGGTGCGGGGCGCCGGCAGCTGCTGGTTAGGTAGACATGGCGTTCCGCCTCGGCGGCTTCGTGCAAGGCCACCATGATATCCAGCACATGATAGGTCAGCTCGCCGCTCGCCCGGTGCGGGCGGCCAGACTTGATGGCATGAGCCATATCCGCCACCCCGAGGCCGCGGCTGTTCTTGTCATAGTTGAAAGCCAGCGGTATATCCTGCCACTCACCTTGCCGCCCGGCAGGGCGCAGACGTACCGGACCGCCGAAGGTATTAGGATCCGGGACGCTCAAGGTTCCTTCCGTCCCATATACCTCGATCCTCGGCACATTGCCTCCCCACACGTCGAAACTGGTGACGATGGTGCCCACGGCGCCTGAGGCAAAATCCAGTATGCCGGCTACATGGGTCGGCACGTCGACCTTGATCACCTGACCGTATTTCGGCTGACTGGTGATGGTGCGCTCCGGGAAAGTGATGCGGGTGGAGGCGGTCACCCGCCGTACCGGTCCCATAAGTGAGATCAGAGCGGTGAGGTAATAGGGTCCCATGTCGAACATGGGACCGCCGCCCGGCTTATAATAAAACTCCGGATCCGGATGCCAGCTTTCATGGCCTCGGCAGAGCATGAAAGCCGTGGCGGCCACCGGCTCACCGATGGCACCCTCATCGATCAATTTGCGGCAGGTCTGCAAACCGGCTCCCAGAAAGGTATCGGGGGCGCCGCCCACCCGCAAGTTTTTGGCTGCCGCTGCCTCCAGCACCCGGCGCCCTTCTTCCCTGTTGATGCCGAGTGGTTTTTCCACATAAACGTGCTTACCGGCCTCAAGTGCCGCCATATTAACCTCGGCATGAGCCGCCGGAATGGTGAGATTCACGACGATTTGAATATCGGGATCAGCCAGCAACTCCTCCGGCCGGCAAGCCTTTGGAATGCCATATTCCTCCGCCCTGGCCGCAGCACGCTCCTCGATCAAGTCCGCGCAGGCCGTGATGTTCAATATCTTGAACACTTTCTGGGACTGGAGATAGATACCGCTGATCTTCCCGCAGCCAATTACCCCAACATTGACCTTCTCCAAAAGCCGGCCTCCCTAGCTAACTTGGATTAATTTGGATTTTGTACTTTTTATATATTTATATTTTTATATATGTTTATATTTGGTCATAAGGCGAACTTTGCCCGTAGCCCGCCAGCAGTCCTGTAATCCGGCAGCAGTCCTGTAGTCCGGCAGCAGTCCTGTAGTCCGGCAGCAGTCCTGTAGTCCGGCAGGCCAACAGGCCGCAACGCCGCCTCCCGTCTGCCGCCTCCCGCCTGCCGCCTCCCGTCTGCCGCCTCCCGCCTGCCGCCTCCCGTCTGCCGCCTCCCGCCTGCCGCCTCCCGCCTCCCGCCTGCCGCCTCCCGTCTCCCGCCTGCCGCCGGTCAGCGGCTTGCCCAGAGCATGCCGCGCTGGACAATTGTCCGTGCTTCGGGCACATCGAAGTCTTTGGCCACATGACCCAGCGAGCAATAAAACACCCGACCTTGACCCCATCTTCTTTTCCAGACTACGGGCATCACGGTGCCTTCAATCCAGGGGCAATGCTCCCCGCCGAACCTGGTCACCGCCAGCACTTCGTTGGAGGGATCAACATGCATGTAATATTGCTCCGAATGCATTTTGAAATCATCGAGGCCGGCTGTGATGGGATCGGTCTTGTTGGTGATATTGACTACATAATCTATCACCCCGCCGGGATGGGCTACCCATTGCCCGCCCACCATAAACTGGTAGTCGGTGCTCTGGCGGAAAGAATCGCCCATACCGCCGTGCCAGCCGGCAATGCCCACCCCGCTCTCAATGGCTTTGAGCAAGCCTTTGCATTGCGCCTTGCTGATCTCGCCCATCGTCCACACCGGGACGATCAGATCCAGTGCCATCATTTTGTCTTCGTCGGTATAGACATCGAGGCTTTCGCTGATCTCCACGTCATAGCCGACCGAACTGAGAAACGGGGCGAAAATATCCACGCACTGTTTCGGCTCGTGACCCGACCAGCCACCCCACACCATCAAGGCTTTCTTCAATGGACACATCTCCTTGCACTTCTGTATTTCCGGTGTTATTTCCACCCCGGCTGTGCTGCGCTGGTGGCGCTTTACTGCACAGCGCCGTCTCAACCGTTCACCTGCTCCACAGGGATCCAGGTCTTCTCTTTGACCGATTGCTCTACCGCTTCCAGCACAGCCTGACACTTGACGCCGTCGACGAAGCTGGGGGCTATGGCGGTATCGTTGGCGATAGCTTCCAAGAATTCATATACCTCATGGATGAAGCTATGCTCCCAGCCGATGATGTGGCCGGCCGGCCAGTAGGCACTGATATAGGGATGAGAGCCCTCGCCCACCAGCACGGTGCGCCAACCTTGCCGCCCCTGAGGATCATCTTTCAGATAGAGCTGGATCTCGTTCAGTCTCTCGATGTTCCACTTGATCGATCCTTTGCTGCCGTTGATCTCAATGGAGTGAGCGTTGCGATTCCCGGTGGCAAACCTGGTGGCTTCGAAAGTGCCGAGAACATCGTTGCTGAACTTGGCCAGGAAGGCGGCCGAATCTTCCACGGTCACCGGCCCTTTCTTCTCCGACGCACTGCCCGTGGCTCCCAGGCCCTCGTCAAAGGCCTGCGGCAGCGGCCGCTCGCTGATGAAGGTCTTCATCATGCCCACCACTTCGGCAATATCGCCTACCAGGTAGTGAGCGAGATCGATGGTATGCGCCGCCAGGTCGCCGAGAGGACCGGAACCGCACAACTCCTTCTGCAGGCGCCACACCAGCGGGAAATCGGGATCGATGATGAAATCCTGCAGGTAGGTGCCGCGGAAAAGATATGGCTCGCCGATCAAACCTTCGTCGATCCACTGCTTGGCGAGGATAATGGCAGGAATTTTCCGGCAGTTGAAAGCTACCATATGTTTGACACCGGCCTTTTGCACCGCAGCCAGCATGGCTTTGGCGTCGGCCAGGTTGTTGGCCAAGGGCTTCTCGCAGATGATATGCTTTCCGGCTTCAGCAGCGGCTATGGCAATCTCTTTATGCGTGTTGCCGGGGGAGCCGATATCGATGATATCGATGTCATCCCGCTTGAGCAGGTTCCGCCAGTCGGTCTCGTAACTCTCCCAGCGCCATTTGGCAGCCGCAGCCTTCACCGCAGCCTCATCCCGGCCGCAGATGGCCCTCATGGCCACAGGACGTGTCAAATTGAAAAAGAATCCCACATCATGGTAAGCCTGGCTGTGCGCTTTTCCCATAAAACGATATCCGATCATCCCCACGCCTATTGGCTTGCTCATCATCACTACCTCCCGCTGTCTTATTATTATTATTTTTATTTACATTTATATTTATTGCCCTACACCCGCCACTGCCGTCCGCGCCCTGGCAAAGAGGGGTCGCAG
Organism: Bacillota bacterium; assembly: GCA_012840225.1. Taxonomy (GTDB): domain Bacteria; phylum Bacillota; class Limnochordia; order DTU080; family DTU080; genus DULU01. The sequence goes on from DULU01000085.1 coordinate 7,797, forward strand.
CGCCGGGTACAGATCGCGGTAGATTTCATAGGTCCGGTCATATATGGCAGCCAGGCCGGCATCCGGTTCATAGCTGGTCCGGATCTTCACCGTCGCCTTCACTGCTTCGGTTATATCTTTATATATCCCGGCGGCTACGGCAGCGAGCAAACCGGCACCGAACGCCGGTCCTTCATCAATCCGGGGCACCTCCACTACGGCCTGCATGATATCGGCCTGCATCTGCAGCCACAGCGGGCTTTTCGCCCCGCCGCCGATGGCCCGCAGGCTCTTTATCGCCTGGCCGGCCTCCCGCATCAACACTACAGAATCCCGCAGCCCGTAAGTGATACCTTCCATTACCGCCCGTATCAGGTGAGCCCGACGGTGGGCTGAGGAGATGCCGAAGAATACGCCCCTGGCATTGGCGTCGGCATGCGGGGTGCGCTCACCGTTCAGATATGGTAGAAATATAACGCCCCCGGCGCCGGCCGGGACTGAAGCTGCCGCCTTGTCCATCAGCTGGTACGGGCTCCGCCCGCCGGCTTCGGCCTGCTGCACCTCCAGGTGCCCCAGTTCCCTGCGGAACCACTGGTAGCTCAAACCGGCGGCCAGCATGACCCCCATCAGATACCAGCGGTCCGGTGCCGCGTGATTGAACAGATGCAGCTTGCCGTCTGGAGATACTGCCGGCGACGCCAGCGGAGCCAATATTACCCCGGAAGAGCCGATGCTCGACAACGCCTGGCCGGGCTCCACCACACCTGCCCCCACCGCCCCGCAAGCATTGTCAGCCCCGCCGCCGGCTACCGGTATGCCCGGCAACAGTCCCGTCGCTGCCGCGGCCGCAGGGGTGATTTCCCCGATGGCCTCCCAGGAATGCTTCACCGGCGGGAGTATGTAGCTCGGCAGACCCAGTTTGTCCACCACATCTTCCGCCCAGTCACCGGCGGCCACATTAAACAGCAGGCTGCCGGCGGCATCGGACATCTCCGTCACTATTTCCCCGGTGAGCCGGTAGTTGATGTAATCCTTCGGCAGGAAGACCGTAGCCGCTTTCTCCAGGCTTTCCGGTTCGTTTTGCGCCAACCATACCAGTTTGGGCGCGGTGAAACCTTCCAGCGCCGGGTTGCCCGTCGCCTGCAATAGCTGCGTCACTCCTACCTTTTCCTCTATGTAGCGACAGGCCTCAGTGGTCCTGGTGTCGCACCACAATATGGGCGGCCTGACCACCTTGCCCTCCCGGTCGATAAGGACCGAGCCGTGCATCTGGCCTGAGAGGCCTACCCCTTTCACCTCTTCAGCCTTTATTCCCGCCGCCTGCCTGGCTTTTTGTATGGCTTGGCAGGTGGCCCGCCACCAGTCTTCCGCATCCTGCTCCGCCCACCCCGGCTGGGGATGGTGCAGCGGATACTCCACCGTCGCCTGCCCTACCAGCTCACCTTCCGCCGTTATGACTAGGGCTTTCGTTCCGCTGGTGCCGATATCCACCCCTATTACGTAGCTCATTACCCACCTCCAGTGCATCCCGTCTTCCATCTTTGTTTAGCCGATAAACTTTGCACACTATATCAGTGTTTATACACAGCCAACCCTTTTCCTGCAAAGCGGTCGGCTTCAGGCATTATAGTTGACAGGCTGCAGTTGATTGGCTGCATTCAGCTTGCCTGCAGTTTATTGGCTGCAGCCGCTCCACTTCAGCTTCAGCTGTTGATGTTGTTTCCGCCGGCCAGCACCCGGTAATCGCCTATGCGCCTGGTGAAGGCGATTTTGTCCAGATATTCCATGAGCGGTACGGCATATTTGCGGGTGGTGGAAAGCATATCCCGGAGCATGGCGACATCGATCCGCCCTTCCTTTTTGATAGCTGCCGCCACCTTCTCTTTCAGCTCCGCGATCATTTCCGCCGTATATACAAGATCTTTGCTCACCCTGACCAATCGGCCCTGCTCGATGAGGACGGCTATCACCTCGGCCGGCGGCTCAAAGCGTTCTGCCTCCGGTGTATCACCTTGCTTATTTTCCGGTATATCATCCGCCTCCACCCTGACTGTCGCCTCCGCCCTGACTGTCGCCTCCGCCCTGACTGTCGCCTCTGCCCTGACTGTCGCCTCTGCCCTGACTGTCGCCTCTGCCCTGACTGTCATGGTGGTGTTGAGCAGCTCCTCTACGGTGGGAGGGCTGAAACGAGCGGCGGTAAGCTCCGCCACAAGGCGGGCGGCGAACTTTTCCTCAGTCGGCGACAATTGCGGCGTAAACCCCGGAAGGTGAAGGTAGGCTCCACGGGCGGCGAGGCTCCCGGCGAGCACCATCCTCTCCACCACTTCATCGAAAAAGCGCGGCTCCCATTGCAAAGTGCTGCGCAAGGTCTCCCGCCCCAAACCGGGGCGCAGGGGATAGCGCCGGTGATACTCTCCGATTTCCCCACACAGGCGGGCGACCAGCCGGGCCCACACCTCAGCGGATATGGCGTAGTTCGGCAACAAGACAATCTGCTCTTTTCCGGCCAGCTCATCCAGGACCTGGCGCAAGCTGGAGAGGGGCAGCGGCACCTCCAGGACTAGGTCGGAGAGGGCCGCCCAGCCTCTTTCCGCCAGTATCAGGCCGGGCAAATCGGCCGGCGCCGCCGTCCGGCGGGCTCTCAGGTGATCCAGGTTCAGCCGCACCACCCGGGGGCGGGAAGGGGGGCCGGAGGGGGAGCTGGAAGGGAAGCTGGAGGGAGGGCCTGAGGGGGAGCTGGAGAGGGAACTGGAGGGGAGGTGGGGGCTGGAGCCAGATTGGAGAGACAGGGAACCTTCGCCGCCCTCCGTCCCGAGGAGCTGATGGACACCGGGGGCGCTTTGGGGCAAGCGCAGATCGGTGCCCCGCACTTTGTGGGCGTATGGATCAAGAACCCGCCCGCCGCCGATGGTAGCCTGTCTGGGAGCATCCCTCAGGACGAAGCGATCCCTGAAATCGGCGACCACTCCCTTATCCAGCACCAGCTGCACCAGGCCGGTCTCTCCCGGCCGGAGTTCCCGGCAGTCCAGCAGTCTGACAGAGGCTTCCCGTTCGGCAGAACCGATATGTAATTTCAGCTCCCTATCAGTATCCAAGACAAAAGGACAATCCGGCAGGAGCCGGAGCTCGGCGTTTATGATGGTGGTAGATACGTAGCGGTCGCCGTCAACCAGCACGTCGCCCCTTTGCACCTCTTCTTTTTCCACCCCGGCCAGGTTGACCGCCACCCTGGTGCCGGGTGAGGTGGTGGTAACAAAGCGCTTATGCGTCTGTAAATTGCGCACCCTGGCCGGAAGGCCTGCCGGCAGCAGGCGGAGCGATTGCTCCACGGTCAAGGAGCCGTTTTCCAGGGTGCCGGTGACTACGGTGCCGGCGCCGCGGATAGTAAAAACCCGGTCGATCCAGAGCTTCGGGCGCCCTGTATCGGGGGCGGGCGGGATGACGGCCAACAAATCATCTATCTTTTGCAGCAAAAGAGGAAGACCCTCACCGGTAACGGTGGAGACCGGGATTATTTCCGCCTCAGCCAGGCTACTCCCGGCGATGTTGGCTTTGACATCCTCGACCACCAGCTCCAACCATTCCTCGTCCACCAGATCCGTTTTGGTGAGCACTATCAAGCCGGAGCGAATATCAAGAAGATTGATGATGTCCAGATGCTCTTTAGACTGAGGCATCCAGCCCTCATTGGCGGCCACGATGAAAAGAACGATGGAGATGCCGCCCACCCCGGCCAGCATGTTGGGGATGAAGCGATGATGCCCCGGTACATCGACAATGCCGGCCTCCCGCCCGGAAGGTAAAGTGATCCAGGCAAAGCCCAGGTCAATGGTCATACCCCGCATTTTTTCTTCCTGCAGGCGGTCGGGATCAATACCGGTCAAAGTGCGGATCAGTGTGCTTTTGCCGTGATCGATATGCCCGGCTGTACCTATGACATGCATCTGTATCCCCTTTCCCCTCCCCTGCCCTGCCCCTGCCCCTGCTAGATGAGGGACAGTGCCGCCGTCAGCGCCTCGGCCAAGAGCTTATCCTGCTCCGGCAAAACGGTGCGCAAATCGATGAGGAGCCGCCCCTCCTCCACCCGGGCCACCACCGGCGGCCGGCCGGTTCTCAGGACGGCGGCCAACTTGTCGGCTTTAAACCTGCCATGACCTCTATCGGATATAGATATCAAGGTGGTGGGCAAGGTCTCGCCCGGCAGGGATCCCCCACCCACCGGAGAGCGCCCTGCGATGGTCTCGATGCATAGGTGCGGAAGGAGGAGAGAGCAATGCCCAACCTGCCCCGCTGCTTGCCCAACTCTTTGCCCCGCCACCCCTTCACCGAGGTACCGCATCACGGCTGCCGCCCGGACAGCAATCTCCTCGTTGTCCTGAGAGCACATTTTCCAGATCGGTATTTTTTCCTCGGCTTCGCCGCGCAGATAATGAAGGAGAGTGGCTTGCAAGGCCACCAGCGTCAGTTTGCCTACCCTGAGGGCGCGGGCCAAGGGGTGTTTCTTGCAGGCCTCAAGCAGTTCTTTGCGCCCGAGGATCAGCCCGCACTGGGGGCCGCCGAGAAGTTTGTCGCCGCTGCAGGTGACAATATCCGCCCCTTCAGCCAGCACCTCGCCGATGGCCGGCTCGTGGCACAGACCGTATTTTTCCGTCGGCAGGAGCACGCCGCTGCCCAAATCCTCAATAAACAGCAACCCGCGCTCCGCCGCCAGCGCCGCCAATTCACGGCCCGCTACGGTGCTGGTAAAGCCGGTGATCTGGTAGTTACTGGTATGTACTTTCAGCAGGGCACCTGTATTTTCGTTTATCGCTCTCCGATAATCGTGCAGATGGGTCCGGTTGGTGGTGCCTACCTCCACCAAACGGCAGCCGCTCTGCGCCAGCACATCAGGAATGCGGAACGAACCGCCGATCTCGATCAACTGGCCTCTGGAGATGATCACTTCTTTTCCTGCCGCCAAAGCCGAGAGCACCAGCAAGATAGCCGCCGCCCCATTGTTCACCACCAGCGCCGCCTCAGCGCCGGTGAGGAGAGTGAGCAATTCCTGGCAGTGCCTGTGACGGGAGCCTCGCTCCCCGCTTTCCATATCCATCTCCAGGTTTATATATCCGCCGGCAGCTTGCGCTACAGCCTGGACAGCTTCCCGGCTGAGCGGGGCCCGCCCCAGGTTGGTATGCAGTACGACACCTGTGGCATTGATGACCGGACCGAGCAGTCCGACCGCCACCCGACGGAACCTCATGTCCAGCAGCCGGTCCCAGGCGGCTTCATTTTCCGGCGGAGAAGCTCCTTCAGCCACCTCCCGGCGCACTTCAGCCACCAATTGCCGGACATGCTCCACCACCAGCGGGCGGGGCAAGATCTTTTCCCATTCCGCCGTCACCGGCCGCTCCAGCAATTTATGTACCGGGGGCAGACGGCGCCGGGCGCCGGCCCCTTGACCAGCCCCTTGACCGGCCCCTTGATCGGCATTGTTACCGGCCTCATGATCAGCCCTATGATCGGCCCCATTTCCGGAGCCACTTCCCTCATCCTGCGGCCTAGCTCTCTTCCGGCTCACGTCACACTCTCTCCCTCATGCGGCATCCGGGCAATAGCTCCGGTCACAGCCGCCGTCGCCCGGCACAAATCCGTGGGCGAGAGAAAAATCTGCTGGCCCCGAGCCCCGGCGCTCACCGAGATCCAGGGAAAAGTCAGCGCCGTCTCATCGATAAATACCGGATACGGCAGGCGGCAGCCGATTGGGGAAACGCCACCTTTAACATACCCGGTCAGCGGAAAGACCTCCGCCAGCGGCACCATCTCCGCCCGCTTGTTGCCGCTCAAGGCGGCCAGGGCCTTTAAATCCAGCTCGCCCGGAGCCGGCACGCAGGCTATCATCACCCCGGTACGGTCGCCTTTCACCACCAGGGTCTTAAACAGTTGTTTAGGTGATATGCCGAGCTTAATAGCGGCATCAACCGCACTGCGATGATTCTCGTCGACGCTATATTCATGCAGTTCATATGGTATCTGCAACTTTTCCAGGATACGCACGGCATTTGTCTTTTTCCCCACCAGCCGGCTCCTTCCCGTTAGAGCTCTTTGCTTGCTACATTTTTCCTTATTCCTTTAATCCCCCAAACCCTTCTTTCCCGCCCTAAAATGCCCGGTACATGAACCGGCCGCCGATCAATGTGGCCGCCACAGGCACCTCCGGAATATCCTTAGGCGGTATCACCGTCAAATCCTCGGCAAATACGGTAATATCGGCCAGTTTCCCCGGGGTGAGCGAGCCTTTGATATCAGCTTCGCCGGCTGCTATGGCCGGACCCATGGTGTAGGCATAAAGGGCTGCCACCACAGGCAGGCACTCATGCCCATACCAAGGCTGGCTGTCGGGTTCGTCGGCTCTCTGCCTGGTGACGGCGGCATGGATCCCCAGCCTGGGATCGGGATCTTCCACCGGGGCATCGGAACCAAAAGCCAGTACCGCCCCACCAGCCAGAAGTGAGGCAAAAGCATAGGCACCGCGGCACCTCCCGCCCCAATATTGGTCGGCCATATAGCGGTCGGAGGGGCAATGCAGCGGCTGCACTGAGGCCACCACTCCCAGCGCGCCGAAGCGAGGGATATCGGCGGGCTGTAATAACTGCGCATGCTCAAGGCGCGGGCGGAACTTCCGCCGCCGGCTCTCTGCCGCAGCGGCAGCCAATAGGTTTAATACCTCATGATTGGCTTTGTCCCCGATGGCATGCACGGCTACGGAAAAGCCGGCAGAAAGCGAGCGGTGGATGGCGTCGGCCAGCTCCTTCCCCCATACCACTCCTATGCCGTAATTGTCGGTTGAGCCTTCATATGGGGCAAACATCAGGGCGCTCTGGCTGCCTAAAGCCCCGTCGGCCAAGATCTTCACCGGCCCGATGCGCACCAGCTCGTTCCCGACTCCGGTGCGCCAGCCGTGAGCCGCAGCTTCCGCCAATTCCGCCAGCGGGACCATGGCCAACACCCGGAGCCCCATCTCGCCAGCCTCAGCTAACTCCTGGTAGGCCTCTAGGTAACGCAGCGGGTCGGGCGCATGCACTCCGGTCAGTCCCAGGCGGTGCAATAGGGCACAACCACGCTGCACAGCATGTTTGACATCATTAAGGTCCGGCTCCGGGATATACCTCTCCACCAGCTCTACCGCCCGCTCTCTCAGGATGCCGCTCGGTTCCCCGTCCGCCTGGCGCTCAATGCGACCGCCGGGAGGGTCGGGCGTGGCGGCAGTTATGCCGGCTATAGCCAGAGCAGCGGAATTTACCCAAGCTGTGTGCCCATCCTTACTGTAAAAAAGGCCGGGCGGCCGGCGGTTACCTTATCCAGATGTTCACGGGTAGGGATACCCCTGTCCTGCCAGGCATTTTTATTCCATCCGTAACCTCTGATCCAGGCCGAGCGCGGCCACCCCTGCCGTCCGGAGGCGAAGGTGGAGGAGGCAGCCGTGGCGGTGGCAGCGATGGCTGGGACGCCGGCGGTGGCTGGGGCCTTGAAAGCGGGAGGAGTTTCGGCCGCAGCCTTAGCAATAAGGACTAGCGCTTCTTCCAGTGAGCCGGCACGGCTCAGATCCACTTCGTCCAACCCACTCGCCCAGGAAGCGAAGTGGAAGTGGGCATCTACCAGTCCCGGCACCACCATCCGCCCACCCAGGTCGATCGCTTCCACGTCTTTTCCCAGATAGGCCGCCACCACCTCTCCCGGCCCCACTGCCAGAATTTTCCCGTCTCTGACGGCCAGACTATCCGCCCTGGGCCACCTCTGGTCCATGGTGTATACCTTTCCGTTATATAAGAAGAGATCCAAATAACACCTCCAGCCGGCTCTTTCTTTCCTCATTATAGACATTATAGACGGCGGGCCGGCCAGGGCCAAGCAGGCGGCGCCAAATGCTTGAGGCTCGAGCTTGAGCTTGAGTTTGTGTTTGTGTTTGCCATGCTATTAAAGGCTGTACGAAAAATACCAAAATCCACCCCTACGGCCGGGCTAGCTTAATAGCCAGACAATTGATATATGGCGTCGGCAACTTTTCGGGGAGCCTCACGGTCAAGACGCCGAAAGACTGCTCGAATTGGCACTCTCCGGCGCCGAGCAGCTTCACCGCCACCACCTTTTCCTCTTCGGTCAGGCTTTTGATCACCGCCACCCGGTTTTCGGGTGCCTGCATCATGAAGGCGTATATTGTATCTCCCTTGGCCGTAAAGCGGAAGTCCGAACTGGTCCAGGCCACCTTGTCCTCTTTAAACTGGTCAATGACCACCCGGCTCTCCCCTTCTCCCAAAACACGCCAGGGACGGGTGGCATAGATGGCCTTGCCGCATATGGCAAACCAGCCGGCCAACTCCTCCAGAATCCAGGCGGTCTCATCATCGATGGAGCCGTCGGGTCGCTGCAGGATGTTCAATAGCAGGCAACCGTTTTTCGCCACCACATCCACCAATATCTCGATAATATGCCCCGGTTTTTTATATGCCTGGCGCAGATCGTAAAACCAGCCGCCGATGCAGGTATCGGTTTGCCACGGATCAGGAGAAATGTCGGGGAGTTGGCTTCTCTCAATATCGAGCACCCCTACCCGGTATATCTCGGACCGCTTGTCCTTTTGGGTGTAGACGGCCCGGTTTTCACCATGAAGGCGCACCGAGGTGTTGTAAAGGTAGGCCACAGCTTCCAGCCCGCAGGTAAACACGGGATCGCCCGGAAGCGACACATTTCTCTCCCCGAACGGCAGGCAGCCATCCGTATAGAGCAGGTCTGGCCGGAAGCAATCAATCAACTCCTTCATTACCGAAAGCCAGTATTCATGGAACTTTTTGTTGGAGGTATACCAGATCAGGGCCCCCGGCCTGGCCGGCTTGTTTTCCATATGCTGGGAGTGGTCGAAATAAAAATCACGGTAGGCGGGATCGTTGCCGTCATAGGGAACCCCGGCATATGGACCGGCGGTATCGGCACCTTTGTTCACTTTCCACCAGGTATATGAGGCTCCCAGGTGTTCCGACAAGCCGAAAGGCAAGCCTTCCCGGTCGGCAGCCTCTTTCCACAGGCCGCAGATATCCTTCCCCGGCCCGACATTCACGGAGTTAAAGCGGTTATATTGCGACGGGTAGTTGAAGAAATGATCATGGTGCATGGCCTGGGCGACGAAAAACCTCGCCCCCGCTTTCTTGTATAAGCTCATTAACCCGGCCGGATCGAATTTCTCCGCCTGCCACAACCGGCAGATGTCTTTATAGCCGAACTTGGAGGGATGGCCGTATTGCCGCAGGTGATGACGATACTGGGTCGATCCTTCTATATACATATACCTGGCATACCAGTCGCCGCACATGGGCACGCTCTGGGGACCCCAATGGCTCCAAATGCCGAACTTGGCGTCCCGGTACCACTTCGGACACTCATATGCCGTCAACGATTCAAACGCCGGTTTATATAAGTTCATCTTCGCTTTCAACCCCTTGTGACCGCACCCCAGAATGGAATGCATTTCATTGCTGCCGATTTCTATGGATCGGCATCCTTATCCTTTTCTCCCTTACAGTTCTCCGCCGGCATAAAGGTAAACCCGGCGCCGAGCCGAGTGTGCGTGCGCAAAAAAGCTGCCGGATGGCGTGGCTTCCGACAGCTTTTTGCAGCTTTAAACTTTGTATTCTTTTTATTTGATTAGGGATGAGGCTCCAGCCTGGAAAAGCAAGGACCGGCCATCCCCACTCCGGCTACCTCATCTTTTCCGCCAATATGGCGTTCATCTGGCGCTCGGCTTCCTCCAGGGCGGTGTTTATACCGGTTTTGCCCATCAGCGCCGGCAGGATCTGATCCCCGCCCTGATACCTGATGTCGGCCCAGTATTCATGCACCACCCCGTAGGTGTTCATCGGAGAATACATGATGTTGGCCATCTTCTGCGCCAGGGGATGCGTGACCAGATTTCTTATCTGCCCGAGCATAGATCTGCGCACCGGCAGATAGGATACCTGATGCTTGATGAACTGGGAATTGACTTCTCTTGTCATAAAATCGGCCAGCACCCGCCAGGCCAGATCCTGGTTCTTGCTGGTGGGGAGGATATAGAGAACGCCGCAGTTAAACCTGACCACATCCTGACCCTTTACCGGACCGACCACCCGCATGGGCTCCAGCGGAGCGCTGTCTTCCATATTGACGTCCATGATAGTATAGGTGCCATAACCGCTGATGGCGGTTTTGCCGGAAATGCTGTTGCCGATGGCTTGCGCCCCCGTAGCTCCGTCGGGCATGCCGGTCATCCACAGCTCACGCAGATAATTGGCCGCCCTTATGCCGCGCTCGTTATTCAGATCCACCTTGGTCTCACCCATATAGAGCATGCCCCGGCCCAGCTGCTCCATGGCCAAATGCAGGTTATAGATAGCCATCAGGCTGTTCTGACCGACGGCATAGCCATACCTGGCTACTGTGGAGTCGGGGTTCACAATGGTCATCTTCCGGGCGGCGGCGATCAGCGAATCCCAATCATCAGGCGGCGCCACCCCGCTTTCCTGCAAGGCATTCATGTTGTATAGGTCGAAAATGCTCCACATGGCAAAAGGCATGCCGTGAATGCGCCCTTGCCCATCCTTGACCACGGCAAATACATCCGGCAGGATGTCGCCGAAGTCGGTCCACCGCTCCAGATAAGGATCCAAAGCCAAGGTGAGGCCGCGGTTGATCTGCTCCGGCATCAGGTTGGCCGACATGTAAGATATATCCGGCCCGGCACCTGCCGCCACCGCCACCAGGAGGGTCTGCTGCCATGTTGTCCCGTCCACCGTCTCAAAATGCAGCTCTATATCCGGGTTGGCGGCATTGAATTCCGCTTCGTAAGTTTTTGCCCACTCCACTACCGCCGGCGAAGCTCCGCCAAACCATAAGGTGATGGGCGTCTTTTTCGCCGCCGCCGCCATCGCCTCAGGTGCAAAGGCCGCCACTACCAACAACAACGACAGAACCACGATCTTCCAGGAAATGCTTTTCATTTACTCAGCTCCTTTTTATAATTTTTATATTAATTATTCGGCAGGTTTCTGATCTCCTCTCAAACAAATCAGCTGCTTTCCCACCACTAAAGTTTATTTTAATCCATTGGCAAGGGTATATAGTTAATACTAAGTCGCAAGGAATTATTCCTGCGTCGCAGAATCAATCACAAGAGAGCACTGGAGAAACATTCGGCAGTTATATAAAGCAAAGGCGCATAGAAAAAGCCAAGATGCTCCTCGAGGCTACCGAATTGCCGGTATATGAAATTGCCGCCACTGTCGGCATCAGCGAGACTTCCCGGTTCTGCCGGGTGTTTAAAGAGTTGACGGGTCTCACACCGGGAAATTACCGCCTGGAAGCGCGGTCCAAGGTTGGTGCGCAATACCGCTCACATGCTGAAACCACCATGCTGTCATCCGGAAAGGTAGGGTAATGTCTATGTCGTCCGCTTCAGGAATCACCAATGTCGAAGCCGGAAATCCGGATATCACCATAAAACCGCTGCGCTGCGAGGCGTGGGCTCCACGTCCCCAGATCGCTCCCCGCTTCAGCGGCTCTTGGGACAGCACTCTCCGCATTGAATCAGGTGGCAGTGCAGGCTGCTACGGCGGTTTTGAGCTGTTTTATCCACCCGGCAAAGGGGGGGAACACTTCCTTTTCAGCGTCGAAGTGCGCTGGAAGGGTCTCAAGTATGGTTTTGAATCCCTCTCGGCCGAAGCGAGTTGGGTGGGCACAGATACCTGGTCCCCGATTCTCGACAGGCAAAAGAACGACGACGGCTGGCTCACCCTTTCTCAGCGGCTGGCCGCACCTCGGCTGGCCGCTCCTCCGGGGGAAGCGACGGCTTTATCGGTCAAACTGCTGCTCCGCTGGTCGGCCACCGGTGTCGTGGAATGGCGCCGTCCCCGGCTTATACCCATCCCGCCCCCGCCACCCCGGCGCCTGCGCCTGGGCGCCGCCAGCTCGCCGCTGCCGGTTTATCCACCTCCGACGTCGGTTCAGGATAACCTCGAACGCCTGCTCAAGGTGGGCCGGCGGGCGGCCGCCCAGGGCGTGCAGCTCCTTTGTCTGCCGGAGGTGATCCTCTCCTGGGGTCTACCGGACAGACAAAACGAGGATCCCTATGCCTATGCCGTGACGGTGCCGGGGCCGGAAACAGATGCCTTCTGCCGCCTGGCTGCCGACTGCCGGATGGCCATCTGTCTGCCCGTGAAAGAAAGGGAAAAGGAACTGTTGCGCAACACGGCCGTCTTGATCGATGAAGACGGCAACATCGTCGCCAAATACCACAAAGTGCATCTCGCCCCACCCCTGGAGATGTGGTGGGGCATCACCCCCGGCGACCAGTATGTGGTGGCTCCGATAAAGACGGCCGGCGCCAGGGTGGGGATGAATATCTGCATGGATTCTTCCGTCGAGGAAGCCGCCCGCTGCACGGCCCGCCTGGGGGCGGAGATCTTGTGCCTGCCGATCATGGGCGATCACCGGGCCACCGCCAGGTGGGAGCCGGGACCTCATAACTTCGATATCTGCCGCTGGATGATGATTCACCAGATGCGGGCCATGGACAATCAGATATACCTGGTGGTAGCCAGGAACAACGGCTTCGGTTCGGGGATCTTCGCTCCTGACGGCACCACGCTGGTCATGGACGGCGGCAACTTCCCTATAGTCCACGCCGATGTCGATCTGAACAACCTGAAGCGGCGCAATGTGGCTTTCAAAGATGTGTGCTGGTATGAGCGGCGGGAAGCGACCTATGGTTGCCTGGCCGGCGACTTGTTGCCGGTGGTGGATGAAAACTGGTAGTCAAAAGCGCCTCCACCCCGGGCTTCGCCCTTCATGCCGGACCACGCCTTTAACCCCGACCTCGCCCCCCACCCGGCTATCTGTTCTCCGCTCTCTATTCCGGCAGGTCGGCGGACAATATTCCTCTCTCTTCCAGGGCCACCGTGAGCCAGGCGGCGGCGATGGCTTTGACGGCATCAGGTATGATAAAAGGCAGGATGCCCAGCAAGGCGGCCTCCCTCCAGCCTATCTGCAACACGGCAGCCAGTCGCCAGGTACCCAAGAGGAAATATATAGAAGAGCCGGCCAAAGCCGCCAGCATATAGAAAACCAACCGCAGGCGACGGGAGAAGGAGAGCTTCCTGATCAGCTGGGCGAGAAGGCCTATCACCCAGGCCGAGGCGATAAAACCGACGATAAAACCGCCGGTCGGACCAAGCAGGATGCCCAGGCCGGCTCCGCCTTTGGCGAAGACCGGCAAGCCCACCGCCCCCATCAAGACATAGATCAACTGACTGTAAGCCCCATAGCGGGCGCCGAGCACCAGGCCGGACATGATCATAAACATGACCTGCAGGGTAAACGGCACGGGACTCACGGGCAAGGGTAAAGTCAGCACTGCCCCCACGGCCGTCAGAGCAGCGAAGAAGGCCGAACGCACCATCAGGCGGGTGGAGTGCAGGATGGCGGCCGTCTCCCCGGACGAGGGGGACGAGGAGGGTAAGGAGGGCGAGGGAGAGATATCGGCGGCTTTTTTGTCTGTATCTATATCTGCCATATTTCACTTTCACCTATGACCTTCCATCACAGCCTTTTACCGTTCCGGCCGCACCGAAACATCGCCCGCATGAAACCATCTCACTTCACCGCTCGCGGCCTCTACTTTCAGCGAGCCGTCCGCTTCGATGGCCACCGCTTGGCCGGCAAAACCGGCTGGTGCGAGATCAGTCCCCCTGACCACCACTTCCCGGCCTAAGGTGCAGGAAAGCCTGCGGGCCAGATCCATCAGATCGGCATGCTTGCTCTCATCGGCAAACTGGTCGTAGCAGCGTTCCAGATTGACCAGCAAATTCTGCAACAGGGGCAGGCGGCAAACAGGCTGTTTCAGTTCCAGGCGGAGCGAGGTGGCGGTAGCCTCGATCTCGGGCGGGAGTTCCCCAGGCGCCATATTTACATTGACGCCGATGCCTATCACCAGATGGCGCCCGCCGCCGGCATCGGCTCTCATCTCCATCAGGATGCCGCACACTTTGCGTCCGCCGATCATCACGTCGTTAGGCCACTTGACCTCGGCATTCAACTGGTAAAGCTCTCTGATGGTAAGGGCGACGGCCCCGGCGGTATGCAAGGCCAGAGGCGGGATCTTCTCAGGCGGAAGAGCCGGGCGCAGGAGCAGAGAAAACCAGAGTCCCTGCTGCGCCGGAGACAGCCACTCCCGGCCGCGCCGCCCCCGCCCGGCGGTCTGGCGCTCAGCCACTACCACCAGGCCGGCCGGAGCTCCCTCTCTGGCCAGTTGGAGCACAATTTCATTGGTTGAGGTGACTTCAGGGAAAAACATGGCCGTCCGGCCCAGCCAGCGGGTGGACAATCCGGCCGCCAACTCCCATGGGTAGGGGATATCCGGGGAACTGAGCAGCCTGAATCCCCGGCCGGCGTCTTCTTCAATCTCATAGCCCAAGCCCCTCAGGGAGGCTATAGCCTTATAGAGAGCCTCCGGGTCAAGAGAAAGAGAGCGGCAGATTTCCTTCGCCGGCAAGTACCGGTCACTCCCGCCCCCTCTGGCCCAGCCCGATACCTCCGCCGCCCGGCGCAAGAGGGAGAGCACCTTTACGGCTTTCTTCCGGTCCCGGTCCCCGGGAACCATAGCAGCAGGGAGCAACTTCACACTCCCCTATCCGCCCGGCCGGCCCTGCCCGCTTCGCCGAACCTACTCGCTTTGCCGGCGCTGCCCGCTTCGCTGGACCTGCCCGCCGCCGGGCCGGACCGCTCCCTGGTGACGGCGGCTTCCACGTAATTGAATATCCCGTTAAGCGGCGCATGTGGCTTCCGCACCCTGACGGTCACCTTTTCCAGCAAGGCAAAATCGTTCAGCAACCGCTGAGCCACAGCTTGAGCCAAAGCCTCAAGCAGCCGGTAGCGCCGCTCTCCGGTCACTGCCGCCTGCACCACCCGGTAGACGGCGCTGTAATCGATGGTGTCCTCCAACCTGTCTTGAGCGGCCGCGACCGAGAGGTCGGCATACATATCCACATCGACCTCAAAGCGCTGGCCAAGCGCGGTTTCTTCCGCATGCACCCCATGGCGGGCGTAAAACATCATACCTGATAAAGTCAAGCGATCCAGGCGATCCATTACTTTATCATCTATTCCTATTCATTCATGCCGGCGATAGCCGGTTTGGGTGCCTTGGGTTTATCCAACCCCAGGCTCTCGCGGGCCTTTTCCATCGTATTTTTCGTCTTGCTGTCCAAATCTTTGGCCGGAGCCTGGGCTTTCACCCCGTCGTCTCCTTTGACGGCATCGGCCAAAGCAGCCTTCCCTTCCCGCATGATCCGTTCAAAGGTCTCCCGGCCCACCGTCTCTTTCTCCATCAACACCGCGACCAGGGCTTCCACCCTGTCCCAGTGCGTGCGGAGGATTTCCACCGCCCGGTCATGGGCTTCCTGCACAATGCTCCTGACCTCTTCGTCGATGGCCGCCGCCACATCTTCGCTGTAGTTGCGCTGGCGGGCGATGTCCCGGCCGAGGAAGATCTGCTCTTCATGCTGCTGACCGTAGGTGACCGGACCGAGCTTCTCGCTCATCCCCCACTCGGTGACCATCTTGCGGGCGAGCTTGGTCACTCTTTCCAGATCGTTCTGCGCCCCGGTGGTCACCTCGGCGCCGGCGAACACGATCTCCTCCGCCGCCCGGCCGCCGAGCATCATGGCCAGCATATCCTTCATTTCCGATCTGGTCTGCACCAGACGTTCCTCTTCGGGCAAGGTCAGGGTATAACCGCCGGCCCAGCCCCGGCCGACGATGGTCACCTTGTGCACCGGATCGGCATGCGGCAGGTAGTGAGCCACCACGGCATGCCCGGCTTCATGGTGCGCCAGCACTTCCTTATCTTTTTTCGTCATCCGCCGCCGCTTGCGCTCCGGTCCCATCAGCACCCGGTCGATGGCTTCTTCCAGTTCCGCATTGGTGATGAATTTCTTGTTGCGCCTGGCGGCCAGGATCGCCGCCTCATTCAAGAGGTTTTCCAGATCCGCTCCGGCGAAGCCCGGCGTCTGCTTGGCCAGCACCTCAAAGTCCACGTCATCAGCCAAAGGCTTGTTGCGGGCATGGACTTTCAGAATGGCTATGCGACCGTCCAAATCCGGGCGCTCCACGGTGATCTTGCGGTCGAAGCGGCCGGGACGCAAAAGGGCCGGATCCAGGACATCGGGGCGGTTGGTGGCGGCCATGATGATGATACCGCTGTTGGCCTCAAAGCCGTCCATCTCCACCAGCAGTTGGTTCAGGGTCTGCTCTCTCTCGTCATGTCCGCCGCCGAGCCCGGCGCCTCTCTGGCGGCCCACGGCGTCCAGCTCGTCGATGAAGATGATGCACGGGCTGTTCTTTTTGGCCGTATCAAACAGATCCCGCACGCGGGACGCGCCCACGCCGACGAACATCTCCACAAAGTCGGAACCGGATATGCTGAAAAACGGCACACCGGCTTCGCCGGCCACCGCTTTGGCGAGCAGCGTCTTACCGGTGCCGGGAGGTCCCATGAGAAGCACACCTTTGGGTATTTTCGCTCCCAACTCGACGAATTTCTTCGGCTGCTTCAGGAACTCGACGATCTCCACCAATTCCTGCTTGGCCTCGTCGACGCCTTGCACGTCGTCAAAACGCACCTTGATCTTCTCTTCGTTGTGCATCTTGGCCCGACTTTTGCCGAAGGACATAGCCCGATTGTTGCCGCCTTGCATCTGATTGAGGATAAACAGCCATACCAGCACGAATATGGCCACCGTAATCAGATTGGGGATCAGCATCAGCCACCACGGCTGAGTCGGCGGCAGTTCGGCTTCCACGGAGATCCCCTTGGCTTCCAGGCGGTCCACCAGGTTGGTGGTGCCCGGGGGCACTATGGTGTAATATCTGGCTTTGCTGTCTTCGACGGTTTGGATTTCAACGCGCTGCTCGTCGATCATGCGCACGCTGTGGATGCGCCCTTGATCGACCCAATGCAGAAACTGAGAGTAGCTGATCTCTTCAGGTTTACTGGCTCCTGGCGGCGCGGACATCTTGAGAACCATCAATACTGCGATGAGGGCTATCAGCACATATAAGCTCATGCCCCGCAGAAAACGGCTCAACAGGTGCCCTCCCTTCCAGCCTTGGTATATAAAATACCGGCCGACATTTCATGACACGTCATTATAACACATGAGTTCGTTTTGATATAGTCCAGCTTTTGTAAATAAAAATACAAAACCGTCCACTGCCCGTCATGGTTTATGGAGCACCTGCAGCCTTATTTCAAGCATGACCCGGGTAGCCGGCGTCACCTTCACCCGTTCGGCCCCCCGTACGCCTGCCATCCAAATAATACCGTCGTCGT
This sequence comes from Bacillota bacterium, assembly GCA_012840225.1. Taxonomy (GTDB): domain Bacteria; phylum Bacillota; class Limnochordia; order DTU080; family DTU080; genus DULU01. Next base: position 25,171 of record DULU01000085.1, read on the forward strand.
CGGCGAGAACCGGCAAGCGATCCCGCCATCTTCTGGGAATGCCCAAGTCGACCAGGATATCCTGCACCTTTTTCCGGCCGGACATACCCATGGGTTGGTAGCAATCGCCAGGACGACGGTTTCTCAGCTTAATCAGACCGGCAATCGCCTCCCAGTCCAGATATTCGCACTTTTCCTCAGGCCGCCAAGGTACCGGCTCATGCTCCTCCAGCCGGGATCCAGGCTGCCCGGGTGGCCGGCGCCCGCTTCTCTGAATTTCGCTCAGGGCATCTTGCGTTCCTTCCACGAGCTTCAGTGAGAGTGTAAAAAGAGTGTAAGGTATGGCCATCTCGCCCGGTAAAGGCGGGGTCACTTCATAGTATTCGGTTGTGGTCGTTCTGCCGATCCAAAAGCCGCCTTTTTCCAGGCAGGCGGTAAGGCCGCCGGGCAGGTGGAGAGCGGCTCCGGTGCGCCCCGCAGAGAGCAGTTCCTCAAGCTTGACGATATGCTCATAGGTGGACTCGCTCTCGCCCATCCTGGCCCAAGGCCACCAATCATCGTTACAGGCGTCTCCACCGTCTCCGCCGTCTCCGGCCGCCGCGATCAGCCACCTTAAGACCCGCCTTTTCAGGGCGGTGGGCAGGGCGGCGAAATCGCGGCTGCGACACCACCAGCCGCCATCTTCCCTCATGCCGATGCGGCCGGCTGCGTCCATGGTCAGCTGCTCCAGCCAAGCGTTTTCCACCTGGGCGGTTTCCGCCAGGCGGCAGAGGGCGGTCACATAGTTGGTATTGATCTCCGCCAACATGGGCATGAGCCGATGCCGGAGCCGGTTGCGCAGGTAATCATCTTTTAAATTGCTTTTGTCCAATACGGGGGAAAGCCGGGAGATACGGCAGTATGCCTCCGTCTCTTCCCGACGGGCGTCCAGAAGCGGCCGCCGGATCGGCCCGTTTATATATTTGATGGCTCCAAGGCCCTGAAATCCTGTGCCCCGCAGGATCCTCATCAGCACTGTTTCCGCCTGATCATCGGCAGTGTGCCCGGTGGCAATAAATTCCGCCCCGCATTCGCCGGCGATGGCCAAGAGCATCTTATAGCGTTCCCGGCGGGCCAAGGCTTGCAGGGAGTCGCCTTTCAGACTGTGCAGATCGCCGGGCAGGCGGCGGGCTACCGCCGCTACCCCCAGTTCTGCCGCCGTCTGTCGTACATGCTCGCCTTCAGCCGCAGCTTCAGGCCGCAGGCCGTGGTCGATATAGGCGGCGGTCAGCGTCCAGGAAAACTGCGGGCGCAAGGCGGCCAGGACACCCAATAGCGCCATGGAATCGGGCCCGCCTGAGCAGGCGATCAATACACTGCTCCCCTGAGGGAGCAAGCCGTGGCGGCGAATTGTGGCTTCCACCTTCGCTGGCAGGGAAGAACCCAAAACATTCACCTCAAGCGCAGAGCCTGCCGGTCTTGGCATTGGGCATTGATACTATTATACATAATTTCCCGCCCGGCCGTTTTTATTTTGTTTTGTCAATTGTAAGCCGAAATCCGACCGGTGGCGCCGGCTGTCAGGCGCACCGTGACAGCGGCCATATCATCGCCGCCGGCGAGCCCGCTGCGCTTTATATAGTCAAGAAGCTTTTCCGCCGGATTATATAGTCTAGGCAAATCCCGGTCAGGCCGGCTGTCCGGGGTGCCGTCGCCGTTCCGGGTGTCGTAGGCCTCCGGGGTGCCGTTGCCGTCCCGGTCCTCGCTCCCGCCCGCCCGGTAGATGGTGTGATGCAAGAGGCGGGCCAGCCATTCCTCCCCTCTCCGGCAGTTGAGCCCGCCGGCCAGTACACCGTCGGTCAAGAGTACCAACATATCGCCTTCCTGCAACCGGTATCTTTTCACCGGCACATCCACCTGGCTCAGGATACCTACAGGCAACGAGGTGGAGTGCACTATCTCCACATCATGGCTCCGGCAGATAAAGCTCGTGGCCGAGCCGAATTTCCAGAGCTCCAGCTCCCCGCTGAACAAGTCGATGATGGCCAGGTCCAGGGTGGCATAGGTCTCCTCGGGAGAGCGCAAAAGCAGGATGGAATTCACCGTCTGTACGGCGAAATGATGCTCAAAACCGGCCTCGATCATCTTCTGCAGCATGGCCACGGCCGCCCGGCTTTCCCGGGCAGCTTTGGGGCCTGTGCCCATGCCGTCGCTCAGAATGACGGCCACTTTCCCTCCGGCCAGCTCCACCTGGGCACAAGTATCCCCGCTGATCTCTTCTTCTCCCGCGGCGAGAGCCGCCGCCCGCACGGTCACGGCATAAGGCCGCTCGGGCAGGAGATTTACCCGGCAGCCGCCGCTTTTCCCCAGACAGATCCCCTGCCATGGAGTGTATTTTTCCACCAGGGCGGCCGTGACCGCCGCCGCTCCCTGCAAGGCACAACGCCCCCGGCCGTCGCAAGGGTTCTCGGATATATAGCTGATCTCCGGATGGTCGCTTTCCGGATGGCGGATTTCGAGACAGCGATAGACAATGCGCCGCCTGGAGAGCTCTTCGGCCACCCTGATTTCCATCTCCTCCACCCGCCCGGTATTGAGACAGGTTTGGGCGGCTATGTCGCGAATCACTCCGGCCACCCCGGCTAGTTGCCTGGGCACGAGTTCTCTGTATTCCCGCCGCCACCTCTCTTCCCGGGAAGGAGGGGATGGTGGCGGTGGGGAGGATGGAGAGGATGGGGATGATGGAGGGGGTGAAGAGTATGGAGGGATGCTGCCGGAAGCGACTGAAAAGGCAGAAGCCGCCGCTATCTGCTCCCCGGCGAAGGCTTTGGACAACTCGCCGAATAGGTCGGCAATATGCTCCAGGCGCTCGGCAGCCAGGAGGCGCAGGCGGCTCCGGCGGGCGTCGGCCAGCTCTTCCGCCGCTTTGGTACCGGCCACGGTCCAAGCCAGGTGGCGGATGAGCTTATCCGGAAGGAGAAAGAGCAGGCCGGCGGCCAAAGCCGTATAAATAAAACCGGCGACAATTTCCGCGCTGCTCACGGCCTGGGCAGAAACGAGCAAATGGCCCAGGACAAAACCGCCCACCACACCTATCCGGCCGCGGCGCAGGCCGAACAACCCTCCCAGGAGACCGGAGATGCCCAGCAGACCGGCTTCATCGCCGGGCAGACCGCCCGCAAAATTGCTCAGCAAACCGAGTGCTGTACCCAGCGCCGCCCCGATAGCCCCGCTCCCCAGCGTAGCTGCCGTCATCGTCGCCAGCCTGTTCCACACCTCCACGAGCTGAAGCGGGCCGAGGCTCAGGCCGGAGAGGCCCATGCCGACCACCACCGCCGCCAAGCCGAGGGAAACCGACTCCTCCCTGTTGAGGAGGGTCGGCCAGCCGTTCCGGAGGATACCGGCCAAGGGGGCCAGGAGGATCACCGCCAGGATCACCAGCGCCCCTTCCAGCAATATGGTTTGCCAGGCGAGCGGGGTGATCCCCTCCCTGCCTGGCATAAACAAGATCATACCGAGGCGGATGAGCATGATAAAAATCGCCGGTAAAGCGGCATATGAGCGCACCCGGCCGCGGCGGCTGGGTCCGGTGCGGCTCACCAGCGCCCCTGCCGCCAGGAAGGCCATGGCGAAAGCTATGGTCTGCCTTGCTTCCATCAAGGTAGACAAGCTCAGCAAAATGATGCTCCCTGTGAGGGTGGTTGTCAGGGGCCGGCCGGAGCAAGCCACGATGCCGAAAAGCGCCGGACCGAAGGGGTAGACGCCGCCGGGGAATCCGGCTCGGGCCGCCAAGCCGGCGGCTGCATAAAGCAAAAGCGTCGCCGGAGAAAAAAGCCCCCGCCAGGGTTCATAGAATATATTTGCTTTCCCGGATCTTTCTTTTGCCCGTGCACCCCGCCCCAGCAAACCTGCCGGGCGTTCTGTCTCCAGAACCGATTCTCCCGCCACGGCGCCCGCCATCTTCCATCCTCATCCTCTCCATCACCAGGATAAGGATCAATATATCAGGGACAAGCCGGCGGGGATGTCGAATCGCGGCAAAAGCCAATCGATATAAAAAGGTCGTATTCGAACGTGTCACAGCGGCCGGCGGTAATCGCCGGGAATTCCTAGTATACTTTCTGCGGCCCGGCCCACCGCAGGTAATGCCTCCGGCGAGGTAAAGACCCACAACCGCCACATGCTCTCATGTTGCTCGATGATGGAGCGGATGTCGGCCGGCACTTTGTCCTCCCTTCCGGGCACCGGCGGGTGGCCCAGGGGGTGCAGGCCGCGGCCGGTATAAGCCGGCATATCCACCTCTCTCATGGGAGAATGGCCGGTAAAACCGATGATCACCCGGTGCGGCGGGACACCGGCCAGGCGGGCGATGGCGCTCTCCGTGGCCCGCCTTTTCGGCGGCGGAAATACAAATTGCTCCACCAGCGCCTGTCTCTCGCCGGAGGAAAGATAGAGACCGCTCAAACCGTAGGCTCTTTTGTATAGCCGGCGCCTCAACACCCCGCCGGCCAGCTCCGCCCCTTCCGGAGAGCTATCGGCCAGCCAGGCCAATAGTCCGGCATCGCACCGCCAACAGATGTCCCCGGCTTTGGCCCCCCGCTCCAAGGCCAGCTCCACAGCCTTACCCACCATGGCCCCCGCCGCCACTTTGGCATGGTGCAGGTAAACCCGCTCCATGAGAAAGCCGCGCATGCGCAGGAGATGTATGATTTCCGAGCGCGCCGCCGGCCTGTCGGTGCCGTCTTTAGCCAGATCGACGGCCAGGTGGCCTTCGGCGAGGCAGAAGTAGCTATATATCCGGTCGTCATAGTCCTGGGTTATGCCGGCGCAGCGGGCATCTCGGCGCAGGTAGTCCAACAGATCGGCATCGATGCTGCCGGCCACCACCTCCGAGCGCCAGCCTTCCCGGCCGCAGAGGAGAGCCGTTATTTCCCGAGTCAGCCCTTCCCGGCGCAGGAGAGCACCCACCTCGCCTTCTTCCAGGAAGGGGCGCAGGCGCTCCATCTTGTCGTGACGGGGGAAGATGTGCAGTTCGTCCTCCAGGGTGTGGCCGAAAGGTATATGGGCCACATCGTGCAGGAGGGCTGCCACCCCGATCAATTCCTCATCTTCCCGGCCGACGGCATAACCTTTTTGGCGCAGGGAATCGATGATCTGCCGCACGGTGGCCAGGGTACCCAAGCTATGCTCAAAGCGGGTATGCGTGCAGCCGGGATAAACCAAATAAGCCGCCCCGAGTTGCTTGATGCCCCGCAGGCGCTGCACCTCGGCGGTATCCAGCACCTCCGTCTGCAGCGCCGTCAGCCGCACATCGCCGTGAACGGCCTCCCTGATCACCGTCTCTTTAACCATTTTCCGCCTCCCTTTGACCGGCTCGCTCCCTTTCCACTCTTTCTCTCTCTATATTCGACGATTCGGCGGGTCGGATCAATAAAGAACGGCAGAAAGCGACAAAGTACAGTCAAAGTATGTTAAGCTAAAGTTGTTCGCCCGGCCGGCTATATATAGCCGGGGAAGCGGAGGCGGGTAGAGGTGTGGTGTATATAAATTATGGATAAGGAAAAAATCGAGGCCGCCGTGGCCGAAATCATCAAAGCCATCGGGGAGGATCCGGCGCGGGAAGGCATAAAAGGCACGCCGCGCCGTGTCGCCGAGATGTATGCCGAGATATTCTCCGGCCTTTTGGAGGACCCCGGGGAACAGCTGGAAGTCACCTATCAGGAAGGATATGATGACCTGGTATTGGTGAAAGACATCACTTTTTATTCGATGTGCGAACACCATCTGCTGCCATTCTACGGTAAAGCCCATGTGGCCTACATTCCGGCAGGCGGGAGGGTCACCGGTTTGAGCAAACTCGCCCGCGTGGTGGATATCCTCGCCAAGCGGCCGCAGATGCAGGAACGCCTGACCGAGCAGATCGCCGATATCCTCATGCAGCATCTGCGGCCCCGCGGCGCCTGCGTGGTGATAGAAGCCGAGCACATGTGCATGACTATGCGGGGGATTAAAAAACCCGGCGCCATCGCCGTCACCTCGGCGGTGCGCGGCATATTCCGCTCCGATGAGCGCACCCGCATGGAGATCTTCAATCTGATCGGCTTCGGCAAATAGACGCCAGCGGAGGAAGCGCCGGCAGAGGAAACGGGGCGAAGAAGGAGCAAAGAAGGAGAGGAGGAGGCGGAACAGAGGAGGCGGAGCAGAGGAGGCGGAGCAGCCCCCTCACAACCCCAACTCGTCGGCGATACCGCTCATGGCGGCGATGACCAGCGCCACATGCTCGTCGAAAGGCACACCCAACTCAGCCGCCCCGGCCAGCATCTCTTCCCGGTTGCAGCCTTTGGCGAAGCTTTTGTCCTTCATCTTCTTTTTCACCGAACTTACCTGCACATCGGCCACCTTTTTCGACGGCCGCACCAAGGCCACTGCAGCGACAAATCCGGTCAGCTCATCGACGGCATATAAAGCCTTGGCCATCAGGGTGCGCCGCGGCACACCCAGGTGGTTGCCGTGGCTTAAGACGGCTTCCACAATATCCTCCGGATAATGCAAAGAGCGCAAGATCTCCGCCCCTACCTTGGGATGTTCCTCCAGGGTGGGATGCTGCTCATAGTCCATATCGTGCAGGAGGCCGGTCACCGCCCAGCGCTCGGCATCCTCGCCGTATTTGGCGGCATATGCCCTCATCGCCGCCTCCACGGCCAGCGCGTGCTTCAGCAGTTGTTCATCTTTGGTATATTGCCGCAATAATGCCCAGGCTTCCTGGCGATTCGGTGTCCACGCCTCTGCCATTGTCCATTCCTCCCGGTCGGTTGGCGGTTCATGTCCGGTCCGCCAATATTTTGCTCATCATTTCGTCCAGCGCTTTATAGTAATCTTCCAGGGTGCTCTCGTTGACCAGGACAAAATCCGCCGGAGCACCGTCCAGGTCGGTTTCCGTGGCATCGTGTTCATATTCGGCATGGTAGCCGGGGCGGGCGGCCCGCACTGCCCGGGCGGCCAAGATGCGCACGGCGATGCCTCCCCGCTCCTTAAAGAAGTGCCATTCATTGACGAAGCGGGCGTCGGAGACGACCACCCGCAGCCCCTCCGGCAGCGGGTCCGTAATGCCCCCGGTCAGCCGGCGCCAAAGCGCCTTGGGAAAGACCAGAGGATCGATCTCCCTCATTTTCACCCCGATCTGGATGAGGAGGCCGCGCTCCTTCTCCACCATGCCGAAAACATCGCGGGCGATGCCATAGACCGGCCCGGCGAGCGGCATCTTCACAAAACCATAATGGGCGGAGAGATAATCGGCTGCCGTATCCTTACCGGCTCTCTGCCGACCCATAAGAAAAATGCATATGCCTTTGTTTTTCACCTGGTCTGCTTATTCCTTTCCTTTTCTCCGCTCCGGGGCGCTGCCGCTCTTCAGTCCGTCGCTGCCGACGTTGCCGGCACAGACGCCTCGGCCTCTGCCGCGCCTCCTGCCGCAGCCTCTCCCTTTTTGCCCCGGCGTTCTTTGCTATGTTTATTGTAATTGTTATTGTTGCCGCCATGCCTTATTTTCCAAAGCCGCTCGAGGAAAGTGTTGAGCATCGGCACCATTTTATCGAATTCGATGAGAAAGCCGTCATGGCCGTATATGCTCTCTATTTCATCATAACGCACATCTTTTCCCTGCTCTTTGAGGATGCGGGCGATCTCGATCTGCTGCTGCCTGGGATATAGGATGTCGGATGAGACGCCGATCACCTGCACCAGACACTTGATCTGCCCCAAAGCCGCGTCATATGACGGATAACCCAGGCTGATATCGAACAAGTCGATGGCCCGGGTGAGATAGAGATAAGTATTGGCATCAAAGCGTTCCACGAGCTTGCGGCCCTGGTAGTGCAGGTAGCTTTCCACCTGAAACTGGGTGCGGAAATCGAAGAGGTCGGCGAAAGTGGCGTTCATCACGTCCCGGCCGAATTTCATGGTCATGGACTCATCGCTCTGATAGGTGATCATTCCCAGCATGCGGGCGGTGGCCAAACCATTGATCGGACCAGGGGTGCCGTAGTAATCCCCGCCGTTCCAGGCCGGATCGGTGACGATGGCCCGGCGCATCACTTCATTATAAGCTATGGATTGGGCGCTCGAGCGCCCGGGCATGGCGATGGCGATGATGCCGTCCATCATATCGGGATACTCCACCGCCCAGGTGAGGGTCTGCGCCCCGCCCATCGAACCGCCGGTCACGCAATGCAGCCTCTTAATGCCGAGGTGGTCTATCAGCTGCTTTTGCGCTCTGACCATATCCCTGATGGTGATGACAGGGAAGCGCATGCCGTATGGCTTGCCGGTTTGCGGATCATAGCTCGCCGGGCCTGTGCTTCCCTGACAACCACCGAGTACATTGCTGCAGATGACGAAGTAGCGGCGGGTGTCGAAGACCTTTCCGGGACCGACCAGGGGCTCCCACCAGCCCTTCTCGGGGTCGTCCTCTCCATGGCTGGCACAGTGGGCATCTCCGGTGAGAGCATGAACGATGAGCACGGCATTGCTGCGCTCGCTGTTCAGCCGGCCGTAGGTTTCATAGGCCAAGGTGATCGGCCCGAACAGACGCCCGCTGTCCAGTGGGAAGTCGCCGTCTTTGGCAAAGGTAAAATACTGCGTATATGGGCGCTTCTTTATCAGAGGGAAGGCGCTGCCCGTATAATAATCGATCCCGTCGTTCATCCTCAGACTGTCCACCTTTCAGTTGGCTCTCCGTCAGTTGGCTCTCCTCATCAGTTGGCCGCCTTCTGCAAAGCCTGATCCAGATCGGCCAGGATATCTTCGCTGTCCTCTATGCCGATCGACAATCTCACCAGGTCTTGACTCACTCCGGCCGCCACCTGCTCCGCCTCGGACATCTGCCCGTGGGTAGTGGAAGCCGGATGGATGACGAGCGACTTGGCATCGCCGACATTGGCGAGGAGGGAGAACAAGCGCAGGGCGTTGATGAATTTGCGCCCGGCCTCCCGGCCGCCTTTGATGCCGAAGGTGACCATGCCCCCGGCCCCGAGCGGCAGGTATTTTTTGGCCAGCTCATGATCGGGATGACTGGGTAAGCCGGGATAACTCACCCAGGCCACCTGCGGGTGGTCGGCCAGGAATTGGGCCACCCGCAGGGCGTTGGCTGAATGCCGCTCCATGCGCACATGCAGCGTCTCCAACCCCTGCAGCAGGAGGAAACTGTTGAAGGGGGAGGGTGCGCCGCCTAAATCACGCAACAGGTGCAGCCGGCACTTGGCGATATAGGCCGCCGGGCCGAACTTGTCGGTGTAGACCAAACCATGATAGGAGGCATCCGGCTGGGTGAACATGGGGAATTTGCCGTTGTCCCAACTGAAGCTGCCGCCGTCGACGACGGCGCCGCCGATGGCTGTTCCGTGACCGCCGATCCACTTGGTGGTGGAATGCACCACCACATCGGCACCCCACTCCAGCGGCCGGCAGAGGATCGGGGTGGCAAAAGTGTTGTCCACGATCAGGGGCACCCCGGACTGATGAGCCGCTTCGGCCACTGCGGCTATGTCCAGCACGTTCAGGCTGGGATTGCCGATGGTCTCGGCATAAAACGCTCTGGTGCGCGGCGTGACGGCGGCCAGGAAATCCTCGGGACGGCCGGACACAAATTTCACCTTGATGCCCATCTTGGCTAAAGTGACGGCAAAAAGCGTGTGTGTCCCACCATATAAGTTGGTGGAGGAGATGATCTCATCCCCGGCTTCGGCGATGTTGAAGATGGCGTAGAAGATGGCGGTCTGACCGGAAGAGAGGGCTAAGGCGCCCACTCCGCCTTCCAGGGCGGCCAGCCGTTTTTCCAGGCAGTCGTTGGTGGGATTGCCGATGCGGGTGTAGATGAAATGAGTGTTTTCCAAAGCAAAAGCGCCGGCCGCTTGTTCGGCGTTGTCGAATACATATGAAGTGGTTTGATAGATGGGCACCGCTCTGGCGCCGGTAGCGGGATCCGGTTCCTGCCCGGCATGCACCGCTTTTGTTCCCAGACCTGTGAATAAATTCTGCTCTTTGCCGCTCATAGCCGACCTCCTATGCATGTATTAAATATGTGGATTACGATGGGCATCAAAAAACCTCTCCGCAGGGAGAGGCGACAATAAGTTCTTACTCTCGCCAACTCCCCTCATCTTTCAGGCACGGATCTCTCCGTCCTGCAGGATTTAGCACCACGTCGCCATTGCTCGCTTACCTGTCAATGAGCAAGGCCGGCTGCCGGGCTTCATCGGGCCAGTCCCTCCGCCGCTCTCGATAAGAGTGTTGGTTATTCAGTTTTTCCTTGATTTTTGCTTGGCGCCGGTGAGCCTCCCGCTCACCTATTACTTGGCAGTATACATGCCCGCCCAAATCCTGTCAACTAAATTGTTGCCCCTGGCGTTTTGCCATTTTACATAGTGACCGGTATGAAAGGCCAGGGCAGGCTCACGGGTTACGCTACCCGGAAAGAGCCTGCCCTGCATATTGGATCCGACGGCGTCAAGCGCCGGTGCTGGTCTAGCCTATCAGGCGGTCATCAGTCGGCGGACACCGGACTCCCGGCGACGAAGGACGAAGCGGAGATCAGGTCGCCCAGGCCCACGGTCAGCACCGGTTTCGGCACCACTTTGGTGGGGAGGAAGATCACTTCATATTCTCCCCAGCGGCCAATGCCCTGAGAGGCAAAGCCGGCATCGCCCAGGAAAGCCCCGATTTCCACTCCCCGCTGCAAGCCCTTGTCGATGAAGGGGAACTGCAGACCTTCCTCAATCTGAGCCCGCTCGCCGACCTGACCGGTGGCCGTGCGGCTGGCCGCCAGGGTAGCAGCCAGGACGAGTCCCGTGCGGGTGATCTCGGGAGCCGCGTAACCGGGCTTGGTGAGGGTGAGGTAATAGCCTAGATCATGGAGCTGGATGCGGGCGAGACCGGTGTGCTTCATCAAGGCGGCCAGGCCGTTCATCACCGCGGCGACCCCTTCCTCTTTTTCCACCGCCTCGGCTTCCGCCATCGCCCCGACATTGCGCAGGATGGCGCCGAGTTCCACCTCATTCAGCCCTAAGCTGTGCACCCGCGGCAGAATATGCTCAATAATCCCTCCCCTGATGAGGGGGCTGGCGATGCTGGCAAATTCATAATGCAGCTTCAAGTGGGGATGCTTCTCCCGCAGCTGGGCGATAAACTCGCCGACGGGGATCAAATAGTCGGCATAGGTGGTGCCGTCAGGATATTTCTCCGACAGGATGTGGAAGCCGGAGATCACAAAGTGGCTGAACAACCCGGCTTTCTCCAGCATGTTCTTCTTCCAGGCCGGGTTGATCTGGAGCTTGTTGTTCACCGGATTCCAGGCGGCGATATAGCGGTTGGCCCGCGGGGCGGTGATCGTCTGGCCGCCGATGGTGATGCTGTCGCCGGTGGAGTATTCCACGATCAGGTGCAACGCTTTTATCCCTTCGCCCTTAGCCGCTTCCTTTGGCGCCCGCAGTTCCCCGTCGTCGGCCAGCACTTTCAGATTCGGCCGTTCCACAAAAAGCTCGGCCAACTCCTTGGTGAGCGGGTGGGCATAGACCACCACGGGAAAGCCGAGGGGAGAGAGCGAATTGGCCATGTTGCCCGAGGTACCGCCCATGCGCAGGAAGTCGTAGCCCAGCTTGTTCATCACCCATCTGAAGGTTTCCTCATCCCTGATCATGAGCTGCAGGGCTTTGCCGCGCCGGAAAGAGCTGAAGAGGCCGATCATGAAGTCTTTCGGCGAGTTGATCTCCAGCGGCACGGCGGCCTGCTCGTCCAGGACCGCCGCCAATAAAGCTTTATCTTCTGCTAAAGCTTTGGCCACTTTATCGGCATTGAAGCGGACCAAGCCGTCGATCACCGAGTGAATGCCGACTACCACGCCCCGAGCCCGACCGATAGCCGCAAACCCTTCTGGCAAGAGGGTTTTGTAAATCTCATCCCAACTCATGCGGAGCTCTTCCAATTGTCCCATTGCGAGCCTACCTCCCGATATTGAACACTTGCTGCCGCACCTGTCCATCTGAACCGGTGCCGCCTGATTGCTGTTCCACATCGGGAAAGCTTTCCCTGCAGGCGGTAGGCAATGCGATGGGTGGGTGGTGCGCATTTTTTCCCAAAGTGCGTTCGTCTCACTCTTGACCGGCGGGGCCAGAAAGAAAACGCTACTTTTCCCAATTTTGGACGCTGCTTCGGTAAAAAATGCGCACCCTCCCCACCATGCCTTGTGACAGCGCATCAGCTGCCGCCGTCATATTTGCCGGCACTGCTGTTGGACACCCGCTGCAGCTGCAGATTGCCTATGCGGAAGAGCACCGTATCACCGCTCTTCTCCGCCTCTTCTCCCTCTTCCTGGCCTTCAGTGTAGCTGTCCTCCTGCTCATAGCCCTGGTCATAGCTCCACATAGCCGTCTCCTGCATTTTGTTCTTTCTTCTTGCCATATATGCCGCCACAGGATCATAGCGCATCAAGCCTTCCGCCAAAGCTCCTATGCCGTAGGTGAGGCCCAGCGCCCTCGCCAGGCGGCTTTTGCGGCGCAGCGCCCACAGCATAGCTATGGCGCCGGTGCTGATTCTCCAGAAAGCATCTCGCTCATCGATGTTTTTCTTCACGGATTAATCCTCCCTATCCGGTTTTAGCCGTTTTAGCCGGTTTATTGGTCGGTGAGGTCCTATCGTCATATAGTGTGGCCATGTAAAAAGACGACATGACTCGAAAATCCAGGGGAAATGGATGTAAACTGCATGATATGGAAAGATATGGAGAGCTTTCGCACCATGACCGCCTTCCCCAACTAAATATAGGGTTATATAATGTTATTGACACCATATATTGTGGGTCAACTGGATGTAAAACACCAGCTAGGCAAGATATTCCAATCAATGCCCCTGCATAGCTGCCGTATAGACGCCAAGGACACCCAGGACATTCTGCGTCGGGCCCCTGCCGCGAGAGGAGAGAAATATGCGCTGCCCTCATTGCAACCACAGCGATACCAGAGTTTTGGATTCCCGGCCCACGGAAGAAGGCAATGCCATCCGCCGCCGCCGGGCCTGCTCGGCCTGCGACAGCCGGTTCACCACCTATGAGCGCATTGAGACCACCCCGCTCATGGTCATCAAAGCCGACGGGCGGCGGGAGGAATTCGACCGCAACAAGATCCTGCGCGGCCTGGTCATCGCCTGCGGCAAGCGCAAGGTGCCCATGGCGGCCCTTGAGGCTTTGGTGGACAAGGTGGAATCCACCATCCGCAGCAGCATGGAACAGGAGGTGCCCTCGCGGGTGATCGGCGAGCTGGTGATGGAAGGTCTGAAAGAGATCGACAAGGTGGCCTATATCCGTTTCGCCTCGGTATATCGCCAGTTCGGCGATGTGCAGAGGTTCATGAGCGAACTGCAAAACCTGATCGATCAGCAGAAGCTTATCGACAACTGATTTTTTTGGGAGGAATATTATTGAACAAAAGCGCAAGCCAAACAGCCGAAAAATATGCCGTCCTCGAAGGCATACATGAGCTGGTCTTCCTGGACCGTTATGCTTTGAAAGATCAGGAGAAGCGCCTGGCTCCAGGCGATGTCGTAGTTGTGCTGGTGAAAGACGATCCCCGCTTCCCGCAAAAGGAAGTGGGCACGGTGAAGGAAGTGAAAGGCGACACCGTCCAGGTGATCCTGAAATCCACCGGCGAGGTCTTCACCCAAAACCTGAAAAACATCGACAAGCCGCTGGAGACCACTCCCGCCGCCATGTGGGAGCGCATGGCCAAGGCGGCGGTGGTCAACGAAAAGCCTGAGAAGCAGGCGGAGCTCGTCAAGGAGTTTCGCTGGCTATTAGGGGACTTCCGCTTCAGTCCGGGCGGCCGCATCAATGCCATGCTGGGGAGCGGTCAGAACCTGACCTGCTATAACTGCTATGTACTGCCCCTGCGGGCCAATGCCGAGGGCATCGGCATCGATTCCCGGCAAGCTATAGTGGACACTCTGGGCAACATGGTGGAAATCATGTCCCGCGGCGGCGGGGTAGGCATCAACCTGTCGCCTCTGCGGCCCCGCCTGGCCTATGTCAGCGGGGTCAACGGCCGCAGCTCGGGCTCGGTGAGCTGGGGCGGCCTCTTCAGCTTCGCCACCGGCCTGGTGGAGCAGGGCGGTTCCCGGCGCGGGGCCCTGATGCTCATTCTGGAAGACTGGCACCCGGATCTGCCGGAATTCATCAAAGCCAAGCGTGACATGCAGGCCATCAACAATGCCAATATCTCCGTGGCCATCAGCCATGCCTTCATGAAGGCGGTGGAAGAGGACGGCGACTGGCAGCTCGTCTTTCCCGACACCACCGATCCCGACTATGACAAGCTCTGGGACGGGAAGATCACCCGCTGGCGGGATGAGCTGAAGAAACCGGTGGTGGTGCATGCCACCTATAAAGCCAGGGAGATCTGGCACACCATTATGGAATCGGCCTGGCTGAGCGCCGAACCGGGCATCGTCTTCCTGGAACGGATGAACGAATACTCCAACAGCTGGTATTTTGAAGACCTGATCGGCACCAACCCCTGCGGCGAACAACCCCTGCCCGCCTGGGGAGTGTGCAATCTCGGCCACATCAATTTGAGCCGCTTTGCCAAGGGTCCCATCGGACAGGCCGAGGTGGACTGGGAGGCTTTGCGGCGCGCCGTGCACCTGGGGGTGCGCTTTCTGGACAACATCATCGACATCACCCCCTATTTCTTCGCCGAAAATGAAAGAGTGCAGAAAAATGAACGGCGCATCGGCATGGGTACGATGGGGCTCGGTGAACTGCTGATCCGGGTGGGCATCCGCTACGGCTCCCCCGAAAGTCTGGCATTTATAGATAATTTATATAACTTCATCGCCACCGAATCATACCTGGCCAGCGCCGCCCTGGCGGCAGAGAAAGGAAGCTTCCCGGCCTTCGACCGGGATAAATACCTGCAGGGCAAATTTGTGGCCGGTCTTCCCGAAAAGGTGCATGAGGCCATCCGCCGCCAGGGTATGCGCAATGTGTGCGTGCTGACCCAGGCTCCCACCGGCTCCACCGGAACCATGATCGGCACCAGCACCGGGATCGAGCCTTATTATTCGTGGACCTATTTCCGCAAAGGGCGCCTGGGGGTGCGGGAGGTGGAAGAGCGCATCGTCCAGGAATGGTTTGCCGAAAATCCCGATGTGGAGCGCCAGCTGCGCAACCTGCCCGCCTTCTTCGTCACCGCCATGGATCTCTCTCCCCGGGAGCATATTCAGGTGCAGGCGACCATACAGCGCTGGACCGACTCGTCGATCTCCAAGACCGCCAACACCCCGAACCACTATACCGTGGAGCAGACGCGCGAACTTTATGAATTCGCTTATAAGAGCGGCTGCAAAGGGGTGACCATCTACAGGGACGGCTCACGGGATCAACAGGTGTTGACCAAAAAAGACGAGGAGAAGAAGGTGGAAGCCGTGTCCGCTATTCAAGAAGAACTGAAACCTGACAAGAAAACCAAGGTGGAACAGGAAAGCCTCCTGCACTGGCCCGGCCGGCCGCAAAAGTTGACCGGTGCCACCTATGAGTGGCCGACGCCGCTGGGGAAAGCTTTCATCACCGTGAATGAATATAACGATGAGCCTATCGAGGTTTTCGTCAACATCGGCAAAGCCGGAAGCGACATCGCGGCTATGTCCGAGGCTTTGGGCCGCCTCACCACCATGTTTTTAAAGCATGCCGGTCTGAAGACGTGCGAGGAAAAGGTGGCCATGCTCATCAGGCACCTGTCGGATATCGGCGGCTCCACCTCGGTGGGCTTTGGCGCCAACCGCATCGCTTCCGTGCCCGATGCCATCGCCAAAACCCTGAAGCATCATATGGAAGAGAAAGCCGGCCAAAACGGCAAGGACGTGACGTTTAAATCCGGCGGCGGGCTGGACTTGTGCCCCACTTGCGGGCAGGCGGCCCTCGCCAGGGAAGAAGGCTGTTTTGTGTGCAAAGCCTGCGGCTACAGCAAATGCTAAACCGCTGCGGCCACGGCAGGTCAAGGTTCAACAGGTCAAGGCTCAAATAGATCATCCACCAACCGCCGCACCCGCTCCCTGCGGCGGTTGGTCTCTTCCGCTTCCTGGCGCAGCTCCAGGGAGAGCACATCGCCTTCTTTGGCCTCCGGCGGGAGCAAAAAACGGGGCAGTTCGAATATAAGTCCGCCACATTCCACCACTGCCCACTCGGCTTCAAATCTGTCTATGGTCAGGTAATGCACGCCTGCCCTCCTCGTCTGCCGGCGCATGCTCTTTCGATAACATAATCTCTCGATAGCGCGCTCTCGCCGCGCACACCCTAATTTTTCTCGGCTTTCACCGTGACGGTCGCCCCGTCGCTGGTGGCCACAATGGTGCCATGCTGATCGGTGCGCCAGATCCTGACTCCTGCCTGCGCCAACCTCTGCAGTATCAGCTCGCTCGGATGGTTATACCTGTTGCCTGCGCCTACGGAGATGACGGCGTGCCGCGGCCGCACTGCCTCCAGGAAGGATGGAGAGGTGGAGGAATTGCTGCCGTGGTGAGCTACTTTGAGCACATCGGCCTGAAGCGGCCGGCCGGAGGCCAACATCTCACTCTCGGAAGTGGTTTCCGCATCGCCGGTTAAAAGGAAGCGCACCTCGCCGTGGGTGAGCAACAAGACCGCACTGTAATCATTCAAACTTCGATAGTCTTCCCCGACCGGAGCCAAGAATTCTACCTCCAGCTCCGGATCGACTTCTATCACCAGGCCGGCGCGGGCCGGGGTGATGCGCAGATTCTTCTCCGCAATAGCCAGGAGCAGGTTTTCGTAGGTGGCGGTGGTATGCACCACCCGCGGCATATACACCTTGCCGATGGGAAAGGTTTCGACGACCCTTCTCAGGCCGCCGATATGATCCTCGTGGGGATGGGTGGCCACCAGGTGATCTATGCGCTCGACACCTAATTTCTTCAGGTAGTCGATGATATACTTGGCATCGCCGGCATTACCGCCATCCACCAGCATGGTCTGTCCCTCAGGTGTTTGGATAACTATGGCATCGGCCTGACCGACATCGAGGAAATGCACCTGGAGCGTCCCGGTGATTTCCCCGGTGGTCGTCTGGACCAAAGCGATCCAGAGCAGCATTAAAAACCCCAGCAACACCAGGGCAGTGCCACTCAGGGCTGCTGCCGGACGGCGCCTGTTACGGGCCTTTTGGCTTGGATTGTTGCGGCGTAGAAAGCGGAACATGTGTTATCACCCGGTTTTCGCTATAGAATGAATGGCAGGGCCGGCATCACAGCATCAGTTTGGTTGATGACGGCTTATGGCAGCCGGCCTATCCGGCTTCGCACAGCTTATTCCTCAAGCAAGTCCTGCAGCACACCCTGCAAATAGGCTTTCCTGGCCGCTGTTTCCGCCGCCGGCCGCGGCGACAGATCCGGATTGAGGAGATCTCCCTCGTGCGGTGGCACCTCCCAGAAGGAAAGCGGCACAGCGAAAAATTTCTCTCCACATTCCACTATGGCAAAGCCGCCTTCAATACGTTCGACCACCACCAGCGGGCAGCCGGATAACTGAAAGGCGGGAGGCGGCCCCTCGCCGCCGCCCAAAAGAGCAGGGTCGCTCGAAACAACCGGCCTGCCGGCAAGCAAACACCAGCATAAACACAACCACCAAAACGCCCGGACAGAGTGACGCGGCTGGCGCATGGCTAGGTATCACCTCGCGCTCACGCTCACGGGCCGGCCGGTCACTTAAATATTAACTCCTTTTGCCACTACCTGCCACAGTTTTTCAAAAAAGGCGGTGATCATCACCGATGGTCTGGGCAGGGGGACATCCAGAAACAACAATCCCCCCCACACGGCGGCCACGAACCACATCCCCAGGAAAGCCGCCATCTCTCTCCGCTGCTTCTGCCGGATGAGGGGCGGGAGCTGCAACCCCAGCATGGCCAGCATGATCATACTGAAGAAAAACAGGGTCCATCATTCCTTTCCGCCATTTACGGGATGGGAGTAAACATCAATCCGGGCCGGATGGCATGCACCTCCACCTCGTATTCCACTTTGAGCTTTTTGAAGATCTCCGGCCAGTCATTTTCCAGCTCGGCCCAGACTTTTGGGAACTTGCGGTAGAAAGCGAAGCCGAAGCCGAAAATGTCCGTACCGAGTTCCTGGGCCCGCTCTACCGCCAGCACCAGGTCTTCCTTGATAGCCTCCGCCACCCTCTCCCGCATGGAAGTGGTCACATCCGGATCGGTAAGCAGGACGGGCACCTGCTCCATACTGCGGCCGACGATATCATGAATAGCCGCCCTGGCTTTGACGCTGATCCTGATCTGGAGTTCCCCGTCCTTTATCTCGGGTTTAAAGGAGCCGGCCATCTGCCTGATCTCCACGGTGAAGAAGTCTTCGGTGCCGGGCACGATCAGATTCTTGAAATAGACCCGCAGGTCGCCTTGGATCAAGTGGTAGCCGGCCGCTTCCCGCGGGCTCAGCCAGCCCATCAGCTTGGTGCCGAGAAAAGCCCCGCCGCCGTTCAACATGGCGGTCGGCTGCAGCTGTGAAGCTTCCCCGCCGCCGTCTCCTTTGGCCCCGGACAACACCGTCACGCGGGTGATGGTCATCTCATGACCCGGCCGGGGCAATTTTACAAACTCGTCCAGTATCGGTCCGGCAAACAAGGCACCGCTGACATCCGCCCCCAGGTTCAGCAAGCGGTTGAGGCCCATAGCCGGCGAGCTCTCCATAGGTGTGGTGGAGGTGAGCAGGGTTTTGATATCCCCTTCCACAATCACCGAATTGATGCTTAAACGGATCTCCGGCTCTCTTTTCAGCAAATCGATGACCGGCGCCAATCCTTCCCGGGCCAGCCGGGTGGAAAAAAGGATCAGGCGCACATGGGCGAGGGAGATGTTGCGCGGTATGAAGAGAGCGGCATTGGTGATGGCCAGCATGGGAGTTTGGCCGACCGAGGTGATGGTGACGGTCGGCGGCTGATTTTCGGTGCTCCCGCCGGTCTCCGCCCCGCCGCCGGTGGCAGGGGAAACGGGATTGGGAAACAAGAGGTGCACGATATATTGTCCGTCGTCATCGATGTCGAAGCCGAGGGCAATGGCATGCACGATCTCCCCCGGCTCCCGGTAATCCCAGCAGCCGGTGTTTATCAGCATCAAGAGAGCCAGAATAACCGCAAAAGCAAAGCGCCGCAATCAGCTCCGCTCCTTTCCCTTTTTTGCCGGCACGGCAGGCAGAGTGCCTGTGAAGTACCTGACCAGGTATACCAGCCACAAGAGCAGGAAAGGCAGGTATAGAAAGGTGGTAACGTAAGGTAACAGGACATGCGGCTGAAAAAGGCGCAGCACATCGAAGATGTCGTCATAGGAACTCACGGCCACAATCACCCAGATGACCGCCATCGGCCCAATCAGCGGCCGGTTGTCCCGCAGACCCATCAATTGGGAAAGCCCTATCGAGCCGCAGTAAAGATATACAGCCACATCGATAAAGAGGCCGAAGCCCCAGGCCAGCACGCTCAAGACGTCGAAGCGCTCGAAAAACTGTGTGGGCGACACCGTCTTGAGCATGGTGAAGAAGGGATAGCGCAGATATTTCCCATGCTGCGGGCCGAACACCCCAGGCACCAAAACGGCGGCCATGGTCAGGATGATGCCCGCCGCCAGCATAGCCTGCATGCCTACGGTCACGCCTTTTTCCGGTTTGTTCAGGGCAGGGATGAGCATGGTCAACGCGATCACATGGGCAGCAAAACCGATTGGTGAAGCAGTGCTGGAGAGGACCGGCCCCCAGCCTTGGGCCAGCACCGGCTGCAGGTTCTGAATATCAAAGCCGGTTAGCGAGACACCCAGCGACAACAAAACAAACAGCAGAAACCAGGGGAACAAAGCATCAGCCGCCCGTCCGATGGTTTCAATACCCATATATACCGCCAAGGCGGAAAGGACCACCATGACGGTGATGATAAAGGTGAAGGAGGTCTCCCGCAGGAACTGCCCGCCGATCAGATCGGCATATATGCGGGTGTCCGTAGCGGCAATATGCAAAAAAACCCACAGAAAACTGAAGGAGAAGAAAGCACCGGCATATTTGCCCAACAAGAGCGAGCTGTACTCAATCACCGTCAGGCCGGGGAACTTCAGGGAGAGTCCACCGATGTAGGCCGCAATGGCAACCATGCCAAAGGTAGACATGATGGCGGCTATCCAGGCATTTTGATCGGCATTCCCGGTGGTGAACACCGGCAGCGTGGAGAGGATGATGGTGCTCTGAATCATAAACAAGATGAAAAGCAGTTGGCGGTTACTGATTTTCTCCACTTTCATGCGGCTTTCGTCCTCCTTTCCGTTTTGGCGGTGCGCCCGCTCCTTCCGTTTTTACCGACTTCTTTTTTAAATCCCACTTTTGCTCCTTGGCTTCTTTATCCAGCACCTGGCGCGGCTGTCTACCAGGAGGAGTGCGCTCAGGCTCCCGGCTGCCCTCCAGCTTAGGCCGGGTAGTCATGGCCCAGACCGGGGCTTTGAACAAGGTGTCCTTCATGTCGCTCACGATCAGGGGACCCAGTGGGGCAAAATAGGGGTAGCCGAAGGAGCGGTAGCTGCACAACAGGATCAGGAGGGAGAGAATGCCGAACTGAATGCCGAACAAACCGAAAATGGAACCCAATAGGATAAAAAAGAAGCGATAGAGCCTGGCGCCGATGCCGAAAGAAAAGGTGGGCACGGTAAAGGAAGAGATGGCGGTGAGAGCGACGATGATCACCACCGCCGGCGAGACCAGCCCGGCACGGATGGCCGCTTCTCCCAACACCAGGGCGCCGACAATGCTGATGGCCGGACCGATGGCTCTGGGCAGACGCACCCCGGCCTCCCGCAGGAGTTCGAAGACCATCTCCATCATCAACACTTCAAACCATACCGGGAAGGGCACGCTCTCCCGGTTGGCGATGATGCGCACCAAGAGCTCGGCGGGCATCAACTCGTCGTGGAAAGTCAGGATAGCCACATAGACACCGGGTAGCAAGATCGACAGCAAGAAAGCGCCGGCCCGGAGCCATCTGAAGAAGATGCCTATCGGTACCTTCTCGTAATAATCATCAGGAGCCTGAAACAGCATGGGCAATGTGATGGGCAGGATCAAAGCAAAGGGCGTGTTGTCGGTCAGGATGGCCACCCGGCCCTCAAGCAAGGAGGAGGCTACCCGGTCCACCCGCTCGGTCCTGATCACCAAAGGTAAAATGGAATAGGCCTGGTCCTGGATCAGGTCCTCGATGTAGCCGCTCTCCAGGACGGCATCCACTTCGATGCGGTGTACCCTCTGGCGCACCTCCGCCAGCAACTCCTCATGGGCCAGCCCTTTAATATAAACAATGGCTACATCGGTGCGGCTCAGGTGACCGAGAGTCACTTTTTCCACCCAGAGGTTGGGCGTCTTGATCCGCTTGCGCAGCAAGGCGATATTGGTGGAAAGACTCTCTATAAAGCCCTCCCGGGGCCCGCGGATTAGGGTCTCCCCCTCCGGCTCCTTGAGGGAGCGAACGGGCACATTTTCGGTGTTACAGATCAGAGCTTTGTCTACCCCGTCGAAAAGTACCGCCGAGTTGCCGTGCGCCAGGGCATTCCAGATGTCGATTGAGGTTTGTACTTCTTTTACTTCCGATGAAGTGAGCAGCCGGGTGCGAAACTGCTCGTAAAGGGCGGCGGCTCCCTTCTCCGGGATTGGCGCTTCCAGCATACCCCAACCCAGCATGTGCTTGATATTCTCCACCAGCTGCTGGTCGGATAGGGCGCTGATGCGACAGAGCGCCACCGGCACCTCGCTCCGTCCCGCCTTCAGCTCGGTGATCACCACATCCGGGGAAGGGCCGGCCATCAGCTTCAGCACTTCGAGGTCGTCTTTCAGCTTTCCGGTCAGTTTGAGCTGCCGCTCAATATTTTCCCGCTCGCTGATGTCCAGTTCGTCGTCCAGGAGAACCTCCGGGTCGGGAGATTTGGGCGGGTCGGGAGATTTGGGAGCTTTTTTCTTTTTAAAGAGTTGGGTCAGGCGGCGCCAAAAAGGCATAGAGCGACTACAGCTCCTCCGGCTCCAGTAAAGATAGATCGCTGAGGCCGGACCTGATCGGCCCGGCATAGCCCATGATTAAGATTCACTTGTTTACCAGGAATTATGTGGGAAAGGAGGAAAAATCAGCTGCCGCCGGACAATGTGGCTTCCGGCTGCCGGCGGAAGAGAATAGGCAGGCCGCCTTGGCGAGCGACACTATGGCGCCGCTGCTGCCACCGGGCTAAACAGTAGATGGCGGCAAAGAGGAGGCTCTCCATGGCCAAAACGGCGACGGCACCGATCCCGGCGGTGACCACCATATATAGCAGAGCACCGCGCCAGAGGATGGCCGCAGTCAAAGCCCTATGCCGGTATCGGCGCAGGCGGCGGTTGATGGCCACCAGCTGCGGGATATCCGCCACCTCTCCGAGCGGCATGAGCAGGCAGCTTTGCACCATCGCCTCTTCAGAAAGAGCTTCAGGACCGATGGCGATGCCTGCATCTGCCGCCAACAGCAGGTCGGAGGCGTCGGCCGCCCGGCCCACGACAGCGATTTTCACCTTAGGTTTGAGCATGGAGCGGATGGTGGCGAGCTCCTGACCGGCAATCAGCTCCACTTCCAAGCCGTTTTGCGGGTGGATCAGCGTGCGATGGCTCTCGCCGCTTTCTGTGCCGCGGCTCGTTACATCAAACAGGCGGATGCCTGCTCCGGAAAGGAAGCCGCCTTCCTGCTCCCAGCCCTTCAGCTCGATATAAGTGACTCCCAGCACGCCCAGGACGTATTGGGCGGCCGCCACATAGACGGGTTCGCCGCCCCAGTCCAGGATCCACTCCGTCAAGGGTTGGGCTGGAGAGAGGTCAAGACCCAGGCTTTCCATGAAGGCGGCGTTGCCCACATAGCACAGATGATCGTCAACTTGGGCCTGGACGCCCAGACCCGGTATTTCCAGGCCGTCTGTCGCCTTGACCTTATGCTTGACCCGCCTTACCCTGGAAGCCGCTTTGATCACCGCCTCAGCCAGCCAGTGATCGCTGCCGGCCGCCTTCTCCACCGCTCCGGCCAAGACCAGCAATTCCCTGGATGAACAGGCTTTGGGTTGTACGGGGAGCGCTTCCACCACCCGGCCGATCTTTTTTACCATCTGCCGGCCGTTCACCAGGACATAAGCTTTCATATGGGCACTTTTTTCCACGGTTTTTATATCGGCAGCGAGCCAACCCCGGCTGAGGCAGATGCCGGCCAAAGCTAATCTGAAAGCTGTTACGGAGAAAGGCAGCGCGCCCGGAAGACCGGCAGCCACCAAGGCGAGGGAAAGCTCAAGAGCGGCGGCGCTGCTGGTACCGAGGGAAAGCGGCTGCCAGAGAGCGACGATGATCGCCGCCGCGGCGCAGAGGACGGCCGGGAGGTAGGTAAGAAGGGAAAGCCGATGGGAATACCCGGTGGCCGAGTTCAAAAGAAGGTGGCCCAAGTCGGCACCGGCAGTCATGTTGGCGCCGGCAGTCATGTTGGCGCCCGCCGTCTCATGCTCCCCCGCCTCGCCTGTCTCCTTTGCCTCGCCTGTCTCCCCTGTCTCGCTTGGCTCCCCCGCCTTGCCCGTCAAGGGGACGGCGGCAGCTTGTACGGCAGTCATTTGTAGACAGGCACCGGCGCTCCAGAGGAGCAGTAGGAGAATCGTGTCGACCGGCCGGCGCAGGATAGTACTGCCGGCAGCGAGGAGCAGGCAGGCTACGGCCCCCACCCCCAGGGGATTCTCCCCCCACTTTAAAGAAAGGAGGGCCGGAATCCAGAGCACCAGGGCCAAAGCGGGAATGAGCAGCAGTTCGGGCGGGAAACCGTTCCTGAGAAGGCTGCCGGCGAAAGAGATACCGCGGCTCGATAACCAGTGGTATAGCAAAAGAATGAATGCCGCTGTCGGCACGGAGAGGACTGCCGCCCGCTTAGCCCGGGGAGTCATGGCCATATATTGCGACAACACGTCCCCACTCCTCTCCATACTCCAACTCTCCACCCGCCGCGGACCCCCGCACGGTGCCTCGCTCCAATGCCGGATAGATCATTAGATCAATGGTAAGGAAACCGGGTTATGCCGTCAATCTTTTTTCGTCGCTATCACCTGTCTATTATGATGCCCGGCACTTTTTGCAAACCTTGACGGTCTTCCCATCCATGTTTCTCTCCCAGAGCACCTTCACGCGGGTCCGCTGGCACACCGGGCATGTCCCCCTGCCGTGGGCGACCAGATTCCAGAGCGTCTTTCCTCTATGCTGTTTGGGCAATGCTGTCATCCTTCCACATCAACCGGCCCGCCGCCGTCCAAACCCATAACCCCTAGCAGTAGGCCGGGGGGCGGCCGGATAATTGATTCCGCCGATGTCGGCACTTTTTGATCATACAACAGTCGCGCCGCATGTTCAATCCCTGTGCCCGAAAGGCAGGAATACCTGATCCTTTCCCGAATTGGATTCACTTAACACCACAATGAGCCATTGATTGTGGAAGGCCGTGGGAGGAGATTTTGCATGCTTAAGATTGCCGTTATTCCGGGCGACGGTACCGGTCCGGAGGTCATCAGGGAAGGGCTTAAGGTACTGCAGGCGGCGGCCGGGAAATACCAGTTTAAATTTGAAACGGTCACTTTTGATTTCGGCGGTGAGCGTTTCCTGCGCACCGGCGAGACCCTGCCGGACGGCGCCCTGGAGGAACTGAAACAATTTGATGCCATCTACCTGGGAGCCATCGGGCATCCGCAGGTGAAGCCGGGCATTCTCGAAAAGGGTATTCTGCTCCGCCTGAGATTTGAGCTGGATCAATATATCAATCTGCGTCCCGTGAAGCTTTATCCGGGCGTTTACACCCCGATCAAGGAGAAAGGACCCGAGGATATCGACTTCGTGGTAGTGAGGGAGAACACCGAGGGGTTATATGCCGGCGCAGGCGGCTTCCTGCGGCGGGGCACGCCGGAGGAAGTGGCTGTTCAGGAATCGATAAACACCCGCTTCGGCGTGGAACGCTGCCTGCGGTATGCCTTTGAGCTTTGCCGCAAGCGGAACAAGAAGAATAAGCTGACCTTGGTCGGCAAGACCAACGTATTGACCTATGCTTTCGATCTCTGGGAGAGGGCGTTTCACGAGATCGGGGCGAAGGATTATCCCGACATCCAGCGCGATTATGCCCATGTGGACGCCACCGTGATGTGGATGGTGAAGAACCCCGAGTGGTTCGACGTCATCGTCACCGACAACCTCTTCGGCGACATCATCACCGACCTGGGCGCCATGATCCAGGGCGGGATGGGCATTGCCGCCGGGGGCAACATCAATCCGCAAGGAGTCTCCATGTTCGAGCCTATCGGCGGCTCCGCCCCCAAATATGCCGGGAAAAACCAGATCAACCCACTGGCGGCCATTGCCGCTTTGAGCATGATGCTGGATATTTTGGGACAGCCGGAGGCTGCACAGGGCATCGAAAGTTCTATAATGAAAGTGTGCACCATGCTGAAAAGCATGTCCGCCGGTCAGATGGGCTACGGCACCGCCGAGGTCGGCGACCTGGTCTGTCAAAACCTCTAGCGCCGGGCGGTCGGGCGACCGGGCAGCCGGGCGGTCGGCTTTTGCTCCGGCCGGAGCTTATCCACTGCACCGCGATCATACCGATAATATACGATAGGATGACGACGGGCCATGAATCAGCAAACTGTGGCAGATTTTCTGGTTATCGGCAGCGGCATCGCCGGGTTGTTCACGGCCATCAGAGCTGCCAAGCACGGACGGGTACTGCTGGCGACCAAAGGGGAGTTATTGGAGAGCAATACCTGGTACGCGCAGGGTGGGGTGGCTGCCGCCCTGGGGCGGGAAGACAGCCCCCAGGTGCACTTCGTCGATACCCTCCAGGCCGGGGCGGGATTGTGCCTGACCGACGCCGTCCAGGTTTTGGTCAACGATGGTCCGCAGCGCATATTGGATCTGATTGAGCTGGGCGCCCGCTTCGATCGGGATCAGGAGGGGCGCCTCATTTTGGGTAAGGAAGCGGCGCACAGCCGCAATCGCATCGTGCACGCCAGGGGGGACGCCACCGGGGCGGAGATCGCCGAACTATTGGCCGGCCACGCGCAAAAAACCGCCGGCCTGACCATCAACACCAACTGGCTGGCCCTGGAACTCCTGATGCAGGACGCTCACTGCACCGGCGCCATGTTCCTGGATAGGCAGAGCGGGGCCGTGATAACTTGCCGGGCCAAAGCCACGGTGCTGGCCACAGGTGGTTGCGGACAGGTTTACCGTTTTACCACCAACCCCTCGGTGGCCACAGGCGACGGCTTTGCCATGGCCTACCGCGCCGGTGCCCGCCTGATGGATATGGAGTTTATCCAGTTCCATCCCACCGCCCTGGCCTTTGAGGAGAATCCCATGCCTTTGGTTTCCGAAGCGGTGCGCGGCGAGGGAGCGATCTTAGTCACCGCCTCGGGACGCCGCTTCATGACGGACATCCATCCGTGGGCCGAGCTGGCACCGAGAAACGTGGTGGCCAGAGCCATCTTTGACGTGATGCAGGAGGAACGGGTCTATCTCGACGCCACCTCTTTGGGCGACAAATTCCCGCAGCGCTTCCCCACCATTTTCCGCTTGTGCATGGAGCGGGGCGTCGACCCGCGCCGGGACCTGATACCTGTGGCTCCCGCCGCCCACTTCATCATGGGCGGGGTGTGGGCCGATACGGAAGGACGCACCAGCATCCCCGGCCTTTATGCATGCGGGGAGGTGTCATGCACCGGTGTGCATGGGGCCAATCGCCTGGCCAGCAACTCTCTCCTGGAAGGTCTGGTCTTTGCCGAGCGGGTAGCGCAGGCCTTACCGCATACCCCGGAAGTCGGGGACAGAGCGACCACACCCCAAACACCAAATACGCCCCAGGCCGGCGAGCGTCCGGAAACAGCGGCCGTCGCCCATCCGGCCGGTGTGGGTTATAGACTGCCGGCCAATGCCGAAGAAGAAGCCTGGTGCCGGGAGGCGGCGGCGGAAATCGGCGATATTATGTGGCAATATGCCGGCATAGTGCGCTCGGCGGCCGGTTTGGAGACGGCTTTGTCGAGGCTCGCAGCCCTGCGCCGGAAGGAGGCGGCGGGCTTCCTGCCGATATGCAACATGCTCGATACCGCCATGCTGATCGCCACCTCTGCCTATGAGCGGCAGGAGAGCCGGGGCGGGCACTATCGCCGCGATTTCCCCGAGGAAGCGGCGGAATGGGCCAACCGCCATGTGGTGGTCACCAGGGAAGGCTGCCAGGTGGTGCAAAACGGTGCCGTGCCGCATCGTCCCTGGTGAGCGGATCTATGGTGAGCGGGTCTATATGTATATGAGTGAGAGACGGAGGTATCTCTGTGAATCCTATCTGGCTGGCTGATATAGTCAAAAGGGCTCTGGACGAGGATATCGGCTACGGCGACATCACCACCGAGGCCATCGTCTCCCCCGGCACGCAGGCCAAAGCGGTGATCAAGGCCAAGGAAGACGGCCGTCTTGCCGGGCTTGAGGTAGCTGCCACCGTCTTCCGCCTTTTGGACGAGACCATCCGCTTCCAGCCGGAAACGGCCGACGGCCGGGATGTGGCCGCCGGTGAGGTGCTGGTCAACCTGACCGGTCCGGCGGCCCCTCTGCTCCTGGGAGAGAGAGTGGCCCTGAACTTCCTGCAGCGGTTGTCGGGCATAGCCACCATGACGGCCAAAGCTGTAAAAGAGGCCGCTCCATATGGGGCACGCATCGTCGACACCCGCAAAACCACCCCCACCCTGCGGGCTCTGGAGAAATATGCCGTGCGCATGGGCGGCGGCTACAATCACCGCTTCGGCCTGGACGACGCCGTGCTGATCAAGGAGAATCACATCGCCGTGGCCGGCGGTATAAAGGAAGCTGTAGCTTTGGTGCGCCGGCGGGTGGGTCACATGGTGAAAGTGGAGGTGGAAGTGGAACACCTCCACCAGATCGATGAAGCGTTGGAGGCTGGGGTGGACGCCATCCTCCTCGACAACATGGACCCGGAGACCATGAAGAAGGCCGTGCAGATGGTGCACTCCCGGTTTGGCCGGGAGGGAGCACCGGGAGCACCAGAAGCATCAGGAGCACCAGGAGCACCAGGAGCTGCGGTAGCGGCAGGAACGGGAGGCCGCCCCTTGCTCGAAGCTTCGGGAGACGTCAGCATAAGCACGGTGGCGGCCGTAGCCGCCACCGGGGTGGACATCATCTCTATGGGTAAGCTCACCAGGTCGGCGCCCTCGCTTGACCTGAGCATGAGGCTTTATATGCTCTGATGCGCAGGGCGCCGTCTTAAGCCGGGGCATATACCGGACGCACCTAAGCCTCCTTCATCACCCGCTCCACCAGGGCGTCGAAACCTTTTTGCAGGCGACGGGTGATCGGTCCCGGCCGACCGTCGTTCACCGGCTTGCCGTCGAGCCGCGTGATGGGCATGATCTCGCTCGTGGTGCTGGTGATGAAGATCTCATCGGCCGCCATCAACTGAGAGACGAGAAAAGTGGCAAAATGCACCGGGATATTCTCTTTTTCGGCCAACCTCACCACCACCCGATGGGTGATGCCCGGCAGGACATAATGATCCGATGGGTGAGTCCAAAGCGCCCCGTCCTTCACCATGAACAGGTTGCTCGAGCTGCCTTCGGTGACCACCCCGTCCCTGATAAAGATGGCTTCATAGGCACCGGCCTCCACGGCCTGCTGTTTGGCCAGCACATTAGGCAAAAGGCAGAGCGACTTGATATCGCAGCGATGCCAGCGAATGTCCGGCACGGTGATGGCCGCCGCTCCGTTTTCCAATAGCTCCCGCTCGGGCCGGGGCGCAGACCGGGCAATCATGAACACCGTAGGTTTGGCCTCCGCCGGGAAGGGATGCTTGCGGGGGGCCACACCGCGGGTGACCTGAATATAGAGATTTTGATGTATGGAGTCCGCCTCATTTTCCCTGTTCCTTCTGGCGGTCTCCAGCGCCGCATCGATCAGGGAGGAAAGCGGCGGCAGCTCTAGCCTGATGGCGGCAGCGCTCTTCGCCAGCCTTTCAAAGTGGGAGTTCAGCTCCAGCGGCTTACCTCCGTAAAACCTGACCACTTCATAGATACCGTCGGCGTAGACGTTGCCCCTGTCTTCGATAGGAATCAAAGCTTTCTCATAGGGCACGAACTCGCCGTTCAGATAGACAATCAAACCCATTTTTATACCCCCTTGGAAGGTGACGGATCGATGTGCATGATGCGTCTGAAGCATTCACGATCGTTTATGGTTACAACTATCTGCCATGTCCCGGGTTGGGCCAGCACGCCCGCCCGGTAGTAAACCAGGTCACGGTTACTGTCAGGTCGATAGGCTATCCCCCTGTCGACATAGGTATATGGTGCGCCTTCATTGTCGGCAGTCCTCACTTCCCAGGTCACGGTGTAGGTGACCGGCTCCCCCGAGAGCCGGCCCGGCGCCCAGCGCCAGAACACCGCCAGTCTCACCCGCCGGCCCGGCAGGGGATGGAGCATCTCGGGTGCGGGAGCCCATTCGCCGTCGGTTTCATATGCCCACACCAGGGAAATGTTTTCCGCCCAGAGGGGCTCGCCATACTTGGCATAATGCCGGTCAAGCCAAGTCGCCGCCACTGGCCACCTGTTTTCCAGCCAAGCGGCCACCCGAGCCGGCTGCCAGGCCAAAAAGGTGAAAGATAGCAATAAAGCGGCGGCCACTGTCGCTTCCAGATACCGGCTCCGCTGCGGCCGGCGCTCCCCGCCGGGAAAAAGTGGGGTGAATTCCGGCTCAGGCATGCCGAGCACCGAAGCCAGGCAAAAGCCGCCGAAAAACCCACCCAGGTGAGCGGTCTGGTCGATGCGCGCCACCATGAAGCCCAGTATCAGGTTGATGCCGAGAATCTGCACAAACGCCCCGTCGATGGACATAAAGCGCCTGGGCAGGCGGCGCAGGCGATAATGCAGGGTGTAGCCCATCAGGCCGAAGAGGCTTGCCGAGGCGCCGATGGCCAAAGCCTCCGGCTGCCCCATCAAGCTCGCCAGATAACCCACGGCGCCGCTGAGGAGATAAACAAGGACGAACCTGATCTTCCCGGCCAGACCTTCCACCAGGGTGCCGAATAGATACAAAGCATACATGTTCAACAATAGGTGGAGCGGATCGGCATGCAAAAAAGTGGCGGTGAGCAGGCGATATCCTTCGCCTCCCCAGATGGCCGGGGATTTGGCGCCCCACTCGGTCAAAGCCCCGCCCGAGAGAAAATCAAGGATATATATCAGCACCGTCGCCAGTAAAATTATCCAGGTCAAGCCACCGCGCATACCGGTCTCCTTTTTTTGTGGGCGGATCTGTTCATCAGAGCTCCCTCATCCTCCTGCCTTACCGTCCAGCCCTGCTTTCTATCCTACGGAATTCTCCATCTCCAGCTGGATGAGGCGGTTGAGCTCCACGGCATATTCCATCGGCAATTCCTTGGCGAAGGGTTCGATGAACCCCGAGACGATCATCATGGTGGCTTGTTCCTCGGTCAGGCCGCGGCTCTTCAGATAAAAGAGCTGTTCTTCAGAGACCTTCGAAACTGTCGCCTCATGCTCCATCACCATGCTCCTGTTCATTATGCGCATGGTGGGATAGGTGTCTGCTTCGCTGCCGTCGTCGAAAATCAGGGTGTCGCAGTTCACTTTGGAGCGGCAGTCTTCCGCCTCCGGAGCGACATGCACCAGGCCGCGGTAGGTGGTCCGGCCGCCGCCCAGGCTGATGGATTTGGAGATGATCTGGGAGGTGGTACGTGGCGCCAGGTGGATCACCTTGGCCCCGGCGTCCTGCACTTGTCCGGTGTTGGCCAGAGCAATGGAAAGGATATCGGCCTTGGCCCCCGGTCCCTTCATGATCACCGCCGGGTATTTCATGTTTATCCCGCTGCCCAAATTACCGTCCACCCACTCCATCACGGCGTCGTCATAGGCGACGGCCCGCTTGGTGACCAGGTTCCACACGTTTTTCGACCAGTTCTGGATGGTGCTGTAGCGGCATCTGGCTCCCTTTTTCACGATCACCTCCACCACCGCGCTATGCAGTGAGCTGGAGCTATAGATCGGCGCCGTGCATCCTTCCACATAATGGACGTAGCTTCCGGGCTCGCAGATGATCAACGTCCGCTCAAACTGGCCCATATTCTCGGTGTTGATGCGGAAATATGCCTGCAGGGGAATATCCACTTTGACCCCTTCCGGCACCCAGATAAAACTGCCGCCGCTCCACACCGCCGAGTTGAGGGCAGCGAATTTGTTGTCGCCGGGCGGGACGACGGTGGCAAAATGCTCCCTGAAGAGATCCGGATATTTCCTGAGGGCGGTGTCGGTGTCCACGAAAATGACGCCCCGCTTCTCCAGGTCGGTTTTTATATTGTGATAGACCACTTCGGACTCATATTGCGCCGTCACTCCGGCGAGAAATTTCCTTTCCGCCTCCGGAATGCCCAGCCGGTCGAAGGTGCTCTTGATGTTCTCGGGCACCTCTTCCCAGGAGCTGCCCCGGCGCTCGCTCGCCCGCACATAATAGCGGATATCCTGGAAATCGATGCCGGAGAGATCGGGACCCCAGTCGGGCAGGCTCATGCGCTCAAAAAGCTCAAAGGCCCGCAGCCGGAAGCGGCGCATCCAGTCCGGTTCCCCTTTTATCTGTGAGATCTCCTCCACGACGGAGCGGTTAAGGCCCTTTTTGCCTTTGTATACATACGATTCCTCTGAATCGCGAAAGCCATATTTCTCGGCGTAATTTTGCTCAATGCGGAGATTCACTTTCAACCTCGTCCCTATAATTTTCGCCGCCTGCCAGGATTTTAGCAGAGGCATCTTCCCATCGTTCATTCCCCATAATAATGCAAGAGGGAGCGCATGTCTATGGCCCGACTGTTATTGGATATGGACGGGATCCTCTGCGACCTGGTAAAAAAGTGGTTTGCCGTCTACAACAAAGATTATGGCGAAGCCCTGCGCCCGGAAGAGATGAAGAGCTGGGGGCCGCACCGTTACGCCAAAAAGGGGCGGGTGATCTACCGCTATCTCAGCAAGCCCGGTTTCTTCCTCGATCTGGAGCCGATACCCGGTGCGGTCGCCGGGGTGCGCCGGCTGATCCATTGGGGTCACGATGTGGTCATCGTGACTGCGGCCAGGCACGGCCATGCCGATAAATTGGGCTGGCTGGCGCGGCACCTGCCCTTTCTCCACCCCCATCAGGTGATCTTTGCCCACCGGAAGGAACTGGTGCGGGGTGATGTCCTCTTCGATGATTCCCCCCGAAACCTGGCAGCCTTTCTGCCCTGGGGCCTGCCGGTGGCTATGGATTATCCGTATAATCAGGAGGCGCCGGGGGAACGGGTGCACTCCTGGGAGGAATTCCTGGAGCTGATCGAGAGCAGGTTTCCCCGCCCCCGCCAAGGGACCATCTATCAAAACTCCACTCGCCGAGCTTCCCAAAACAGGAGAAAATCGCCGAGCGGCGGCGAAAAATGAAGATCGCTCTGTAGGAGCAAGCGCCGCCGCCGCCTTTCTTCGGCTTTACCGGCTTTTGCGGCCGGAAGTGACGATATGAGATGATAAGATCGCCGGCCGTGACCCGGAGAGGATTAAGAGGGGATGATGATCTTGTCCGGGGTTATCCCTGCTAAAGCACGGTGGGCGTTACTCGTCATTTTGGCTGCTTTCCTGGCAGCGGGCTGCGGCGCCGTCAATTCTCTTCCCCAGGCCGGTCAAGAACACTCCGGCTCCCTGCACATCTCCGCCGACATGAGCGCCATCTCGGCTATGGAGCTCAGCGAGGCCGCAGTGGAATTGACCATACGCAAAAACAAAAGCGTCATCACCAGGGTATGCCCGGTAGTGGGCGGTTCGGCTTCATTTCACCTGGAAAACCTGTTGATCGGCACCTGGTCGATCACCATGGAACTGCGGGATGGAGACGGCGATGTCACATATGCGGCCTCGGGAGCGATCGACATCCTGCCCAACGAGACCACCTCCGTCTCGGTCACCCTGCAGCCCAAGAAAGGGGTGCTGGAAGTCAGGCTGGACCCGACGCAGCACGGCCAGCTGACCGCTACGGGAAAAGCCAGGCTGAATGTCAACCCGGGCGGTTATGCCACTTTGGCACCGGATGAGGACGGTATGCTGGTTGGTGAGAAAGAGCTGGCGCCGGGGGACTATGACTATAGCTTGTCTTTCTATGGCGAAAGCTTCCTGGTGGGTGAACTGATATACGAAACTCCCTGGCAGACCGTGGCCATCAGGCCCGGAAAACGCGTGGTCGTCTTCTGGGAGCCGGGAGCGGGCACGGCATTGATCGAAGGTTCGGTGGATAATCCGCCGCCTGCGCCCGAGGGTGTGGTCCTGCAGCTGACCGCAGAAGGGTTGCTCATCAGCTGGGATCCTGTGGCTGAGCCGGATGTCAGCCTCTACCGGGTCTATCTGCGCCAGAGCATCTTCGACAAATTTGCGGAAGTGGCGGAGATCGAAGCCCAGGAGACTTCCTACCTCTATCCAGCCAATAAGTTGGAGTCCGGCAGCTCTGTTGAGGTGGTGGTGACGGCGGTCGATGCCGCCGGTCAGGAAAGCAAGCGCTCCGCGGTAGTGACCGAGCAGATCTAAGCAAATAGAGCCTAAGCAAGAAACAAAGAGGCAAAAGAGGCAGGTCCGCAGCTGCCGGGCTCAGGACCCCCAGGCTTCCAGGGCCTCCAGGCAGACCGAACCGGCAGACCGGACCGGCAGACCGGACCTGCCTCTTGATCTATCTCATGCTGCCGGCCAGGCCGGGCTGGGCGGCCCTTAGTTCACCTGGCCGGCCTGGCCGCCTCACCAGACCGAGCTGACCGCCTCACCAGACCGGATTGACCGCCACGCCGTTTTCCTGCAGGTATTTTTTCAGGGCGGAGATGCGGATCTCGCCGAGGTGAAAGACCGAGGCGGCGAGGAGGATGTCGGCTCCGGCTCTTGCGGCCGCCAGAAAGTGTTCCGGTGCGCCGGCGCCGCCGGAGGCCACCACGGGCACACACACCTTGTCTTTCAGCATTTTTATCAGGGGGAGGTCATAGCCGTTCTTGGCACCGTCGCAGGCTTTGCTGGTGGGAAGGACGATGCCGGCTCCTCTCTTCACCGCCTCCACCGCCCACGCCACGGCGTCGGTGCCGGTGGGCGTGCGCCCGCCGTCGATATAAACTTCATACCCTGAAGGGGTGTTGGCCGAGCGATCCACGTCGATGGCGATCACCACTTTTTCCGGACCGAAAGCGGCCGCCAGGCGGTCGATTAGCTCCGGCGAGCGATAGGCTGCCGAGGCGACGGAGATGCGGTCGGCTCCCGCCGCCAGCACCGCTTGCGCATCCTCGACCGAAGCAATCCCTCCGCCCACGGTCAAGGGAAGCTTCGTGGCCCCGGCCACCTTTTTCACGGTTTCCAGGGTGGTCTTGCGCTTTTCCACTGTGGCGGTGATATCCAGAAAGGCCAGCTCATCAGCGCCGTCTTCCGTATAGGCCCGGGCTGCCGCCACCGGATCGCCGGCATCCTTCAGGTTGACAAAATGAACGCCCTTCACCACCCGGCCGTCTTTGATATCCAGACAAGGCATGATTTTAACTGCTGTCATTTATGCACCTTCCATTATCAGACTGCGGAACAACCGCCTACTTTTCGCCCAGCCAGTGGCGGATGAGAGCTTCGTCTTCCTCGGTCCAGGCCGCCAGGTCGTCCAGGCGCACGGCGTCGAAGCCGCTATAGATGAGCGCCATATTCTTCTCATAGGTGCCTTCCGCCTTCTGCTTGAGGCGCCACAGACGAAATGATTCTTTATCATAAGCTTTAGCCCTGGCGTCCACCGCCTCGCAATCAACTATGGTGCTCATCAAGGCCTCGAGCTCCGCCACCACATCCGCCCGCTCCCCCGCCAGGTCCCGGATCTCCCAGGGATCATCGCTCAACCGGAAGAGATGCGGCCTGTAGCCGGCATATTTTATATACTTCCAGTCGCCTTTGCGCAGCATAAAGGTGCCGGTCAAACACCTGTCACCGTGGTATTCGGCAAAAGCCCAGCCTCTTCCGGGCCGGGCCGCGCCCTCCACCACCGGGAGGAGCGACTCCCCGTCCAGCTCGTGCGGTGCCTTGAGCCCGCACATATCCATCAGCGTCGGGTAGATGTCGATGAGCGAAACCGGTTCCTCGATCACCTGCCCCTTTTGCACTCCGGGTCCGGTGATGATCAAGGGCACATGGATAGCCGGCTCATACATGGTGCGCTTTAAGATCTGCCCATGTTCCATCGCCATGTCGCCATGGTCGCTCAAGAAGATCACATAGGTGGATTTCCCCAGCTCCATCCGCTCGATGGCGGCAAAAAGCCTCCCCAGCATGGCGTCGAGGTTGGCGATCATGGCCATATAGACATGCCGGACGGTGAGCACCAGATCGAGCGGCGCCCGCCGGCAGGCGTTTTTGGTTATCCTTTGGTATTGGTCTACGGGATGATCCGTGTCGTCGGCCGGCGGTATGTCGATTTTGCCGGCATCGATCATCTTCAGGTACTGCTCCTCCACCTTATATGGCGGGTGGACCAAGCTTGTGGATAAATAAAGCAGAAAAGGCCGGTGCGGCGGGCGTTTTTGTTCGAGCCAATCAATAGCTTGATGGACCTTCTCCCAGTCCCCGCGCCAGACATCTTCCCCATCCGGGAACACTTTCGGCAGCGGCGTCCTCACCAGAGGACGCTTGATGCCAGCCGCCCTGGTCCAAGAGCCTACCCGGTCCCGGATGGAATGGGCGCCATACCGGTAATCCAGCCCGCCGAAGGTCTGGATCACATAGCCGGCGGCTGCCAGAGTGCTTAGGAAAGTGGGCACTCCGGGCCGCAGCCCCTCATGGTTGTTCCAGCAGCCATAGTGGTGAGGATAGCGGCCGCTCAACATACTCGCCCTGGAGGGATTGCACACCGGGCAGGTGGAATAGGCGTTGGTAAAAAGAGCCCCTTCCTCCGCCAACCTGTCGAGATGGAGCGTGGCCCGGGCCATGGCCGGGTGGTTCATACACCCCATCTTGCGGCCGTCCATGCTTTCGGCATGAAAAAGGATGATGTTCGGCTGTATATGCTGATCAGGCCTCGGGCTTCCCACTTCCCTGCATCCTTTCCTTTTTGGCTTTGTTCTCCTTGGTGACGCGCACCCGGCTGATGCGCCACCGTTCCATCTCATCGACGCGGAATTCCATATTATTATACCTGACCACATCGCCGACCTTGGGCAGGCGGCCCAGGGTGTGGAAGAGCCAGCCGCCGAGGGTGTTGGCATGCTCGTCGGGCAGATCTAGATCGAGGAGCTCGTTGGCCTCGGCGATGTTGAGGCTGCCGTGCAGGATGATGTCCCCGTCGGCGCCGGTGACGGCTCCTTCTTCCTCATAATGTTCGTCCTGCAATTCGCCGACAATGTCTTCCACCAGCTCATCCAGGGTGACCATGCCGGAAACCGTGCCGTACTCATCCACCACCAGGGCTGAAGAGATGCGCTCCTTGCGCATCTGCTCGAAGAGATCGCCCACCGGCTTGGTCTCGGGAACGACAAAAGCCGAGCGCATGATGGTGCGCACTTTCTCTTCCCCACCCTTCATGACGGCGGCCAGCACATCCTCGATGTGCACCACGCCGATGATGTTGGCCTTGTCTTCCTCAAAGACGGCGAGCCGCGATTCATTTTTCTCGACCATCAGCGAGGCTGCTTCCTTAACCGCCGCCTCCGCATCGACTAACGTCAGGTCCGGGCGGGGGATCATTATTTCCTGCACGATGGTGTCGGTGAATTCGAAGACATTGTGGATGATCTCCCCTTCGGCCGACTCCAGCACCCCTTCCTGATGACCGAGGGAGACCATGGAGCGGATCTCCTCGGCGGTCACCAGCTTGGGTGGATCCTCGCTGCCGAAAAAGCGGAGCAAAACACCGCTGAGCCAGGTAAATACCGCGATCAGCGGAGAGAGGAGTCGGCTCAGCTGGTAGATCGGCCCGGCGACTATCAAGGACGTTTTCTCGGCATAATAGGCGGCATATGTTTTGGGCAATATCTCACCGAATATTAAAACCAGGACGGTCATCACGGCTGCCGCCACTCCGGTGCCCTTGGGTCCGAGGAGGTCGATGGCAAAAGCGGTGGCAATGGAGGAAGCGGCGATGTTTACGATATTATTGCCGATCAGGATAGTGGTAAGCAGTCGGTTGGGATTCTCCAACAGGGTGAGCAAGGTGTTCGCTCTCTTCTCCCCTTGCTCCACCAGAAAGCGGGCCTTTAGCCGGCCTACCGACATCATCGAGGTTTCCGAACCGGAGAAAAAAGACGAACACAGGAGCAAGAACACCAAAACCAAGATGGTTAAAAACATGTGGCATCCCTTCGTCAGGCACTCACCCCGAAAAGGGGAGCGCCCAATTTTCTGCTTCACCAGCGGCTGTCACATTAACTTTATCTTTATCCAAGCCGTCACCTTCAAAAACATGGCCGGGTGGGGATAACAGCCCGTCGTCTTCCGCTTTTTTATGAAAGAGCTGCGCCCAGAGGCGATACTGGTCATCCTTGAAGCAGAGCACGGTGGTCTCCACCGCCGGGCTGATCTCCTCCAGCTTGCTTTCCGGGGCGGCGATCAGCACCTGCAGCCCGAGTCTTTTCAGGAACCTGATCACGGCGGTAGTTCGCTCGGCATCCATCTTGTTGAACGCTTCATCCAGCACCACCAGCCGCAAAGTGTTGGGGTTGACGCCGGTTTGATATAGATGCAGAAATGAGGCGGCCATGGCCATATAAAAGGGGGTCTGCGTCTCCCCGCCGGACTGGCCGCGGCAGATCTTGTCCAGGCTGGCTTCGTGGCCATCGTTGTAAATTATTTTTATATCATATGTGAGATAGTGGCGGTAGTCGGTGATATCATCCACCCCGGCGGCAACGTCCAGCGGCATGCTGTCCTCCAGGCGGGAGAAGAGCTCGTCCAGGACCTCGCGGTGTTTCTCCTGATAGGCGGTGGTGAAGAGGGAATAGCCCTCAAAATTCTCCTCGTCCATGATGGCATCGTAAAAGCGCTTATACTCAGGGTTAGGCTTGACGTCGAAGCGATAGCGCTCGCTGCCGAAGGTGATGTCCCGGCACACCTGGTTCAGATTGGCAAAAGTTTGCCTGGCGCTTTCGATGTGCTCCTTCAGGCGGTAGAGCACATGCTCTTTGAACTCCTGCTCGGCCTGGGCTTTGGCTTCCTGGATTTGCTGGGTATACCTGGGCAATTCGCTTTCCAGCAGGCGCTGATATTCCGCCCGGTATTCCCCGATGGCCGCCGGGTCGGAACCGCCCCCGAAATGATAGGTCTTGCTGTATTCGTTCATCATGAGGATAAGAGGCTCCCGGTAGCGCCTGGCGCTGCCGACGAGGCTCGTCCGCCTGGCGGCGAGCTTCTCCCCGATCTCCGGATAATTTGGCTCCTCGCCCGGAGGCAGGCGGTCGATGAAGCGGAGATAGTGGTCGACGGCTTCCTGCCATATGGCTTTCCCCCATCTCCGCTCGGCTTCCCGGCCGCGCTCTTCCCAGGCAGCGGTGGCTTTGGCCAATTCCTCCCGCGCCTTGGCCAGATCGCTTTGATTGGTGGCGATGATCACCTCCAGCTGGGCGATCAGTCTCTCCTTTTCTTTCAGAGTCGAGGCGACGGCCTTATACTGCTCTTCGACTGCCGCCAGCTCCCGGTGCAGATCCTGCCATTCCTTCTGATCCAGCATGGTGAGTTCCTCTGTCACCCTTTTGAGCTTGGCTTCCAGATCGGCGCGCTCGGTCAAAAGGTGCCGGTTCTCCGCCAACTTGGTGAGGAGCACCTGGCGATCTTTGAGCAGCTTGTTCAGTTCAGCCAACTCAGCGGCTTCCCGGCGCACCTCCTCCAGTCGCCCCTTCAGGGTGGCGAGCTCTTCTTCCTTGGCC
Source organism: Bacillota bacterium (assembly GCA_012840225.1). Lineage (GTDB taxonomy): Bacteria > Bacillota > Limnochordia > DTU080 > DTU080 > DULU01. The sequence goes on from DULU01000085.1 coordinate 64,193, forward strand.
TCTTTCTGCCGGCGCAGCGCCTCCCTGCCGATATACGGCGTCTCATAGACATCGGCCCTGATCTGCCTGGCGGCATTGTTGAGGTAGGTCATGCAGGTAGCCGTGATGGCCCGCTCATGCTTTTTCAGGTCCTGTTCCGTATCGCATTTGATCAGCCGTCCCAATAGCTGGTCCACATACCCCCGGGCATAGGGATTGTCGGTGACCACCTCTTCGGCCAGGGAACCAGGGAGGCGCGCCGGGAAAGCCTCACCTTCAGCCGCCGTTTTGGCCGTGTTGACCAGGCCGATCCCGTAAATATGATGCCTGATTTTCTCCCGCTCATAGACGGCCAGAGCTTTGTCGAAGAGGATAGGAGGCAAGATAAGATCGAAGCGGCGGGTGTTGAGGAAACCTTCCACCGCTTGGCACCAGCGGGATGAAGGCACCTCGATCAGCTCGCAGAGCGGCTTGGGATCCTCCCCCACCGCCTCCCGGATCAGGCGGCGCAGCTCGTTTACGTTCTTCGGGTAGACCCGTTGTCCCCGCTCCAGCTCCTTGAGGTCTTTTTCCAGAAGGCGCACCTTTTGCGCCAGTTCCTCCCGCTCTGCCAGGAGAGGACGTACGGCTGCGCCAAGGCGCTCCTCCAGACGATCGAGGATTTGTCCCACCTGCCCGAGAAGCTCCACGTCGGGCACGTCAGCTCCGGAGACGGTCATCTCCTCCAGGCGGTCGGCGAAACTCCAGAGGATGGTCTCCTCCATACCCTTAAACGTGAGCCGGCGCCGGCTGCCCGTCCCAAGCAAAGCTCTCATCTTCTGCCGGCCGAGCTCCGCCGCGGCAAGGAGCTGCCGGTATTGGCGTTCCAGGGAAGCCAGCCGCTTTTCGGCCTCCTCCCGCTCCCGCTTGAGGCGCTCATGCTCCTGGAAACTGGAGAGCCCCAACAGGCGGGCCTTGAGATGATCCCGGTGCTCCTCGCAGTTTACGGCTTCCCTTTTCAGCGCCGTGACGGCTTCCTGGGCCTCAGCCATCCTGGCTTCGTTGTCGGCGGCCGTCTCCTCCAGCCGGGCTACTTTGGCGGCAGCCTCTTCCTCCACCACCTTCAGACAGGCCAGGTCATAAGCGCCGGCCAGGCGTTCCGCTTCCGCCCAGCGGCGCCCGGTCTCCAGTATCTGCTCCAGCATGCCCAGTTGCTCTTTCACGGTGGCCGCCTTCTCCTTCAGGCGGGTCCAATGCACCAGGTTTTCCCGCATGGTCTGCAGATTGAGCGGCTGAGGATCGAGGATATATTGATGGATAAACTTCCTCACCTCCAAGATCGGCTGGAAGGCAATGGCCTTGGGGAAGACGGTGAAGAAGCGCTCTTCCAGACCGCCCATCTTGGCGAGAAGAAACTTCTGGTATTCATCGATGGTGTCGAACAGGCGCCCCCGACCGGTGGCGGCGAGGTAGGTGCGCCAGGCGCTGATATTGCGTAGCCGCTCCTCATCGCTGAAGATCAGGTCGCGGCGGTAGACGGTATCCTCCAGGCAGAAATATTTGTGCCTGTATGTGATGTTGTCGGCAAAAGAGTCGGCCACGAGGCCCAGCAGAAAATGTTCGCCGCTCACAGTATCCAGAAACTGGAGGATAAAGTAGCTCGTGGCATCACCCCGGCGCAGGTAGGTCCGGCCGTCCTGCCCGATCTTCCAGCGCAGGTATCCCAAAAGATCCCTGTCCACATGGTCGTGGGCCGAAGGGTTGAAGCGCAGGCGGCGCAGGTCGGCTATCAGCACGGCTTGCAGGCCGTCGATCAGCACCGATTTGCCCCGGCCGCTGGCGCCGATGAGGCAGCCCGAACCGTTGAACCACACTTCCTGATAGGCATAGCCATGCCATTGAACGGCAATCAAACCTTCAAGTATCTTCATATTTTCAGCTATCCGCTCCTAGTTCATCCACAGCCGGCATCTCTTCCTCCGGGCCGTCATCCCCACCGGCGCCATTCTCCCCGTTTTTGCGGTAGCGCTCCAAGAGGGAGGCTGCCGACTGGATATCCTCGGTGTCGACGGCGAGCATGATGCTTGGATAGACCACGATCCTGGTGTCCGGATCGGACAGGTCGCTGTCCAGCGGCTCAACGAGGCTATAGTCGCGCAGCACCCGGATAAAATTCTGCAGGCTGGTTTTATCCAAGGGCCTCTCCCTGATGCGCAGGGAGAGGTAAACATCCTGGATGTCGGCTACTTTGATCATCACGGCATCAGCCAGGTTCACCTCATGCCGCCGCTGTTCGAAAAGGAGGCGCACGATGAGGAAGATCAGGCTCTCTTCCAGGCTGAAGCGGCGGCGGTTGCCGCCTGTGGGGTTAATCAGCTGGTATACATCATGGACGGGATCCAGGCGCAAGGTCCAACCCGCCAGGTCGAAAAAAGAGCGGAAGGCTTCTTCCCGGCGTTTGACAAAAAAGAAATCCTGACGGTCTTGTTCTTTGTGGCGGACGATGAAATTTTTGGCGAGGAGCTTGTTGACCAGGCGCCGGAATTCCCGGCGCTCTCTCTCCGACCACCCGGCAAAGGTTCGCTCCAGGCGGCCCACCTCAGGCTGCCCCACCTCGCCGATGGTATGATCAGCGCCCAGGCGTTCATCGCTATTACCTTCATCGTTCATGTCCAGATCGCTCTTTCCTACATCGCTCATATCTTGATATTCTCTTTCCTCCTGATGACCATCTCGGGAAACTCAAACCCGTCCACATCTTTCCTCTCCCCCTGCCAGTGCACAGTATAAGGGGCGCTCCGGTCGCTGCTGTAAAGGGCCGCCGCAATAAGATAGATGAAATCTTCCAGTCCGGAAAGCGGAAATTCCGAAGCAAGCTTGGAGGTGGCCGGCCCGATGATGCGGTCGACATAAGCATAGACTTTATCCCGGCTCAATCGCCGGGCCGCCCTTTGGGCAAACTCTCTTCTCGCTTTGGCTCTCTCGCTTTCATCTGTCACCTCAGGCAGACGCGGCGCGGTATGCCGGTTGACGACGGCCCGCGGGGTGTATAGCGAGTAAACATCGATAAAGGACTGCGGGTAGAGGCTGAAAAGTCTCTCCAAGCCCAAAGGCAGGGGCTTTTCCCCCTTTTTACCTTCCTGGGCGGCCAGTTCGGCACCGAGAAAGGTGATCAGCCGGCTCAGCTGCCCCACAGTGTTTGCCGTGCTGGTGAGGGTGAGCTGCAGGTGATTGACGGCTACCGAGATATAACGGGAATTCTTCCGGTCGATCTCCTCGAGGATATCGTCTACCTCCAGGTAGCTCCGGCGGATGAAGAGCAGCCGGCGGCGCAATTCCGCTTCCGCCGTCGCCTGATCGGTAGAGCGGGGTCCTCTCGCCTGCGCCGCGGCCGCCGCCGCCAGCCACTCACCGTTATTCAGCCATTCGTTCACCCGGAGGAGGATGCGGGGGCGATAGCGCGACACATTGTCGCTGGTCTTGAGCTGCAGGTAGTTTTGATCGAGGATTTCCCGTTTATATCCCTCCAAAGTGAGCTCCAGGATATCCTTTGGATGCTTTTGCTCCAGCAGGCGGTTGATATATATCCTGATATTATGGTTCAGGAGCTTTAAATTGCGCACCAGCCGGTCGGTAAGCTCATAGGCCTGTTGCAGGATGAGATGTCCTTTCTCCCTGGCCGCCGGATTGGTGCTCACATCCTCCAGGAGGCGATAGGTGGTATAGACATAACCCTCATATTCCAGGCTCTGCCGCTCCCGCACCTTGGCCAGCGCATCGAGGACCTGAATGGCCGTATCGGTCAGATTGACAAATTCCTCAAAGCGCTGGTTAACCTCTACATGGATCCAGCCGCTCTTTTCCAGGCGGCGCAAAAATCTGGCGGCAACGGCCCTAGGGTTCTCGCTCGCAGCCCGGTCGCCGGTGCCTCCGGTGCCATCATCATCCTCCTCATCGAGGATGCTCCCTGCGGCTCCATCGCCGGTTGCCGTCTCTTTATTAATGTAATCGACAATCTCCTGCACCACGGCCTCCCGGGGAATGCCGAGGGTGATGTGCCGGTATTTGTCGTATATCGCAAACAACACTTCGGCATAATGCCGCCTTAAAGGCGACGCCAGGACGGTGAAGAAACTATCGGGAACTATTTCAAATAAACCCATCTTGGTCTCCGGTGAAAAAATCGGCTTGCGGCCAAACTCAAACCACTGGCCGAAACCCAGCACAGCATATTACTTCCCGACCTTTCGCCTACTCTCCTGCCGGTAAACCGGAGACGACCCGGTTTGGACTGGAGGAGAGAGGGGGAAGAGAAAGAGGAGCCGGCTCAATCATAAATCCGTTCCAGCTTCCAGGTGAGCTTGGTAGTGCCGGTGACCGTGCTTCCCCCTTCGCTAAAGACCGGCCACCTGGTCGGCCAGGTCAGTGTGCCCTCCAACCGGCCGGCATCCGGATCAAAAGCCGGCCATTGCTCTTCCACCTGATATGGCTGGGGACTTTGGGCGAAAAGGTGAATGACGAACTGCTGCGACGCCGGCGGAGGCCAGGACGGCAATTTAACATTATCGTCGAGCTTCGTCCCGGAGCAGGTGGTGCCTTTGGTCTCCACTCCCCCTTCTCCTTTAAATCCCATCCCATAGATCTGCGTGCTCAGGCCCAGCGTTTCCAGAAACACCGCATAGGTGGGCGTCTCATCGGGCCGTATGGCGATGCGCACCGAGTAGCGACCGGAAAAGGTGCCTTGACCTTGCCATCTGAGATCGGTCGTCTTTACCACTCGCCTGTTGCCCGGCTCAAAGCGGCAATAGGTTTCTTCCCTGGTGTGATCGTGGATGCCCGTCGCCGTCACCGTGATCGTATAATCGCCTTCGCCGAACCCTTCCTTGTTCAGCTTGATGTTGTCGACCTGCAGGCGGTAGGTCCAGGTAGCACTCCCTTCGGCCAGGGTTTCCCCGGATTCCTCGGCCGCCAGCTTCTGGGAATGTGAATATTGGTAAGTAAAGGCCCTCTCCACCGTGATGGATCCTTGCCAGCGGGTGGGTTCATGATGCTCCAGGGTGATGACGGCGGAGGCTTGTGTGTTGGAAGGTTTGATGATCTCCTCGCCAATGCGCAAGCCGGTCTGAAAGATATCGGTTATGGAAACATCCTGGCAGACGGCGCGGGCCGTGACGGTGAATTCTTCCTTGGTGCGCACTCCGCCGAGGAACTGGTCTTCCACCGGATAGAGGTATATGATGGATTCGCCGTTACTGTCGGTGAAGGTGAGGAAGCGACCTTCCCAATTGTTGTCGGAAAACTGCACCTTCTCCAGAAGCGACATCGGCAACTCCCAGCGGATAGGCTTGTTGGCCTGTGGGCCGTCTTTGGGAAAGCCGGCGACAAAGTCGTTGATGGTGCCGATCACTCCTCCCTGCCCCACCGCCGCCAAGGTTTGGCCGGCGGAGAACCACATCGGATTCAGGGTGGCGATGGACAGCATTCTGCCGGCCGCGGCCGCTTTGGCCGAGTTGTAGGACACCCGGGCGGTCAGGCGAATGCGCCGGTTTTTATACGATTCCTTGGGATTATCCTTGAGATGAATGCCCAGCACCACATCCATCGGCTCATATTGCACTTCCAAAGTGACCAGGTAGCCGAATTGGGCGAGGAAATTGTGCATAGCCATGGCTGGACCGGTGATGTTTTTGGTGAGGCGACCGCCCACCTCCCCGACCACAAATTTGCTGACGGTTTGTACATCCTGCAGGGTGATGGCCGCCCACGCCGGCGCCGGACAAAAGGCCGCCATGAAGAGCCAGGCCAAGAGGACTATCACGACCGGGTTTTTGACGGTTACCATGCGGATACGCCTCCTTCACTTCCTGCCTGAGGCAGGCCGATCAAGTCCAGGGTGATCAACAAGGCCTGCACCGGATCAAGATATAGGCATGAGGTTTTTGGTTCTTCCTGTACTATATAAAGACCGCCGACCAGCCCTTCTCCTCCTTTGGGCGCCTCATTGGCCCGCAGGAGTTTCTGCAGCTCCACATCATACGCAAAATCCTCATACTCCGCCGTCAGCTTTTCTATTTCCGCTTCGGCCATGATGACGTTGGCATCATGCTTCACCCAGTCGGAAGGCGGGGCGTTGTTCAGTCGGAGCATCTGCTTGTCGGCAGCGATCTGTTTATCGTAAAGCTCCTGCATCATTTGCACCTGTGCTTTTTTCTGCTCCGCCATCAATTCGACGGCTCTCAGTCCCTGATCGACAGCGGAATCCTGCCGCGAGGGAGAAATGATGTGCTGCATGAGCTGCTCTGTCTGCTGCAGGTAAGCCTGCACTTCAGGTGGGGCTTCGCTCGCCGCCGCCCTCTGGCTTTCCATGGCCTGCAAAACGGCGTCCACGGGCGGCGTTACCGACATGCCTGTCATGCCGGTTATGCCGGTCGTGCCGGCCGTTATGTCGATGTCGGCAGGAACCTCCACCCCGGCCATATCCATCAGTTCTTTTATGGCCGGATTGCTGAAGGAGGGCGTGCCGCCGCCGGAGAGCCCGGCAAAGATCTCCGGGAAACTGTTGCCGGCGAGCATCTGCATCATAAAATCCGCCGTCTCCGTATCGCCTTCCGCATAGGCTTCGCTGATCTCCTCCGCCAACAATTCGGTATAATAATCCGATAAATAGTCCATCAAAGGCGGCGAGCCGGCTATCCCCGGGGACATGGCCGGGTCGCCGGCTGCTCCGGACCAGCCGCCGCTCATGCCAGGTATGTCTGGTATGCTTGGTATGCCTGATATGCCTGGGACAGCGCTCATGCCGGCGGTGCCAGGTGTGCCACCTCCGGAGGCGACGCCAAAGAGGATGTCGCCGGTCAATTCTCTCAGGCAGGCATAGTTTGGCGAGCCGAGCAGGGAAAACGGTTTTTGCGCCCGGATGCCGAGCTCATCGACCAGGCGGATCAGCAGGCCGCTCGGATCCTGAGGGCGCAGTTCCGCCTCCAGGCGCAGCCGGCGCAAAGCTTCCTCCACCATGGCTCCGGTGAGAGTCTCTCCTGCGTCGGTGCTTTGAATTATCCCGCTCTCGCTCCACCTAGTCACCAGGTCGTCCAGCCGGAGCAGATCGCCACGCACGAAAGCCTGGGCCACCAAATGCACCTCCAGGTCAAACAGACCATGGGGTTTGCCATATAGCGCCCCCTCTTCTAGCGGGATGGCCTCCACCTCATAGACCGGCAAGCCGAAGCGCTGCAGGATCTGCCTGATAACCGCCTCGGTTTGGTCAACCTGGCCGGCCGCCGCCCGGAGGGCGGTGGCAAAAGCTTCGGCCTCCGCTTTGGGAGAAGCTCCCGCCGCACCCCAAGCCGGAAGGGATGGACAGAGGAGCAACAACAGCGCCGTGAGGAGAACCAGGGAGTGGAACCGGTTGCCGGCCACCATCTTATAAACCTTGCAACACAAGGTGATCCTCCTTTGCCAAAAAAAGGTTGAAGTGATATTTCCAACCAAGTCTTATTTTTCCTTCTTAAAAAAATTGAGGGCCGGGGTTTTGCCATAAGCCCGAAAACAGAAAGCTCGGCAATGTTGGAGGTTTGTAGCCGGTGACGTGGGAGGTGACGGGATCGACGGGTTGATTGGCAGTGTGGTAGCGGTCATCTCGCTGCTGAGCGAAGCATGAATAGGGGATCTTCCCAGGCGCACCGTGGAAAAAAAGTGGCCGCCCCCCTCGGTTGCATCAGGTCGGGAAGTAATCAGCTGGGCTTTTGCGCGAAAGAGGTAGGGGGCTGCCATTTTTTTGCCACCCGCCGCTGGTAGTCATTACTGCCCGAATTCCTAATAACTAGTCAGTTACGGATACACAGCTATCATGTTCCGTTCCCCTTTCACCTCGCTACTGAGCCAAGCATGAATAGGGGACCCTCCCAGGCGCACCGTGGAAAAAAAGTGGCCGCCCACCTTCGGTTGCATCAGGTCGGGAAGTAATCAGCTGGGCTTTTGTGCTAAAGAGGTGGGGGGCTGCCATTTTTTTGCCACCCGGCATCTGGTAGACGCCGGCACCCCTAGCCCGGAAATAATTTGACGGACCCTGGGCGGATCCGTCAAATGTCACGGCGAGGCGCTTAATTCTTGATACCTTGAGCCGGCGCCGGCTATTTGTTCCTCAACGCCCTGATTTCCTCCAGCCTCGTCTTCAGAATGGTGGTGACATTCTCAAAAGCCGTATCGGGAGCGATGCCGCGATTGGCGACATCGGTGACCAGACGAGCGATCACCGTCCAGTTGTTCAAGCCCCAGCTCAGAATGGTACTGGGATGCACGCCATGGTTGAGGCTATCCATGAACCCCCCATATGCCGAGAGGATGGAGGCGAAATGGACCGATGAGGCGTCCCAGCGGGTGATGGGGAGCACGCCTACCTTCGCCGCCATGTGCCCCAGGGGTGTGCCTTCGTTACCCCTCTTGTTAAAGGCCAACCACTCCAGGAAACGCCAGGCTTCCTCCTGGTGCTTCGAATCCTTGGTTACGGCATACCCGTGATTGTAGAAAGCTGAACCATACCCCTGACTGCCGGCCGGAATGAGCGTGGTGCGAAAGTCGGATATATCGTTCACCCCGTTCAGCCACCAGGGAAAGGCCAAGCCGAAAGGAATCTCACCGTTTTTGAACCGCCCCTGCGGACCCCACCCCAGCTGCATATATGGATTGCCGGTCAGGGCTGTCGTCAAATTTTGCACGGCCGCCCGCGCTTCCGGCGTATTCAAGGTCAAATTGCCCTGGTCGTCGAGCAACCCGGCCCCTTCGGCCTTGAACATGCCCAGCACGAAATAGCACAAGCTCCACTCCTGGCCGGCCTCCACCAGCGCCGGGGTGACGATCTTGCCCTGGCTGTCATAGACGGTCAGGCGCCTGGCCAACTGGGCGAATTCGTTCCAGGTGTCCGGAATCCGGCCTATGCCTTTCTCACTCAGGATGCGCTGATTGACCATCAAAGCTGTGCTGTTACCTTCCATCGGCACGGCGATCAGCCGGCCGTCGATGGTGACGGCATCTGCAGCCACAGGGAAGAATTCCGCCTTGATGCGTTGGGCGATATGCTCGGGTACAGGTGTTAAGGCTTCGGCCATATGCAGGGTGAGCAGCATGGTCATACCGCCTTTGACGATATCCGGCGCCACTCCTCCTATGATATGGGTCAAAAGTACGTCGGCACTCTCCTGCCGGCCGAGGTTGTTGATCTTCACATGCGGGTGCAAAGCTTCATATTCCGCTATGTAGGCATTGATTACCTGATTCACCTGGTGTGAGCTGTCCCAGCCCATATAGACGTTGAGCACCACCGGTTCCGCCGCCCCTGCAGCCAACCCGAGAACGGCCCACAGGGCAACCGCCGCCATCACTATGTATCTCGCTCTCTTCATTCACATAACCTCCTTCGGCGCCACGACGCCTGATAGTCAAAATTTTACCTAGCTATTCGGGTTATTTATTATTTAGTTTCCATTACATAGATTCCTGCCCTCATCTCCGGCAAAGGGATAAACTCATCAAATTAAGGAGGCTGAAGGTATTTTATGGAGAAATAGGAGACAACCCCCGGTGTAGTCGAATGGTGCTTAAATTTACAGCCGCAATTTAAGCAAGGAAGGTAGGTTACCTGCCATGACTGTAAGGATGAAAGATATTGCCGAGCAGCTCGGTGTGTCCATCTCCACTGTCTCACTGGCCTTGGCCGGGCATCCCCGCATTCCGGAAGCCACCCGCACCCAGGTGGTCCTCCTGGCTCATAAGCTGGGATACAAGCTGCCGCACGAAAGGCGTAATACGGCGCTTTGCCTGGCCATCATCCTGACCGATCCGGCGAGCCCAATGGGCTGTCTTTATCATGAAGCCATCAGCGGCATCATCAATGAGGCTATGGCTTCCGGAGCCATCCTGCAGATCATGCAGCCCCCGCCGCCCCGGGCGGGCGGGCGCAGCCAACTGTTGAATCTGTTGCGCAAAAACGGGGCCCACGGGGCTATTCTCATCGGCGGTCGCTTCGCATCGGCCATCGTCAAGGCTTTTATCGAACAGGATTATCCCTTCATCTGCGTGGGCAAGCGGGAGCTGCCGCCGGCCAAAATCAGCTGGGTGGCCACCGATTACGTGGAAGGTGCCCGGCAAGCCGTCAGCCACCTGATCAGGTTAGGTCATCGCCGCATCGCTTTGCTGTCCCCACCCCATTATGAGCAGGCCTGGTTCAAGGAGAGGATTCTGGGCTATCGCCTGGCTATGGACGAAGCCGGCTTGGCTCATGGTCCCTCTCTGACCTGGCAGGAAGGTTATGTGGCGCCTTCTATTATCCCCTCTGTGTTGCTTGAGAAAGGCGCCACAGCGGTCTTCGCCATCGACCAGATCCTCGCCGCCAAACTGCTTTCCTCCTGCGCCGCCGCCCAAATCAAAGTGCCGCAAGAACTCGCTGTGGTGGGTTTCGATGATATCACTGGCTCTGCTCATCTATCCCCCCCTCTTACCACGGTGCGCCAGCCGATGCAGGAACTGGGCAGCACGGCCGCCCGCACTCTTTTATCTTGGTTGCGGGGGGCGCAGCGCAACCCGGTGCAAATCCGCCTGCAGCCGGAGCTGGTGGTGAGAATGTCCTGCGGGACCGAGGCGGCCAAGGCGGCTGAAGCAACTGGAGCAGCAGGGGCGGCCGGGACGGCCGGGGCGACCGGGGCCGGGACGGCCGGGGCCGAGGGGACCGAAGCGATGGCTTGACCCTCCGGAGATGGCCGGTTTACTATTGATACAAATGCGCCCCGCAAACGAAATGCTTTCGATAAAGGAGAATCATCATGAACGCCAAAAGCCACAGCCACAGCCACGCCACCGCCGGCGGCAGGCCGGACTTTCCCCTGATCGATTATCATGTGCATCTTGGTCCTGATCTGAGCCTGGAGCAGGCGGTGAAGCTCTCCGAGCAAAAAAAGGTGAAGTTCGGTATTGTGGAAAACGTCGGCCCGCAATCGCTGGTGAAAAACGACGAGGAATTGCTGAAATACATAAACCGGCTGCGCCAATATCCCGTCTATGTCGGCCTGCAGCCCACGGTGCTAAACTGGTCGCAGCATTATTCCAAAGAGGTTCTCGACCAACTGGATTATGTCCTGATGGACGCCGACACCGTCCCCCTGCCGGACGGGAGCTATCTGCGTATCTGGCAAAACGACCTGTTTATCGACGATATGGATGAATTCATGGAAATCTATATGCACCATATCACGCAGATTTTAGCCCATGAGCCGATCGACATCTTCGGCAGACCGACCTATCTCCCAATCAATTTCGCCCGCGAATATGACCGCCTGTGGACCAATGAGCGCCTGTCCGTCATCATCGACCTGGCCAGGGAACGCCACATCGCTTTAGAGATCCAGGAGAATGTCCGGATCCCCAGCGACCGCTTCATCGCCATGGCGAAAAAAGCCGGGGTGAAATTCACTTTCGGTACCAATGCTAGGAACCACAATGCCGGTCATTTCCACTATTGCCTGGAAATGGCAGCCAAACACGGCCTGACGAGGGACGATATGTTCATCATAGACTGATGGGCCCCGCCCCGGCCACGGCGGCGCGCACAAAGCCACCGCTCGCCGCCAGTCTCCGCCGCGCCTCCTCCGGGGTGCAGCCGGCGAGGAGCATCACGATCGCCGTCTTCGTCTCGCCGCCGGCCCCGGCTAAAGCCGCTTCCACCGCTTTTCTGTCGCAGCCGGTCGCCGCCATCACTATTCTGGCCGCCCGGTCGGTGAGCTTGCTGTTGCTCGGCACCATGTCGACCATCAGGTTGCTATACACTTTGCCGAGCTTGATCATGGTGGTGGTGGAGATCATATTCAGCACCAGCTTCTGTGCCGTACCCGCTTTCATGCGGGTGGAGCCGCTGAGCACCTCGGGACCGACCAGGGGAGCAATGGTCACTTCGGCCAGCTGATGCATGGGGGTGGACTGATTGCAGACCAAGGCAATGCGCCCGGCGCCCACTGTTGCGGCATAACGCAAAGCGCCCAGGCAATAGGGGGTGCGGCCGCTGGCCGATATAGCCATCACCACATCCTCCGCCCCACACTGCCTCTCCTCTAAATCAGAAGCTCCGGCCGCTTCATCGTCTTCCGCCCCCTCAATAGAGTAGCGCAGAGCCTCCTCACCCCCGGCGATGAGGCCCTGCACCAACTGCCAGTCGACGCCGAAGGTAGGAGGGCATTCGGAGGCATCCAGCACGCCGAGGCGACCGCTGGTGCCGGCGCCGACATAAAAGAGCCGGCCACCCCGGCGCAGGCGGGGCACAATCATTTCCACCGCCCGGGCAATCTGGGGTATCTCCCGGGCCACCGCCGCCGGCACCAACCGGTCTTCGCTGTTGATGGCCTCCAATATCTCCGGAATGCTCATCATGTCGAGCTCATGATAAGGGGAGCGACACTCCGTGGTTAATTTCTGCAGATCGCCTTCCATAGGATAGCTCCTTTCTTATCTGCCCAAGTTTCAGGAGCGAATGACGAGCCGCTCCGGCATGGGCGCCGGCCACTCCTCCATCACTTCCTGCAACAGCTCCCGCAACTTGGGAGCGGCTTGCGCCACAAACACTTCCGTCAGCATGCGCCCGTGTTCGGCGGTGGCTTCCTTGGCATTGACGGCGCAGCCTTCCACCTTCTGTTCCAGCTCTCCGCCGGGCAAGAGGTTGATATCCACCAACTCCGGGCGGAAATACATCAGAAGGGAGGTTTCATTCTTGCCACCGTGATCGCCGCCCTTCACCCCCACCCAGGAGGCGGGTTCATAGTCGGTGATGGCCAATACCTTGGGATATTTATGCTTCTCACTAAATTCGGCCACCGCCGCCTTGATGGTCTCCACATGCTTCCCGCCATAATGGCCCATCACGATCACAATGAGGCGGAAACCTTCTTCATAGAGGTTCTCCAGATGTTCATATACATACTGCCTGACCAAGGATTTGCTGAATTCCAGCGTGTGGCGGAAGCCTTGCCAGGGCTTCATGGTCTGGTAGCCGCAATATACCGGGGGCAAGACCACCCCTCCGGTAGCCCGGCAAAGCTCGAGCGCCATATTATAAGCTTTGAGAGCATCGAGCCCCACCGGGTTGTGCACTCCATGCCATTCCAGAGCGCCCCACGCCAGGTAGGCAATAGGGCAGGTGCGCAGCACTTCATCGATTTGTCCAGGCTTCATCTCTTCATATTTCATCTATCAGGCATTCCCTTCTGCTTCTTCCCTATGCCTCTTCTTCCCTATGCCTTATGTATGTCGCTTCAGCCAGGCGAGCAACTCCTCCGCTTCCGCCGGGGTTTTCACCCGCGTCTGATAAAACACCTTTTCCGGTTTCAGACGGCTGTGAAACCACTTGATGTGCTCGGGCGAGGTCGAAATGTGCAGCCCTTTCCCGGCCTTTTGGATCTTTTCCAGGAGATCGATCCATTCCGGCAAAGGCGGCTGCCCTGCTCCAGGCACCCACTGGATGACATCGATATCCTTGATGGCCAATATGTCCGGTAAATGCTTGAGCGCTCCCGGACCGTCCAGGTGGAATATGCAGTGATCTAGAAAGGCCGCCTCTTCCTCCAGAGCCGGCCCCACCCAGCGCCTGAACATCTCCGGGCTGATCATGGTGATAAAGTCGCACTGGATGACGGCATACCGGCCTTCGCAATAGGCGGGAATCCAGCACGAACTCCCGGTCCGGTCCTGCCGGGAGGCCTTCTCCACATCCAGATATACTTTGGGATAAAGCGAGCGTACCGAAGCCATGGCCCGGTCGATCACTTCGGGCTGGTCCATGAGATCGAGGCAGAGCTGTTCCGGCCCCCGTATGGCCGCCAAGGCGTCCATATTGCCGTGCATATCGAGGTGGCCGATCACCACCCTGCCGGCAGCCGTCTCTGACAGAGTGCGCAGGAAGAGCATCATGCGCTCATACCAGGGATGGCCTTCCACCGTGAGCGGCAGCACCCTTTCCCAGTCCTCGACAAACGGTTTCACCCAGGAAGTGCTGTCGCTGTCGGGGGAGTAATATAATTCCGCTCCCAGAAAAGCGGCGAACTGGTCCGGCCCAAAGGCCGGCTCATAGGTGGGCACGGCCTCGCCGCCCCAATAGGTGGCAGCGGCTTGAGCGACCACGCCGGCCGCCGTTTCGGCCGGATTGCCGAAAATGCTGTCGTAATACCTGCCCCGGCCACTGCTTCCTAAAGTGGCGGGCGCTTCCATCGTTTTCGCGGGGACCGGCTGAGGAGCCGTCACCACCACCAGTGGCCGCTCAATGAGCTCTCCCTGCCAGAAAGCCTGCCAGCGGCGGCGGGCTTCGGATATGTCGGGTTTAAAGGCGGACAAGGCCGCCAGAGCCGATTCCGTGATAGGGCGAACCATCACCTGCACCTCCATGCAGAGTTCATTCGCCCTTCATCCTGTCATTCCTATTATTAGCAGCAGGATTGGCTCTATTTTTGCTTTCTGCGGGAAAAAAGGAGGGGGATCAACCCCAGGGGGAGAACGAAGAGGCCGAAAACGAACCGACCTCCGGAGATCACCCAGGTCAGGAGAATCAGCCCGACAAAGACCGCCAGGCTCAACAGAAACGATCTACCCATCACGTCTGCTCTTCCTTTCCGTCGCCTCTATTTTGCCCGCGGAGCATAAAAAATTGCTGGTGAGAAACACTGGCACCGAGGTGATTCTCTTGGCAAAAAAGACAACAAAGAAAGAAGCATTTTGCCGGTGCTGCGGGACCAGGATGGAAATTGCTGCGGAAATTGCTCCTGAACTGGACGCGGCCGATCAGGCCGGATACTGCCAGGCCTGCGGCCCCAAGCCCAGAAAAGAACCCTTCTGCCGCCGCTGTGAGGATCTGCGCGGCTAGACGGCTATATTTGACTCAGGGCCAGATACCCTCGGTATAGGCGTGAATCATATCATCGGTATAACCGCACAGGCGGCCGCGCAAGGCGTGGTATTCCGCCCAGTCCAGTCCGCCGCTCTGGAGGCGCTTCAGATTCAGGAGCGCCTCCTCGTCATCCTTGCGGCACACCCACACTTCAAAGCCGCCTGTGGGTTTATCCAGCCGTTCCCGATGCAGGCGGTATACCTCGGCTATCAGGCGGGTAGCTTCCTCGGCATGGGGCATGTCGGAGCCGATCATGCCGGCCGGTTTCACCTTCATCATCACCTGCTCGCAGATACCGGCAAAGACCCCCGCCCAGAAAAAGTCGGCGGGTTCTTTAATCCCGGCGGCAATCAGGCTGTCGATCGCCTGCTTATAATATACAGAACACTCGTTGGCCACACCAATTACCCCCGGTCCGAAAAATCAGGGCCGCAATGGCCGGCCGTTTTGGCGGCCTCACCAGTCTCATAGGGGACAATTCGCTCCAGCCGGGAAATAGTCCTGCCCCCGGCCATCACGCCGGTGCGCCATCACGCCAGCGCACCCTCACGCCGGCGCACCCTCACGCCGGCACACCCTCACGCCGGTGCGCCATCACGCCGGCGCGGCGGGTGCGCCCTCCC
>DULU01000139.1 GCA_012840225.1 Bacillota bacterium
CCCGCCGGTACAATGCTTTTTCCCTCGACGAACCCATATTGGCTGAAGAAGGGGAAGTCGGCAGACAACTGGCCGATCCCTCGCCCGGACCGCTGGAATGTCTGGAGCGCGCCGAATTGCAGCAGCAGATATATGCCGCTCTTGATCGTCTCTCCGAGGTGCACCGCACGGTGTTGGTGCTCCATGACCTGCAAGGTTTGCGGTATGATGAGGTGGCGCGGCTGATGGGCTGCTCCGTCGGCACGGTGAAATCACGGCTTTTTTACGCCCGGCGCAAGTTGAGCCAACTTCTGGCCGACTACTGCCTGGAATAGATGAAGGTTTTATGTTCGGCAAGCATCCTAATAAAAAAGTTATAACCGCATATATAGACGGCGAGCTGCCTGAAGCCAAAGCTGCAGCTGTCGGCCGCCATTTGGCTACCTGCGCCACCTGTGGCGCCATGGCCCGGGCCCAGGCACGAGCGGTGGAGCTCTTGCGCTCTTCCTGCCCTGCTGCTTCGCCAATCGAGTGGTCGGAACCGGAACCGGAGCCGGAGCCGGAGCTCGATGTGCTGACCGGCGGTTCCGACCGCCATACCCGCCATACCCGCCACACCCGCCTGAACGGGATGATCCTGGCTTTATCTATTTGCGGCTTGTTTCTTTTTCTTTACGGTATGCAGTCTCTATTGGTCAATCTTGCCGGCAAAACCGGCTCACGGACGGCAGCTGAAGTACTTTTCCTGGCTGAAGAGCATGAAAATCTGGTGGACTATTTTAACATCATATCCATCGGGTCGTCCGACGATTCCATGCCGGATGATTGGGCGGGGAGGTAATATATTGCGCCCGCTTACTGTATGGCTTCATATTTACCTTTTTATATACGTGTTAACAGCCACCTGTGCCGCCCAGGACGGCCTCGACCTGCTCACCCGGTCGGCTCAGGTCGAAGGGACAGCCGCCGCCCATTATCTGCGCATTGCGATGTATATGGCTCCGGGTCAGGCCGAAACGGTGGTGGATGAGGTATGGCGTGACGGCGAGGGCCGCTGGAGACTGGAACGCACTTCGGATTCCTGGGACAACGGCTTGGTGGCCGTGAATGACGGGCGGTCGCTCGTCATTTCTTCACCCTATCTTCCGGTTTATTTACAGGTGCCTGCTCACGTCCGGCTCTTTGGCGGCACGCTCCGCTCCCTGATCAATCCCGGCCTTTTCAGCGCTTCGCCGGAGAGTGGGGCTTTTCAGGTGCATGGCGAAGATACGGTGTTGGGGAAGCCGGCGATCATGTTCATCTCCCGGATGACGGGCACGGAAATCCGCCGCTGGATCGACAAGAAGACGCAAATGCCGCTGCGGGAGGAACTTCTGGATCTGAACAAGAAGCCTATAGCGGTGGTAATACGCCGTGATCTGCCGGGGACGGAAGTCCCGGCCTCTGCTTTTCAGCTGTTGCCGGCAGAGGCAAAGATACAGACCAATCACCGTGAATGGCGGCAAAAAGCCATCATAGAATGGCTGCGTGCCAAAATGCCTTTTTCCATTCCTTTTCGCCAATACCCGGTCAACCAGGCGGAAATAGAATGGGTGGGATGGCATCAAACCACCACCGGACCGGCGGCCGTTTTATTGGTACGGATAGATGGGGAGCTGGCCACCATGTGGTTCAGCACTACCGGTCGAAGCAAGCCCGTCGTCAGTCGCCCCCTTTTAGCCGGAGGACGCATTGTGATCACCAGGTCCATCGGCAGCCTGGATGTTTCAGTCGTGGCGACGACAGAACGATTGGCCACCAGGCTGATGCGGGTGTTGCTTGGAGATAGATAATGAAACGGGGGAAAACTATGGCAAATACAAATGATGAAGTTTCCACCTACACAGTGTTTGTCGGCACCTCTACCGAGGGAGCCAGCGAAGGCCTCTACAGCCTGCGACTGGAAGCGGGCTTGGGGCGGCTCTCTCTTCTTGAGACCATTCCCTCCAAAGACAATCCGACCTTTCTGGCTGTGGATCAAGAATGCAGGCGCCTATATTCCGCCGACCGTCCCGGCCGGGACGGGCTGGTGAAAGCCTGGAGCATCGATCCC
>DULU01000086.1 GCA_012840225.1 Bacillota bacterium
AGCGCTCGTTGAGCGCTGCCGACATAAACATACCATCCGGCCGGAAAGCGGCACTCACCCAAAGCTCCTATGGTGAGCCGACAACCGGCGGTCATTTGCATCCAGATCAGATATATGCCCCGCTCCGGCAGGCGGCACTGCGCAGGGTGAGGTCCCTCCACCGGGATCGTCTTCTCAGCCCTCATGCCGGCCGGCGGCGGCTCAGCTTCTGGCCTGACGTACGGCATCGAGGTATTGTCCCGCCAATGCCGCCAGATCATCCCAGCGCTTCTCGGCCACCATCTTCTTGTCCACCAAAGCGGTGCCGACGCCCACAAAAGCCGCTCCGGCTTTGATGAACTGCGGCGTAGTCTGGAGATTGACCCCGCCGGTCGGGGTGAGCCGCACCTGAGGCAGGGGACCCAGCACGTCTTTGAAGAACTCCGGTCCCAGCTTGGTGGCCGGGAAGACCTTGACGGCATCTGCGCCGGCCTCCCAGGCGGTGAGGATCTCCGTGGGGGTGAAGGCGCCCGGAACCACCAGCTTGCTGTAGCGTTTGCAGAGCTTGATCACTTCCAGATTGAGGGTGGGAGCGACGATGAATTCAGCACCCGCCAGGATGGCGGCCCGCGCCGTCTCCGGATCCAGAACCGTGCCTACCCCTACCACCACTTCTTTCCCGAAACGCTCGGCGGCCTCCTTGATGGCCTCCAGAGCATTGGGAGTGGTCATGGTGATTTCCAAAGCTCTGATGCCGCCATTTTTCAGCGCCTGGACGATATCCATCAGCTGGGCCGAGGTATTGGCCCTGATGACGGCCACCACACCGGTGTCGATGATCAACTGCAGGTTTTCCGCTCTTTTATCCAAATCGGTTACCTCCTCTTCCCCATCCTACCTTTATTAGCGCTGCACCCGGCCGGAAGCATCCCCGCCGGCCAAGGTTTCCACTTCGGCGGCGCTGACCAGGTTGAGGTCGCCGAATATGGTGTGCTTGAGGCAGGAAGCGGCCACGGCGAACTGTACCGCCTGGTCGGGAGACTTGCCGGTGAGATAAGAATAGATCAGCCCGGCGCCGAAGGAATCGCCGCCGCCCACTCTGTCCACAATGTGCACCTTATACTTGCGCGAATTATAGAAGGTGCCGCCGTCATACAAAAGCGCCGACCAGTTGTTGTCCGAGGCGGAAATGCTCTCCCGCAGGGTGATGGCCACCTGTTTGAAGCCGAACATCTCCTGCAGCTGCTTGGCCACATCCTTATACCCCTCGGAGCTCAGTGCCCCGGCGGTGACATCGGTGTCCCGGGCTTTGATGCCGAACACCATCTCGGCATCCTCTTCATTGGCGATGGCCATATCGACATAAGGCATCAACTTGGACATCACCTCTCTGGCTTTCTCCCGCGACCAGAGCTTCTTGCGATAGTTCAGGTCGGCACTCACCGTGAGACCCAGTTTCTTGGCCGTCTGCACGGCGGCCAGGCAAGCCTCTGCCGGACCGTCGCCCAGCGCCGGGGTGATGCCGGTGAAATGGAACCAGCCGGCTCCGGCCAATATCTTCTCCCAGTCAAAATCGCCGGGTTTCACCTGCGAAATGCTGGAATTGGCCCGATCGTAGATCACTTTGGAAGGCCGCTGCGAGGCCCCGAATTCCAGGAAGTAGATGCCCAACCGCTCGCCCTGGCGCAAAATGAAGCTGGTGTCGACACCGAAGCGGCGCAGCCAGTTCACCGCGCAATCGCCGATCTCATGCTTGGGCACGGCGGTGACGAAACTGGCCGGGAGGCCGAACTGGGCGAGAGAGGCAGCCACGTTGGCTTCCCCGCCGCCGAAGGTCAGATCAAAGGATTGTGCCTGTACAAAGCGGAGATAACCCTGAGGGTTCAACCTCATCATGATTTCCCCGAAAGTAACCACTCTTTTGCTCATGTTCTCCGGCTCCTTTCTCAAGCTGTCTGTGGCGCATGCCCCACCGTCACTCGGCTACCGTGACTTCCCGGCCGCCGTTGTCGGCGGATTCATACATCGCTAAGGCGATGGCCAGGGTGTGACGGGCGGAAGCGGCGCTGACGAACGGTTCACGATCTTCCCGCACCGCTTCAATCATGTCGTTGATGATCCTGGTATGCTCTTCCACACCGAAGTCGGCTGCTCCTCCGGCGGCGGTGGCCTGAGCCGCCGAGCCGATCTTACGGATCTCGGCGTCCTCCGGCCGCTCTTCTTTAAATTTCCAGGTATCTATACGCTCGCCGACCATGATAGCCGTACCGTTCTCGCCGTTGATCTCAATGCGGATATCGGTGCCCGGATAGAGGGCCGTGCTGGCCTGCAGCAAGCCGAAGGCCCCGCTTTTATAGGTGAAAAAGGCGGCGGCCGTATCCTCAAGCTGCACTTGCGGATGGGCTAAGTTCAGGGTTTTGGCCATCACTTTCTCCACCGGTCCCGCCAGGTATTGCAGGAGGTCGAAGTAATGGAAAGCATGCTGGATGATCACTCCGGCCCCGGCGGCTCTGGAACTGCGCCAGTCGTCCATAAAATAATACTCCGTAGAGCGATACCATTTCATATAAGCATCGGCCGCCAATATCTTGCCGAAGCGCCCTTCATCGATAGCTTTCTTGATGGCCTGGATGGCGGTGCGGGTGCGCACGTTCAGCACCACGCCCAGCTTCACACCGGCCTTTTGGCAGGCGGCGATCATCGCATCCACTTTTTCCAGGGTCAGCTCCGGCGGTTTCTCCACCAGCACATGTTTCCCGGCTTCCGCCGCTTTGATCACATATTCCCCATGATAGGCATTGGGTGTGCATACATTGATCACATCGATGTCCGGGGAGGCCAAAAGTTCGTCGATGGTCATGGCCCGGCCGCCATATTTTTGCACACAAGCCTCCGCCCGCTCCGCACGCATGTCGGCGGCGGCGACCAACACCCCTCCCCGGCTGGCATTGATGGCCTTGCCGTGGAAATCGGAGATCAAGCCGCAGCCTATCAGGCCGAAGCGCACTTTGTCAGCCAAGACCGGCTCACCTCTTTCTTCATGTATTATCATCGGTTACGGAATGAATACCGCTTTTAACCCTTTCTGGTTCTCCAGATCCTCAAACACCTGCGCCCAGTTGGTCAACGGTTCGCTGAAGGAGATCAAGGGCTTGACATTCACCGCACCCCGGGCGATCAACGATATAGCCCTGTCCCAGCTGGTGTAGCTGGTGGACATATTGAAAATGATATCGATGGCCTTATAGATGGCTTTGTCCCAGGCGAAGCCGATCTTGTCCTTGCCGGTCATGCCGATCACGGCGATGCGGCCTTTTTTGCGCACCAGTTCCACCGCCGAGTTGATAGCCGGTTCGGCACCACTGGCTTCCACCACCAGATCGGCGCCCCGCCCGCCGCTGAGCTCCATGACCAGGTCGAGCGGGCTCTGCTTGGCCAGGTTCACCACATAGCGAAACCCTAGTTCCATGGCCACAGGCAGCCGGAACTCCTCGTCCCTGGGGGCGCCCACGATCACCACTTCCCGGGCGCCGCCGGCTCTGGCCGCCTGGGCCGCCAGCAAGCCGATGGGTCCCGGACCAAGGACCACCACCAGGTCTTCGGATTCCACCCGGCCCCGCTCCAGCACATCATGGACCACGTTGGCCGTCGGTTCCACGAGGGCGGCCTCCTCATAGGAGAGATGGTCCGGGATTTTATGCAAAAGGTGATCGGGCATGACCAGATACTTGGTAAAGGCACCGTCGATGCCCCAGCCGATCGATCTCTTCTCCGGGCAGATCTGTATGTTCCCCGACCGGCACAACCAGCACTTGCCGCAGGCTTTGGTGTGGGGCTCGCCCACCACCCTGTCGCCGGGCTTGACCGTGGTCACTTCCGCTCCAGTTTCCACCACCTGGCCGGAGAATTCATGACCCAGCACCACCGGCGGCCAATAGGGGAAACGGTCGTGCTTGACGTGCAGGTCGGTGCCGCACACCCCGGCCGCCTTCACGGCGATCAACGCTTCCCGCGGCCCAGGTTTCGGCTCGGGGATATCGCGCAGTTCAATGTTGTCCGGACCCTTGGCGATCTTCATCAGTGCCAACATGTTCAGGAAAACCTCCTTAAAAAGCAGTGGCCAGCCAGGTGACCAGCACCTGCGCCGCCTTCAGGATCTCGTCCACGGCGATCTGTTCTTCCCGGCTGTGAGCGTATTTCAGATCTCCCGGTCCGAACACCACGGTGGGGATATCCAGCTGATTCCGGTAAAACCAGGCATCGCAGGAAGCGGTCATGGCGGTGATCTGCGGGGTGAGGTCGGAGAGGGTACAGGCCTGTTTCAACCCCTGTACCAGCGGGTGATCGATGGCGGTGACGCTGCTGTCGTGCCGGTAGATGAATTTCATATCGAAATTATCTCTCAGCCAGGCGTCGCCTTTCTCGGCCACTGCGCTGCGGAGGCCGGCCATCACTTCTTCCTTGGTCACATTTGGGAGAAAGCCCATCACGCCCCGGAAACGGGCGGTGTTGGGCGCCGAGGCCGGCCAGTTGCCGGCATGCATCTCCCCGAAGGTGATGGGCATAGGATTGGCATATCCGGAGAAGAGAGGCACCTCCCGGCTGCGGCCGAGCAGGGCGGCATGGTATTCTTCCATAATATTCATGGCCTGCACGGCTTTTTTCAGAGCGCTCACCACGTCTCCGGCCCGGCCGGAATGACCGCTGCGCCCATAGCAGGTGACGTCGAACCACACCGCTCCCCGCACCGAAGGCTGAATGGTGAGCACCGACGGCTCCAGCACGATGCAGGCGTCGGCCCGGCACTCCCGCCTGATCATGGCCAGCGTGCCATTGCCGCCGCACTCCTCTTCCACGACAAAATGATAATCCACCCCGGCGGGAAACGGTCCGAGCTCAGCCACCGCCGCTGCCACCAGGGCCATGGTCACCGCCTGACCCTTGGCGTCACAGGCCCCCCGGCCGAAAACAGCGCCGTCCTGCACTTCCGGGCTAAAGGCTTTGTCCTGCCCCGGCGAGGGTGGCACGGTGTCCAGATGCGTGTTGAGAATCACCGTCTTCCCCTTAGTGCCGTCCTGCTTTACCAGGAGGTTCGCCCGCCCCTCGTAGGTCAGGTCCTCGATTGGCGATGAATAGTCCGGATCCTCTTTTATCTTGTCCGAGAGGGCGATCTCTTCCACCCGGCCGGGGATCTCCTTCATCCTTTGCTCCATATAGCGCATGGCGGCACCTTCCTGCCCCGGGAGCGAAGGAATGGCGATCAGATCGCACAGCATCTCCTCCACCCACCGTCTTTTGCTTTCCAGGAAAAGCGTCGCCTTCTGTGCAGAAAAACTCAAATTCCGATCCTCCTCTTGACCGGCCGCCGCCGGCAGCCGCGGCGGCCTCACCCGCCTCACCCTGCCGTCATCTCTGCCAAAGCGGCCTAAAACTCGACAAACACCGACTCCAGGACATCCATAGCCTCTTCCGCCTGCTCCATCGTGATCACCAACGGCGGCGCCACCCGCAGCACGTTGCCGGCCACCCGGCCCATCACCACGCCGCGGTTGGCCGCTCTCCTGATCACTTCCATGGTCAGCTCGGGTGACGGCTCATTGTCTACCTTGTCTTTGACGATCTCCACGCCGATGACCAGACCCCGGCCGCGCACATCGCCGATGATCTTCGCTTTCTCCTGCACCTTTTCCAGCCGGCTCTTGATGTAGCCGCCCACCGTCAGGGCGTTGTCGGCCAGCTTCTCTTCCTGCAGGATGTCCAGCACAGCCAGGCCGGCGGCGCAGGAAACCGGGTTCCCGCCGTAAGTGCTGCTCATCTCGCCCGGACCCAAGGATTTGATGAGACGGGTCTCGGTGAGCAAGGCGGCGTGGGGGATACTGCTGCCTATGCCTTTGCCCAGGCAAAGCAGATTGGGCCGCAGGCCTTCCCACTCCAGAGCGAACATCTTGCCGGTGCGCCCGAAAGAGGACTGCACCTCATCCAGGATAAAGAGAATATCCTTCTCTTTGGCCCACTGCTCGAGCCCTTTCAGGTAGCCTTCCGGCGGAAAGATGAAACCTGACGCGCCCTGATAGGGTTCCACGATCAGGGCAGCCAGATCGCCGGTGGATTGGGCGGCGATCACCCGGTCCAGAATGGAGAGGCACAACAGGCCGCAGTTCTCTTTCTTCATCTTGAAGGGGCAGCGGAAACAATAGGGATAGGGAGCGCAGATGTTACCGGGGATGAGCGGGCCGAATTTGCGCTTGGTGCCCATGGTGCCGGCCACGGACATCGGGCCGAAAGTGCGGCCGTGAAAACCGCCCCAGAAGGAGAGGATCTCATGCCGGCCGGTGGCTCTTTTGGCCACGCGCATGGCGGCGTCGGTGGCTTCACTGCCGGTGGTGACCATGAAAGCCCGGTCCAGGTTCTCCGGCGCCAGCTCCACCAGGCGCCTGGCCAGGGTGACCCGTTCCGGGGTGGGAAAGTCGTAGCAGTTCATCAGGCGCCCCGCCGCTCTCTGCACGGCAGCGGTCAGCTTGGGATGGCAGTGACCGACATTGGTGACCAACACCCCGGAGGTCAGGTCGATGAAGCGGTTGCCGTCCACATCGGTGATGATCACGCCGCTCGCCGTATCCCAGACGATCGGGGCCTGCTGGCTGGTGGTACCGGATTCGAAACGGGCCGACTCCTCCAGGAACCTTTTCGAATTCGGGCCGGGCAATGGGCCATTAACACTTATATATTTCAACATTTGGCCTCCTCACCAAACACTTCGGGGTTGACCACAAAGCGCGGCCTCTCCCCGTTTCTAAACCTCTTGATGTCTTCCACTATCTTCACACGAATATCCCAGCCGGCTTCCACGGAGCACCATCCCAGATGGGGGCTGAGCACTACATTATCCATCCTGAAAAGCGGGAAATCGGGCGGCGGCGGTTCTTTGTCATAGACGTCTATGCCCGCCCCGGCAATCTCGCCCTGCTCTAGCGCTTCAATCAATGCCTGGGTATCCACCAGACCGGCCCTGGCCGTGTTGACCAGGAAGGCGGACTTCTTCATCATTTTAAACTGTTCCCGGCCGATCATGTGGTGGGTCTCTTTATTCAGGAGAGCATGGAGGGTGACCACATCCGAGCGGCGCAAGAGCTCATCCAGGGGGACAAGCTTCTCGCCCAGCATATCGCGGCGCTCCTGCGTGAGGTAGGGGTCGGTGACTAAGATGTCCACCCCGAAACCGGCGAGTCTGTTGTAGACCCGGCTGCCGATGCGGCCGAAACCGACGATACCTATGGTCTTGCCTTCCAGCCGGTGGATGGGCGGCAGGGTGGAGAAATCCCACTGCCCGCGGCGGGACGATTCTTCCAGAATGCGCCGGCCGATGCCGAGACCCCGCCAGACACCCATAATCAGGGCGATAGCCTGTTCCGCCACTTCATCAGGGCAATAGTCGGGGATGTTGGCCACGGTGATGCCCTTGGCCGTGGCGGCGGCCACGTCCACATTGTCGTAGCCGATGCCGTGCCTGATGATCAGCCGGCACCGCTTCAGGCCGGCGATCACCTCGGCGGTCATCGGGGCCATGTTGACCACAATCACATCGGCATCATGGATCTTTGCCAAGAGCTCCGCCACCGGGGCAAATTTCATCTGATAAGCCTGGAAATCCACATCGCCAAGCTTGGCTAGCTCCTCCCGTTCCCACTCCAGATCGGGCTCAATATAATCGGTGACAACCACCTTTATCGCACTCATGACATCCACTCCTTGCACCTATCCTCAGGACAGCGAAACCGGCCGGCCCAGGGCGGCGGATTGATAGACGGCCTCCACCACCTGCAGAGCCTTCAGCCCTTCCCGGCCGGGAATGACGGGCGGTCTCCCCGCCGTCAGAGATTCCGCCAGATCGCGGAGGTAGCTCACGCCCAGAATGCCGCAATAGCCCGGCACCACCAGGTTGTCGAAGGCATAACGGCGCCATGGGGCATCTTTATACTCTTTCTTCTCCGAGCTCAGGAACATCTCGTCCGCCGCGCCCTCAAAAGCCGGGCTCCAGGCTATGGTGCCGGCGGTGCCTCTGATGCCGACGAAGAGATCCCGGCCGTGCGGGTAGGAAGCCGGCACCGTGTAGGAAATGTCGAGATAGGCGCGGGCCCCCCGGCTGAAAGTCAGCAAAGCGAAAGATTGATCTTCCACATCGATGCCGGGAGTGATGATGCGGATGTCGCCATAGGCCGAGACCACCTCATCCTCTAAAAGCCAGCGGAACAAGTCGATCCAGTGGACGCCCAGGTTGTGCATGGCTCCGCCGCCGCTCTTCTTTTTCTCCAGCATCCAGGGGGAGGCTTGCTGGTAGCGCACGGGCTTGCCGGCGGCCATCCGTCCTTCCAGAGCGATCACCTCACCGACGACGCCGTCGGTCACCAATCTTTTGATTTCCCTCGACATCTGATGATACCGCCAGAGATAGGGCGTAGTCAAAACCACTCCGGCCCGCTCGCAAGCGGCGATCATGCGCCCGATCCCCGCCGCGTCGGCAGCCATCGGCTTTTCCACCAGCACATGGGCGCCGGCGGCGGCGGCAAACTCCACTGCCTCAGGGCACTCAGCATGGGGCAGGAAAATGGCTGCCAGCTGTACGTCGTGCTTTTCCAGCGCCTCCTGGTAGGTGGTATACACCGGAACCCCAAATTTGGCGGCAAATTCCCGGCGTCTTAATTCGTCCGCTTCCGAGGCCGCCACCACCCGCATCTCGGGCACCTGGGCAAAAAGGGCCATATAGCCGTCGGGGTGCAGGTGGCGCAACCCGCACAGAGCCACATTGATCATCTATCAAACCGCCTCCACATCTTAAAAATGGCAATAAGGCGCACCTCTCAGCGAGGGCGCCGGTTTATCATTTTCCGGCTGGGGTGCCGGAGAGACCCGGCAGGGCATCAGGTCGTGTTTATAATTAAAACTTACCTTCCCTCTCCTGGAAATGAGTCGGTTTCCCCAATGTGGGGCCACCGGCTTTCACCCATCCGGCTACGAGCTCAATCATCTCCCGCAAGGTGACCCGCGGGTAGCCGAACAGGCGATGGGCATTGGAAGCATTCCCCAGGAGAGCGGTAGGCGCTTCTGCCCCGCTGAACCGCGGCTCCACGCCGAGCAATTCCCCAAAGCGCTCCGCCAGCCAGCGGATGGAGATGGTTTCCGGACCGGTGACGTTCAGCACCCTGGGCGGGGAGGCACAATGGAAGAGGCTGCGCAAAGCCATCTCATTGGCATCGCCCTGCCAGATCACGTTGACATTGCCCATCGTCACATCGATGGGCCGCCCGTCCCGTACCGCCTCCGCCACCTCCAGGAGGATCCCATAGCGCAGGTCGATGGCATACATCAGGCGGAACAGGAGCATGGGAGTTTTATACTTATGGGAGAAGGCGGTGAACACCCGCTCACGCCCCAAAACGGACTGTGCATACTCCCCGACCGGACCCACTTCATTTTCCTCGGAGGCGCCGCCAAGATGGACGGGAGTCAGCGGGTAGACATTGCCGCTGGAGAAGACCACGATGCTCGAGCGGCGGAAGCGCTCGGCCACCCGGCCGGGCACATAGGAATTCATGAGCCACGTCAGGTGTTCGTTGCCCGTGGTGCCGAATTTCATGCCCACCATGAAGATGACGTTGGGCACTTCGGGCAAGGCGGCCAGATCGCTCTCGGAAGTGACATCGCAGACGATGGTCTCCACGCCGGCCTGCTCCAGCTCATCCACCAGGCTCTTCGTGGAGAAACGGGCGGCGCCGATCACCTTTTGCTTGCCTCCGGCCGCCACAATGGCATTCTTCGCCAGTTTGGCCAGGCTGGGCCCCATTTTGCCGCCCACGCCCAACACCAGGATGTCGCCCTCGAGACGGGCCATATCCTCCACCAGGGCAGGCGACGGCTGAGCCAGCTTGCGCTCCAGATCTTCTACAGTTTTAATCACTTCAGCCAAATATCACTCACCGCACTTTCCAATTATGACGCCAGAGCTTTCAACTCGGATAGATGCTCTTTGATCTTTCTCACCGCACGGACAATATCCTCCATGTCCTCCTCATTTCCCAGCAACACATTTTGCGGCATCCAGCATCCTTCCTCATCGGCCAGCTTTTGGGCCACCGGCAGATGAGAGCCCATATAATCGATGGTGCCGGGATAGGCGGCAAACCCGTAGGTGCGCTCTCTTTGCACCACGGAGAAGACTTCCTGCTTGTTGAGCAGGCTGTAGCCCGGGGTCACCGGGATGCCCTCAGCCAGCATGGCCTTTATAAACAGGTTTCTAGGTACGCCGCCAAAAGCCTCCGGTTTATATCTGAATACATATAAATGGAAACCTTGCCGCGTCACCCGGCTGTCCCTGGCCTGGGGTTCGATACCCTCGATGGCGCTCAACTGCTTGTCCAGATAGGCGGCCATGCGGGCCCGGTGCTCAGTCTGGGCCTCCAGCCGGCCCAGCTGGGCACAGAGCACGGCGGCGGCAAATTCGTTCATGCGGTGATTACCGCCCAGAATGACATGCTCATACCACTCGCCTTCGGGACGGCGGCCCACATTCATTATAGACCAGGCGCGGGCATAAAGCTCTTCATTGTTGGTCAAAACGGCGCCGCCTTCCCCACCGGTCATGTTTTTGCTCCACTGGAAACTGAAGCAGCCCATATCGCCCAGGGCTCCGACCTTCTTGCCGCGCCACTCGCTGCCGTGGGCGTGGGCGGCATCTTCTATCACTCTGAGGCCATACTGACGGCCGATTTCCCTGAAGGCATCCATGTCGGCGGGATGACCTCCCAGGTGGACGGGGATGACTGCTTTGGTTCTCGGGGTGATGGCCTGCTTCACCGCCTCCGGATCAAGGCAGAAGGTGTCGGGGGTGATGTCGGCAAAGACAGGCACCCCGCCGGCCGACAGCACGGCGCTGGCGGTGGCAATGAAGGTGTAGGGCGGCACGATCACCTCATCTCCCGGCTTCACGCCCACGGCTTCGACGGCCACCTGCAAGGCGATGGTCCCGTTGGTCACACCCACACCGAACCTGGCATCCTGGGCCTGGGCAAACCGGACGGCAAAATCCTTGGCAAAATGACCGTTGAGCGAACCCCACCTGCCGCTCTCCAGGACCTCCAGAAGATTGTTCCGCTCTTCCGCCCCCCACACCGGCCATTTGGGATAGGCTTTCTTCCTGACCGGATCTCCACCTGTCAATGCCAAACCGCTCATATCAACAGCCTCCTGTTTCAAATTAGTGATTGCTTTTTTACCGGCCGTGCACGGTCTTGATATGCTCCGGATCTTCCTTCAACGGCAACTCTACTTCCCCGCCTTCGGCGGCGGACTTATAGATGGCCATGATGATCTCTATGGATTTGCGCGCCTCTTCCCCATCGACAAAGGGCCGGCGATCTTCTTTTATGGCCCGGATCAGGTCTTCGATCTGCTTTTTGTGACCTTCGAAGGAAAAGGCCATGGGATCCCGGAAGTTGCGGGCCGCTTCCTTGTCCGCCATCTTCCTGAACAGCTCCTCCTTCTCGCTTTCCGTGAAGCGGTCGCCGTTCAGTTCGGTGACGCGATCGTCTACGGCAATAGAGCTGCCCAAAGCGCCGTATATTTCCAACCTTTTGGGATAGCCGGGGTAAAAAGAGGTGGCGCACTGGATGACGCCCAAGGCTCCGCCGGCAAACTGCAGAACGGCGGCGGCCAGATCCTCCACCTCCAGGCGCTCATGAGCCAGGCAACCGGTATACGCCTTGACCGCCTTAACAGGACCCATCAGCCACTGGATCATGTCCACCGAATGGATACCCTGGTTCATCAAAGCGCCCCCACCGTCGAAGCGCCAGGTGCCGCGCCAGCCGCTGGCATCGTAATAATGCTGATCACGGTACCAAGGCACGAAAGCGTTGGCCGCCACCAGCCGGCCGAATTTGTCCTGTTGTATTGCGTCATATAGAAAACGGGCGCAGTCGGTGAAGCGTGACTGGAAAATGCAGGCCAATTTGACGCCGCTCTCCCGGCAGGCCCGGATGATGGCATCTGCTCTCTCCAGGGTGACCTCAAGCGGCTTCTCCACGATCACATGCTTCCCGGCTTTGGCCGCCGCCACCGCCGGCTCCATGTGCACCCCGCTTCCCGTGCAGATGTTTACCACCTGTATGTCGGCTGTCGCCAACATCTCATTATAATCACCGTAAGCCTTGCATCCCCACCGGGCGGCCGTCTGCACGGCTTTCTCCTCCACCACATCGGCCACCGCCACAAGTTCCGCCTCCGGTATGCTTTTTATGGCTTCAATATGAGCCTGAGAAACCGCCCCGCAACCAATGATGCCGAATCTGATCTTTTCCATGAGAAGGGCCTCCTTCCACGCAAGGATTTCTTTACCCAATAATTGCGCCTACCTTAGTAATTCAGGTTGCGGGGTATTATTCCTTCTACTTTAATAATGAAAACAGAGCTTCCGCCTCTTTTATGATGGTCATATGACCGGCAAGGCTCTCTCTCATCAGGTCCAGGGAGATACTGTCCTCCACCGTGTGGGCCAGGTGCTCCTCACCGGGCGCATAACCCACCACCGGTATACCTTTGGCGGCTAAATAACCGCCGTCGGTGGCGAAATGCCAGATGCCGACGGGCACTTCAGGCCCGGCCTGAGGGGCGAGGAGCTGCTGCAGTTTCTTCACCAGCGGCGCTTCGGCCTCGAGGTAATATGCGGGCGCCGCAGGTATCCAGCTTACCCCCCTGCCGTTCCAGGTCCGGCCCGTCTCCTGGGGGAAGCTGATCTTCCCTGCCAAGCCGGCAACTCCGCCATCCGGTCTCTTGAGTGCGGCCATGACCTCCGCCATCAGGGCGACCAGGCGTTCCCGCACCATCTCGGCACTTTCTTGCGGGAGCGAGCGGTAGTCGATGGTCAGCCCGATCATCCCTGGCACCACATTCGTCGAGGTCTGATCGGTCCAGACCGTGGTGGGGACGGCGGAACTCTCACCCAGAACCGGATGCCTGGTCGGCGGCAGCTCGGCCAGGCGGCAGAGGAAGGGACCAAGCAGGTGGTGCGGGTTGGCTCCCCGCCAGGCCTGGCTGGCATGGCAGGATACGCCGGTGAACTCGGCAATGAAGCCATAACGGCCTCGATGGCCCACTCGGAGCTCGTTTTTGGTCGCTTCGCCCAAAATGACCAGATCGGAGGAGACGGTTTCGGCGAGATGGCGGCTGCCCACGCCGCCGGTCTCTTCCATCACCACGCAGCACATCAGCACATTGCAGGGTGGAAGGCCGTATCTTTTTTTGTATAAAGCGGCGGCATAAAGCTGCACGGCCAACGCCCCTTTGACATCGGACGCCCCCCGGCCCCACAGACGGCCGCCCTCAATCACCCCGGCATAGGGCGGATGGGGCCAGCGGCTCTCCTCCCCGGCCGCCACGTGGTCCATATGGGAGTTAAAGGCCAGCGTGCGATGGCGGTTCTTGCCATAAATCAGACCCAATACATTCCCTACTTCGTCTATCCACACCCGGTCATAGCCCAACTGCCGCATCTGCGCCTCGCACAGGGCGGCCACTGGCCCTTCTTCTCCCGGAAGGCTCCGCGTGCGGATCAATTCTGCCGCAAAACAGAGGCACGGCCGGAAATCCTCTTCCGGAGGCAAAGGCAACAGGCCCATGATGCTCACCGCTTTCTTTAATGTATTTTTAACTGTGTTGTCGCATTCAACATAAAGCATACCTGAAGAGAAACCGTGGCGCCAGGCAGTGATTATGATATAATGAGCAACAAAAATAAACGCGGGGGATGAGGATAGTGTCCGCCACTCCGTCTGTAAAAATGGAACTGCACCAGGAGATCAAGCGGCTCGCCAAAACCAAAAACGCCGTTATTTTAGCTCACAACTATACTTTGCCCGAAGTTCAGGAAGTGGCCGACGTGGTGGGCGATTCTTTGCAACTGGCCCAGGCGGCGGCCAAGACCGACGCGGCCATCATCGTGTTGTGCGGGGTGCATTTCATGGCGGAAACCGCCGCCCTGCTGAATCCGGATAAAAAAGTGTTGATTCCCGATCTGGAGGCCGGCTGTTCCCTGGCCGACACCATCAACGCCGAACAACTGCGGGCCTGGAAAGCGGAACATCCTGGGGCCGTGGTGGTTTCCTATGTTAATACCACCGCCGAAGTGAAAGCGGAGTCCGACATTTGCTGCACGTCCAGCAATGCCGTGGCCGTAGTGCAGTCCATCCCGCCCGATAAGGAGATCCTCTTCTGCCCCGACTTGTTCCTCGGGAGTTACGTTAAAAAAGTGACCGGCCGGCAAAACATGCACATCTGGTTGGGAGAGTGCCATGTCCACGCCGGCATCAAGCCCGAAACCATCGCCGCCGCCCGCCAGGCCCGGCCGGGAAGCGATTTTCTCATCCATCCGGAATGCGGCTGCATCACCCACTGTCTGGACTTTCTGGCCCACGGACAGGTCGACGCCGCCAATACTCATGTCCTTTCCACCTCAGGCATGCTGCGGCATGCCCGGCAGGCTCCCGGTCCGGACTTTGTCGTCGCCACGGAGGTCGGCATGCTCTACCCGCTGCAGAAGGAGAACCCGGAGAAAAGATTCTACCCCGTCGATCCGGAGGCTTCTTGCCGTTATATGAAGATGATGAGCCTGGAAAAAATACACAAATCCCTTACCGACGAAATATTCGCAGTGACGGTACCTCCGCAAACAGCGGCGAAAGCGCGCCTCGCCGTCCAGCGCATGCTGGAGATAGCTTAAGAGCGAAAGACGTATGTTAGCGGTGCCGTGACACCGCTTAATCGTCGTCGTCGTCGGGGCGCAATTCCACCAAAGCGTCGGGCATGCGAATGAAATACTTGCGATCTTCGCTGGCAAAGGAAATGTGTTCTATGTCGTTGAGGTCGATTTTTATCTGTCCTTCTTCGCTTTTTATCGTGATCGCAGAATCACCTGAGGCCACCGAGGCACCCAAGAGACGCAAGCTTTGACCGCGGCGAGGCAAGTATTTGGCCCGCACCGGTCCGAAACTAGTCACCGTCTGGACAAATTCTGCGATCGCAGAGCGATGCATGGCTGACCACTCCTTATTTAGTTTTCTATATTATTGTTTGCTTACATCATTTCCACATGAGGGGCCTTTCTCCCTGTTTTTCCGGTCCTCATTGCGCAGAATTTCCTGGGCCCGCAAAAGCAGCACCTCCCGCCGGTTGGCTGCCGGATCAGCCAGGACATAGGCGAAAAGGTCCTCCAAGAGGCGGCCGACCAGCGGTCCGGGGTGGAGCTTCAGCTCACGCATGAGATCATGGCCGTCGACAGCCAGATCCTGGCGGCGCAGCACTTTTTCTTCGCTCAATATCCGCTCCAGTTCCGCCTGCCACCCCTCGCTGACGCTGCCGCCGGCGTCGGCATCCCAGAGGGCTAAAAGGTGGCGGACCCAGGCAGCGCCGTATTTGCCGAGCCAACGCCGCAAGGTCCCGGCCTGGGGTGGACCCGGCACCATGTGCTGCCTGACCAGCGCCGTGATGCAGGTAATCTGCTCACGGCTGAAGCGGAGCCGTTCCAGAGCCCGGCAGGCCAGCTCAGCGCTTTCGACTTCATGGCCATGAAAGGTGACCCGTCCGTCCGCTCGCACGGTGCCGGTGGAGAGCTTCCCCACGTCGTGCAGCAAGGCGGCGAGGCGCAGCTCTGTTTCGGCCGGACAGCGGTCCACCGTATCTATCAGGTGTTCGAGCAGGCTCGGCGCTCCTCTTTTCCCCTGGAGCAGGCGGTCACTACCTCGCAGCTCAGGCAGGATCTGGAATAATATACCCAGCTCCACCAGCATCCACAAGCCGGCGGCACCGTCCCGGCAGGAGAGCATTTTCACCAGTTCGTCCCGGACCCGCTCCCGGCTCAACCTATCGACCAGAGAGGCGGTCTGGCCGGCGGCTTCCCAGGTCTCCACCTCGATGGTGAAAGAGAGCTGCACCGCCAAGCGCACCAGGCGCAAGAGCCGCAGCGCATCCTCGGCAAAGCGAGCTTCCGCCTCCCCCACCGCCCGCAGCACGCCGGCCTCCAGATCGACCAGGCCTCCCGTCGGGTCTATTATTTCCCCATTTTGCGGATCCCAGGCCATGGCATTGACGGTAAAATCCCGGCGCCGGAGGTCTTCCTCGATATCGGTACCGAAGACCACCACCCCAGGATGGCGGCCGTCCCGGTAGGCACTCTCCCGGCGGAAGGTGGTCACCTCCACCTGGCCGAGGTCGGGAAAGGCCACCGTGCCGTATATCGCCCCAGTCCCGCCAGCCCCCATAGCCCCCGGAAAGAGACGCATCACGACCTCAGGGCGAGCATCGGTGGCTATATCCCAATCCGCCGGCGCCTTGCCCAAAAGGGCATCCCTGAGAGAGCCGCCGACCAAAAAAGCTTTATATCTTTCCATATGCAAGGTGCGGAAGATATTGGCCACAAAAGGCGGCAACTCGATGGCTAACTTCCTAGCGGCGGACATCGGCTTCGCCTCCGGAACCACCGGCGCCTCCGGCATCGGTCTTGCTTCCGGCATCGGTCTTGCTTCCGGCATCGCCTCCACTCGCGGCGCCTTCCTCGCTGGTCGGGACAATGGCCCCGCCGGAGATGATCATCTTAAAGCCGTCCTGCACCGAAAGGGGCACCCTGTGGCACTCTTCCTCGGGCACGGCCACAAAATAGCCGGTGGTCGGATTGGGCGTGGTGGGTATAAAGATGCCTACCAGGCGACTCCCCACCTCTTTGGATAAGGGAGCTATATCCTCTGAAGTCAGAAAGCCGATGGACCAGACACCCCGCCGGGGATACTCCACCATCACCACATATTTGAAAGCCGCCTTTTTCGGGGAGACAAACGCCTCCACCAACTGGCGCACGGAACCGTAGACACTGCGCACCAGCGGTACCTGCTCCAGAGTCCGGCTCAGCGCGGCAAAGAGCCGCTTGCCGACAATGTTGGTGGCAACGGCCCCTGTGGCGGTGATGGTGATGATGGCCAGAACAAAACCGATTCCGGGTATCTTCCGGCCGAAGAGATTTTGCGTGCTGCTGGCCGCCCAGGCATCCAGGATATTGAAGACATAGACCATCACCCAGATGGTGACGGTCAAGGGGAGAAGAGCCAATATGCCGGTGATAATGTAGCGTCGCCATTGCATCAAAAGTTTCTTCAATCTGCACTCCCCCGGGAAAAGGCTTGATACCGCTCTGTGTAAACTTGCTACCAATCCTCCACTTCAATGCCGGCCCGCCTGAGCAGGGCGGCCGTCACTCCCTCTCCCCGGCGCAGGCGGCCGCTGTAGGTGCCGTCATAGATCAGCGTGGCGGAGCAAGAAGGACTGCGGCTTTTCAGCAAGGCTTTTTTAATACCTCTTTGCCGGCAGAGGGACAGAGCTTCCTCCGCCCCGGTCAGGAACTCTTTGGTGACATCAGTGCCGGTGTTGGTTACCACCCTGGCCCGGCCGTCGAGCACATCCTTTCCTTCTCCGCCCACAATTTCTGCCGGCGGCCGCGGCGTGGGCAATCCTCCGGCCACTTCCGGACAAAAGGGCACCACCTCTCCCTTTCCGGCGAGGCAGGGCAGGTGGGCGGGCACTTTTCCGTCATACCGGCATCTGTGCCCCAAAAGGCAGGCCGAAACCAGGATGGCGGCCATGGCTAGGCAATGTTGAAAAGGTAGCTCCGCAAGGCGATGCGGGCGGCGCCGGTCATGGATTTCTCCGCCGCATCGGTAGCCACCTTTATCTGAATATGCGCGGCTGTGGCTGGCAAGCACATCTCTTTAACCACCTGCTCCACCTGGGGCATGATATATTTCTGCGCTTCCATCACCCGGCCGCCGAAGACCAGCATACTGGGATCGACGGCCACCGCCAGGGAGGCTGCCGCCCGACCCAGGGCAGAAGCCGTCCGGTTGAGGGCGGCCAGAGCTTTCTCCTCTCCCCGTTCGGCGGCCAAAAGAAGCTTTTTCCACATCGTGAGGTCCACTTCCCCTTCCGACCCATCCGCCGCTCCGGCCGAGCCGGTAAAAGCCCGCCGCGTCGTGTTGCGCCCGGAGGCAATGGCTTCCAGGCAGCCCCGCTTACCGCAGCGGCAGAGCGGACCGTCCGGCTCCACCTGCAGGTGGCCGATTTCGGCGGCGCGCAGGTTGGCGCCTCTATAGACATCGCCGTTGAGCACCAAACCGGCTCCCACACCCCGCCAGCCGACATGGATGAAAGCAAAATCATCCACCCCGCCGGCCACCCCGTTCCAGGCTTCGGTGAGCGACAGGCACACCATATTCGACTCCACCACGGTGGGAATGCCGGTCTCCCTGGCAATCATCATGCCCAGAGAGACATCCGTCCACTCCAGATTGGTGGAGTTCAGAACGATGCCCGAGGTCGGATCGACCTCCCCCGGAACACTGACACCGATAACCAGCGGCGGTGGTGCCGTCTTGGTCATAGTTTCCACTTCCGTCTTGATCAGCTGCACCACGTCCTGGGGCGACGGGCGTTTTTCGGGCTGATAGGCGCTGTTGATGTCTATAGGCTTCAGATGCAGGTCGAAAAGGCCGATGCTCATATCGTTGACATCCACCGCCAGCACCGTACCTGCCCCGGCATTGATGCCGATGGCGATGGGCTTGCGGCCGCGATCGGAGGATCCGGCTCCCGACTCCATCAGAATACCTTTTTCGATCAGCTGGTTGACAATCAGACCCACGGTGGAGGCGCTCAGCCCCGTGGTGCGGCACAAATCCTTGCGCGAGGTCTGTCCGGCATGGAGAATGGCCTCAATCACCGCCTGCTGGTTTTGGGTTCTCACTTCATTCATTGATGATTGAGCCCGGCGCACCTGATAATGCTTCAAGGTCCCGAGCGAATGCAGATTCAGCGGCGGGTTATTCACGATTCCACATCCTTTTTTGCTACCTGTTCCCGGCTTGTCCTTCCGTTCGGGAAGGTCGGCCGCTTAAAATTATTGCTATGATAAAATCATTCTCTATTGATGCCGATGGTCCTTCTATAGCGTCTGCCGCTAGTCGCTTTCCCCCTCATGGCGGATGGACCGCCCGTCCGGGGTGAATTGGGCCTGCTCTTTGAGCAGATCGTCAAGGAGTTTGATCTGCTCCTGCTTCAGCCGGATCAGGCGCTGCACTTTCTCTCTCAGCTGATCGGCTCTGGTGTGCAACAGGAGTTCATGATAATCATGCCGCAGGAGCAGGCGCTCCAACAGCAAGAGTTTCTCCGTAAGGTAGTCGTGCACTGCTGCTCTCCTTCGCTTATAATTTACCGGCACAGCATATATTCCATGTGCCACTCCGTGCGCGGGGCCTCTTCCAGGGAGTAGACTTTTTCGATCATAAAGTGAAGGCGGATAAATTCGGGAAACCAGTGGACGGCAAAAACCTCGCCTGTGGCGGCCAGAAGGGCGGAATTGTCGTCCGAGAGAAGATAGATGTTTATTTTCCCATAATCGCTCTCGTTTTTCAGCTGCTGAATGAACTGGGGACAGATCTGGTTGTGGGCATAGGCCAGGTGGTAGAAGCCGCCGGTGCCTATGGCCTCGAGATTGTTGAGCACCCACGCCCGCCGCACCGCTGCTTTCATCATGTCGCCCCCTTGCGCTAATTTATTATTTATATATGATATGGCACCGGGCGGATGCGGGTGTTAGGGCGGCATTGGGGGCGAAGAATTGCGGGTGAATTATTGGGGGCGTCCGACCCGGCGAGGGAGGCCAGGCGGGACGCCCCTCTTCTCTTCTCCCGACAAGACGGTGGGAGGCACAGGCTAGGTTCCGCCTTATTTGCCGCGGCTGGCCAAAGCGGCTTCGAAGCTGATGCTGGACGGCGGGAAATCCAGCTCGCGCACGAATCTGACGGCTTCGGCGGCGCCATGCTCCCGGTCCATGCCGCTGTCTTCCCACTCCACCGAAAGCGGTCCTTGATAACCGATCTGGTTCAAAGCCCTGATGATCTCTTCAAAATTGACTTCGCCCCGGCCCGGCGAGCGGAAATCCCAGCCCCGGCGCGGGTCGCCAAACGGCAGGTGCGAGGAGAGAATCCCGGCGCGGCCATCCAGCATGGTGGCGGCATCCTTGACGTGGACATGGAAGATGCGGTCGGGGAACTCCCTGATAAACTGCACCGGATCCACCATCTGCCACAGGAGATGGCTGGGGTCGAAATTAAAGCCGAAGGCCGGATGATTGCCGACGGCGTCCAGCGCCATGCGGGCGGAATAAAGGTCGAAAGCGATCTCGCTGGGATGCACTTCCAGGGCGAACCTGACGCCGTTGGCATTGAACTCGTCGAAGATGGGACCCCACTTTTCTGCGAATAGGTCATACCCTTTTTTGATATCGTCCGGTCCCAGAGGCGGCCAGGGATAGATATACCGCCAGATGGAGGAGCCGGTGAAGCCGTTCACCACATCCACCCCGAACAGGCGGGCAGCTTTGGCCGTGCGCTTCATCTCCTCAACAGCCCAGGCGGATTTCCCCTCGGCATCTCCGGCCAATTCCTTGGGCACCCAGGCATCGGAGCGATGGTCATTGGGATCCAGCACCATCTGCCCCACGGCATGGTTGCTGATAGCCCACACGGACAAATTCTTACCGGCCAAAAGCTCCTTGTGCTTTTGGCAGTATGTGGCCTCATTTATGGCTTTGGCCACATCGAAATGGTCGCCGCTGCAGGATAACTCCAGCCCGTCGTACCCCCACCGGCTGCACTTGTCGGCCAACTCCAAAATAGGTAGATCGCCCCACTGGCCCGTAAATAAGGTCACCGGTCTGCTCATTAACATCAGTCTCCTTTCGGAAGAGTTATAGGCTCCCGCCGCTTTCACAAGCGCCGGAACGGTTATAATTCACTTCCTCACCTAAAGCGGTCTTCCTTCTCCGACATGAGCAGGTTAAAGTCCGTATAGTCCAGAATGAAATGCATATTAACTATTGGGGAGTCCATTGGAGGCCGGAGAAGTGGATGAAGAGACCAGGCGACGCGCCGTCAAGTACCTGCAGTGGTCCAAAATGATCCGCAGCGTCGGCCAGGGCGCCTTAGCCGTCGCTTTCAGCCTTTACCTGAAGGACTTGGGCTGGTCGGCCACCGGCATCGGCTTACTTTTGAGCAGCGGCGGCATATTGAACGCCGGGCTCAGCCTGGTGATCGGGGCGGCAAGCGACAGAACAGGTCGCAAATCTTATGTTCTCTGGTATGAAGTGGTCACTCTCGTGGCCGCCGTCGTCATGATGCTCTACACCGGCTGGCCGGCAATTGTGTTTGGCTGTCTCTTCGTGGGCATCGGGCGCAATCAATCCGGCGTCCCCGGACCGATGAACCCGGCCGAGCAGGCTTGGATCGCCGAGGTGGTGCCGCCGCTGGAGCGCGGCATGGTCTACAGCACCAATTCGGCGCTCGGCTTTTTCGGCATGGGCACCGGAGCGGTGATCGTCGGGCAGATGAAATGGTGGCAGACTTGGCTGCCCGGCATCCAGAGCTATCAACCTCTGTTTTTGCTGGTGGCTTTGTCAGCCCTGGGGAATTTTTTACTTTTGTGGCGTACCCCGGGAGGTGAAGTGGTGGCCGCCAAAGACCCTGCCGGAACGAAGGATCGAGGCAATGCCCAAGGCAATGACGGAGCCAAAGCCAAAGCCGAGGTTGCTGCCGCGGCTGCTCTCGGCAGTGAGCCAGCAGGCCGCCAGAGAAACGTTGATGCCGTCACCCGGGAGGAAAACATCCTGATGCTGAAGATGGCCATGGTCAATGCTCTGAACGGCATCGCCGTAGGCCTGACGTCGCCGCTACTCTCCTACTGGTTCTCCCTGCGTTTCGGCGTGGGGGCTGACGCACTAGGTCCGGTCTTTGCCCTCACCTTCTTTATCACCGGGCTGACCACCCTCTTCACCGGCCGGCTCAGCCAGCGCATCGGCATCGTCCGGGCGGTGGTGTCGGTGCGCATGGCCTCCGTCATCTTCATGCTCCTGCAGCCGGTGATCCCCCAATTCTACCTGGCTTCCGCAGTCTTTACCATCCGCTCCGCCCTGGCCAGAAGCTCGGTGGGAGCGCGACAGGCTTTGGCGGTCAGTTTGGTGCGCCAAGAGCGGCGGGGGCTCGCCAGCAGCCTAAACGGTATCTCCATGCAGCTGCCGAACGCATTGGGCCCCTCTCTGGCCGGAGCGATGATGGAAGCCGGCTTTATGGCCCTGCCGTTTTTCTCCGCCGCCGGCCTGCAGTTCCTCTTCGGCGTCCTATATGGCCGGCTGTTCCAAAGATACGATCCGGTGCACCGGGCTGGAGGTGAAACCACATGTGCTTGATGGTCACCGGGATAGCTTTTGCCGTCTTGGGACTGTTGCTTTCCTTAACCGGGATCGGCGCCGTGGTCGGCTTACCCCTCGCCGCCTTCGGCCTCCTTTTGATCATCTCCGGGTTTGCCGGTACCTTGATCGGCCTGGCCTTTTACCTGCTCAAGCTGGTTGTGATGATTATCTTTTCTCCCGTGATCCTCCTTTTCTGGCTGGTGCGCTGGTTGTGGCAAATCATCTTTTAGCCTGTTCAGCCTTGAGCCTGGTGAGAGACGGCCACCCGCATTCTTTCGGCTTCCTGCACTGCCAGTAGCGGCATATACATCAAATTGTAATATTGCGAGACCATCCTCCTGGCGGAAAAGAGGTGCAAGGCCGTGTCGATGCTGGAGAACATCATGTCTTCCCAGCGCTGCCGGTCCCGGCGAAAGACGGGCAGTACCTCATTCAGCAAGGTTTCATATAAAGAGACGAGATCGCGTTCATTCTGATCGGGCCCCTGGTAGCCGTAGCCGATCTGCCAGCCGTTCACCCCATGCAGGCAGGCTTCGGGCCACCAGCCGTCCATGGTGCTGACATTGAGCACCCCGTTGACCGCCGCCTTCATGCCGGAGGTGCCGGAAGCCTCAAGCGGCCGGCGGGGGTTGTTCAACCAGACGTCGCAACCGCGCACCAGCATTTTGGCGATGCGCATGTCGTAGTTCTCCAGAAAGACCACGCTCCCCGGAAACTGCGCCGCCACGCTGTATAAATTGGCGACGATATTCTTGCCCACCTCATCCTGCGGGTGAGCCTTGCCGGCAAAGATGATGGCCACCTCGCCCGACTGCAGGAGCGGCTGGATCACGTCCGGACGGCGCAATATCAGATCGCTGCGCTTATAGGGCGCCGCCCGCCGGGCAAATCCGATCAGGAGGGCGTTCTGCGGCAGACGCCGCCCGGTCAGCCTTTCCACTTCCTGCAGCAGTTCGGCTTTCAGCGTTTCGTGCACGCTTAACAAGCCCCGCCCCGCCTCATGGGCAGTTTTTATGCGCCTGTCCTGCCAGGTGGGCACATGGATACCGTTGGTGATGGACAGGATGGGCGCCGCCCCGGCAATGTCGGCCCACATCTCCCTGGCGGTGACACCGTGGGTGATGGACACGCCGTTGGCCATCTGGGACAGGCGCAGCCCCGTCACGGTCATGGAAAAAGGATCGCCGCCGATCTCCACCATCTGTTCATAGGTCAAACCGTTGTTGGCTTTCATGCTGAAGAGCAGATCATGGGGGTGCGACTCGTTGCCGGCCATCACCGGGGTGTGCGTGGTGAAAACGGTGTGCGTGCGCACCTCGTGCCAGGCGGCGGTAAAAGAGCTGCCGGCCGCCAGGCGCTCCCGCAACAGTTCCAGACCGGCCAAAACGGCATGGCCTTCATTGAAGTGATATATATCCACGGGGCAGTTCAGGCTGCGCAGCGCCCTGATCCCACCGATGCCCAGCACGATCTCCTGCGCCACCCTGTCCACATTGCTGCCCCCATATAATCTCCTGGTGATCCAGCTGTGCGGGCTGCCGGGAATATTGGTATCGAGGAGGTAAAGCGGCACATTGCCCAATCCCTCCACCAGCCAGACCCGGCAAGGGACCTGCTCCTGCCCCACCGTCACATGGACGACGACTCCGGTATCCTCAAGGAAACGGGACAACTCCCCGGTGTCGATGGTCCGGTAGCTATCTTCCGGGTAGCCGCCGGGACCTATCCTCTGGATCACATAACCTTCCTGCCAGAGAATCCCCACACCCACCATGGGGTAGCCCAGATCATGAGCGCCTTTTAAGATGTCGCCGGCCAGAATGCCCAAGCCGCCGGCATAAATCGGCAAGTCCTCATGCAGTCCGAACTCCATGGAAAAATAGGCTACCCGCGGCAATCCTTCCCAATGCTCCATGTCTGTCAGCCTCCGTGTACAGGGTGCCCGATTTTCCTCTGCCTCAAAACCGAGGAAGGAGAAGGTGGGAGGATGGAGGG
This sequence comes from Bacillota bacterium, assembly GCA_012840225.1. Taxonomy (GTDB): domain Bacteria; phylum Bacillota; class Limnochordia; order DTU080; family DTU080; genus DULU01. Next base: position 24,311 of record DULU01000086.1, read on the forward strand.
TCTGTAGTTTTTCTCACCTTGACCAGAAATAGGCAATAATGAATCAAGCCGGCACTGGACCCGTAGGCAGGCAGGGTCCAGGTGCCGGCTGTGAAGTCCCGGTTCGGCTTATATGCGCCCGGCCGAACCGAACTGGCGCATCCGCAAGCCTACCAGTTCGGCGACGGCCTCCCGTGCCGGCCGCAGGTAATCCCGGGGATCGAATTTTTCCGGTTGCTCGGCAAAGACCCGGCGTATGGCGGCGGTGATCGCCAGGCGAATGTCCGTGTCCACATTGATTTTGGCCACACCGTTGCCTATGGCCGCCTGCAGCGCTTCCACCGGTATGCCCTGGGTGTGAATGAGCCGGCCGCCATATTTATTGATCTCGGCCACGAGTTCGGCCGGCACCGAAGAGGAGCCATGCAGCACCAGCGGCAGCTTGGTGCGCTGGAAAATCTCCGTCACGAGCCACAGCTCCAGTTTCGGTTGCCCTTTGAATTTATAGGCGCCGTGCGAAGTGCCGATAGCCACCGCCAGGGCGTCGCAGCCGGTGCGGGCCACGAAATCCACCGCCTGGTCGGGATCGGTGAGCTGCACCTGACCGTTGACATCCTCTTCGATGCCGCCTAAGGTACCGAGCTCCGCTTCCACCGAAACACCGGCTTTGTGGGCTTTTTCCACCACTCTGGCGGTGAGGGCCACATTCTCTTCATACGGCAGGCTGGAGCCGTCTATCATGACGGAGGTGAAGCCCAGTTCGAGCGCTTGATCCACCGCTTTTTCCGTACCATGATCCAGGTGCACTACCACCGGTATATCCTCATTTTCCTCCACGGCGGCCTGCATGAGGTGTTTCAGGTACACCAGATTGGTATATTCCAGCGCCCCCCGGCTGGCTTGCAGGATCACCGGCGAGCGGTTCTTCCTGGCTGCCATCATGATACCCTGCACCTGCTCCATATTATTGACGTTGAAAGCCCCCACCGCATAGCCTTCCCGGCGGGCTTGCTCCAACACGGTTTTCAAGTTGACTAACGGCACAATAATCCTCCTCTATACTATTCGCCGCAAACAATACGACACGCCATGGTTAATTCTTAATCCATCAAGGTCCTCCTGCCCAGTATGCCCACTTTTCGGCGCCCGAAAATGAAAGCTGCCGTCAGAGCGAGAAGAGCCAAAAGAGGCAGGTGCCGGCCGCCCGCCATATAGGGAGTCTTCCCGGTCGCCGGAGGCAGGAACGCCACGATGAGCCCCTCCCCGCGGGTAGTGAGAGTTGGTCCCACCGTCCCGTCCGGCGCCACCATCATCGTGATGCCGGTGGATCCGAGCAAGGCAACGGACCGGCCGCTTTCTGCCGCCCGGAAGGGAGCGAAAGCGGCGTGCAAGGCGGGGGCTGTCCGGCCCGGCAGGTGATCCAGGCTGGACAAAAAGATCAGGGCCTGAGCGCCGGCGGCGGTCATGGCCATGGCCGGCAGGGGGTCGATCAGCTCCGAACAAAGCCCGACGCCCAGGCTCATGCCGGCCACCTCCAGCGGGGCGAAGCTCCGGCCTGCCGCCGCCCAGCTTTCGGCTACCGGTATGGGTTTGACCTTGTAATATAAACCGGTCAGCCTGCTTTGCGGATCATATAAGGCTATGGCGTTGTAGTATTTTTCGCTGTCATAATCATACCAGGGCAAGCCGAGCAGCATCCAGGTCCGGCGCTCCGCCTGCCACTGTCTGAGCCTCTCCAGGTAATAATAATCCTGCAGGATCGGCTCATGCAACACGGTTTCCGGCCAGGCGACTATCACTTCCGGCTCCGGCGCCTGGTCGCCCGGCGAGGCACTGAGGCGGCGGCCGGCTTCCTCCAGCCCGGCCGCTGATTGGGCCAGCAAGGCCTCAAACATTTGCACCTGCTTGCCGGTGTCCGTATAGGTAGCCAGATATTCTTCCAGGGCAAAGCCCGGCTGCACCATCACCAAGAGCACCCCGCCCCGAGCCTCCTGCGCCGGCGGGGCGGAGAGCCCTGTGGCGACCAGCAAGCTTATGGCCAGAAAAAGCGCCGCCGCTCCCCGCCGCTTGGCCCCTTTGGCCTTGAGCAGGGTGAAAAGCAGCGCATTGAGCAAAAACACCGCCGCCGACACCCCATGAATGCCCGTCCACCTGGCCAGCGCCAAAGCGCCGGGCAGCCGCCACTGGGTGACGCCCAGATAAGAGCATAAACCGAAGGCCACCTTGGCGATCAGCCATTCGCTCAGCAGCCAAAAGCCGGCAAGATAAAGAGGCAGATACCAATTTATTGGTTCAAGGCGGTGGCGGAACAACACCGCGAGCAGGCTGAAAAGGGCGAGCTCTGCGGTGAAGACGCCCCAGAAAGCCAGGAAAGCGCCCAGGCGCTCCACCGGAGAGGCGGTGGCAATGTATAAAGTAAAATGACCGACGCCCAGTACCCACAAAAAGGCCAGCCCGGCGGCGGGAAGGAGGAAGGCACCTAAAGAAGGAGGCCGTTTTTCGCCGAGCCGGGTGAAAATCAGGTATAAAAAGGGCAGGAAAGCTACGTAACTCAGCCAAAATAGATTGACCGGCGGATAGGAAAGGATGAGGAGCCCTGCGGATAGACCGACCGGCCAGTACTGCCGGCCGAGCGAAGCGATAAATGATCTCGTGCTGGCAACTCGCATGGCGCCATCTATCTTCGGCCTCTCAGGGGCAATAACCTGCCGCGGCGCAGGAAAGGATGGAAAAATGGCGAAGGGCTGTTAAGTTAAGAAACGGCGGGGGTGAACATGGAATGACCGGACGGCGGCTTTGGCCGGTGTTGGTGCTGGTGCTGGTGGCGGGCGCCATAATCATCATCGCTATTTCCTACTTTTATCTCCTTCCCAGGTACCGGCAAGCCATATCACTAGTTGATCCCGGGCATGAGCTCGTCACCCAAGGGACTCCGGGATGGGAGTATCACAAGATCCTCGCAGCCGACTTAGACGGGGACGGCGAAACGGAACTGGTGCATATGCTGGCCCGCCTGGCTGAGGATCCCATGCGTCCCGGGGAATACCAGTGGGACGACGGTCAGCCCTGGCAGGTATATATAGAGGACGGGACGGAGATCACGCACATCTATGCCCGCTATGTACAACTGGGCAAGCTCCTGGCTTTGCTCACGGCCGAGACCAGCCCCCGCCTGGCTCTCCTGGAAATCCAGGGAGCCGGCGTCGCTCTCTATACCATCGATTACCGGGGACCGGAACGCTTCCGGGTGATCCGCTTGGCGGAGTTGTCCGCCCTGCGCATAGAGTAAATTGAAAAATATATAGGGCGACACATGCCTCATTCCCAGCGCAGGCAGTATACGGCCACCAGAAAAGTGACGGCAAAAATGCCGCAGAGGACCAGGATGTCCACGGACAGGGCAAAAAGCGGCGCCACGCCCACCATGATCTGACGCAGCCCGTCGGCAAGGTAGGTCAGAGGCATCAGGGCGGCGAGCGGGCGCAGGAAAGCGGGTAAAGCCTCCACCGGGAAAAAGATGCCGCTTAAGACCATCATGGGGAACTGCACCAGCTGAAAGGCGATCAGAGCCGTCTCTTCCGAGCTCACAAGCATGGCGATCATATAGCCGAGACCGACGAAGGCCAGCGCTCCGAGGAAAAGGAGGGCCAGCGCCGAGAACAGGCTCCCCGCCGGCCGGACCTGGTAGAAGAGGCGACCGCAGGCGATGAGCAGGAAAGCCTGCATAAAGGCCATGAGCAGGCGCACGGTGATTTCCGCCAACACAAAAACGGCCGGGTGCACCGGGGTGGTCCCCAGGCGCTTGAACACTTTGTTTTCCCTGAGCGATATAAAGCGCAAAGAGCCGAACAAGCCCAGCTGCATCAGCGCCATACCCAAAACGCCGGGCAAAAGAAAATCTATGTTGCGCACCGGGCTGCCGTCGCTTTTTTGGACCCAGTCCGTCCCGCCGGCAAAGATGGCTCCAAAAAAGAGCATGAAGACGACGGGAAAGGCGAGAAACATGAAGACCGTCATGCGGTTGCGCATCCACTCTCTGAAGTTGCCGAGCATCAGATGGAAATAGGCCTTCATTCCCGGATCCTCCTGCCGGTATGGTGAGGCTCCATCTCAGCTGCGGAACTCCTTTTCATGCGGCTTTTCTCCATATTCCACCTGAGCTTTGGTGTGCAGGCCGCCTCTTACGCTGAAGTCGCCGGTGATGCGCATCCAGCGCGGGGCGCAAGCGTCCACCAAATCCTGCAGGAGCTTGTTGATGATGTGTTCATAAAACATGCCGACATTGCGCCAGGTGTAAAGATAGTACTTTAAAGACTTCAACTCTATGCATTGCTCGCCGGGAATATATTCAATGGTCAAAGTGGCAAAGTCCGGCAACCCAGACCAGGGGCAGACGGAGACGAATTCATCGGTGGTGATGGTGATGACGGCATCGCTCCCGGCATACCAATAGGGAAAGGTTTCGATGATTTCCGGCTTCACGGCCTCCGGGCCGTCGACATCGAAACGCATCTTCTCCCACGCCTGCTCATGACGGCGGCGCAGGAAGTCCTGGTAGCCGTGCCAATATTTGTCCAGATCTTCCGGTGTTCTCTTTACGATTCCGATGGCTGCCACCCCTCTTCGGCAATATGACGGGCCAGGTAAATGAGCGGCACCGACAGCACCGTGACGGCCATTTTCACGCTGTACTGCCCGATCATCACCGGCCACACCGGCAGTACGCCGGCAAAGGCGATGGTCACAAAAAGAACGGTGTCGACAGCCAGCCCCACCCCGTTGGAGATGAGCACCCTGGCCCAAGGTCGGGTGCGGCGGCTGAGCCAGGCATATGCCGTGACATCCATGTTGCTGGAGACCAGGTAGGCCACCAGGGAAGCGAAGACGATGCGCGGCGTATTGCCTATCACGGCGGCAAAGGCTTCCTGGGCGGGCCAACCGGCAGCCGGCGGCAGCTGCACGGCGAAGAGGCTATAGCCGGCCAACACGGCGTTGCCAATAAAGCCGGCGAGCACCACCCGGCGGGCTTCCTGCGGACCCAGGGTATGATTGATCAGATCGAGAAGAGTGTAGGTCAGGGTGAATATATACACAGCAGCCGGCACGCTAAAAGGGCCGAGCACCGTCACTTTGGAGGCCGTCACATTGGCCGTCAGTTCACAAGCCAGATATAACCCCACCAGGTAAATGGGATAGCGCATGGAATCCGTACTCCTCACTTCACGAAGTCCGGGCCGCCGGCCCGCCGGCTGCAAGGCAGCGCTGCAGGATTCTCAGGCTCATCTCTTTCTTTCCCGAGCGCCAAAGCTCCTGAGGCTCCATCGTCGACAGGGCGGCAAGCCAGGCGACGAGGACCTCCTCCTGCCCGGAGAGGCGTTTTATTTCTGCCTCACATTGTTCGGCAGGGATGCCGCTCTCCTTATGGAGGAGCGCCGCGGCGGCCGCTTGCCCCAGCAGATAATACCCCCGGTCAATAGCGGCGGCAGCCTCCCGGCATAACTTCCGGGCCTCTTCCGAATAAGCGAACATCCCGGCTTCCACCTCGTCTTCCAGCTTAGCAAGGAAGCGATCCCGCTGCAGCGCTTCCCAGACGCCGCGCCAGACACCGGGGCGTTCGTACTGCCACTGGATGGGAGCGAGAAAAGCGGCGGCAAGCGGTGAAGGGGCGATCTCCGGCACCTCCGGCTCTCCCGCGAGCTTGAGGCCGAGCGCCGCGGCAAGCTTTTCCCAGCGGTTTTTCTTTTCCTTATATATTTCCGCCACTGCCGCCTCTGCTGCCTCTGCCGCCGGCTGGTCCTGCCAGACCAAGTCGACCAAGAGCAGGCGGAAAGCCGCCGGCTCATAACGCTTGGCGAACAAATCGGCGGCCGCCAGCTGCAACCGCTCCCTGATGCCTGCTTTTATATTTTCCATAATAGCGGCTGTCCGCTCAGGCCACAACTCTTTTTCGGCAGTGTCGTCCACCGGACGGGACAAAGCGGCCAATAGCCGGCAGTAGCGCTCCCAGGCCGCCTGCAGCTCTTCCCTTCTGGACCTGAGCTCGTCCAAAGCTTGGCGGCCGCTTTTTTCCAGTGCCAACCGGAGCCGCCAAGCCACCTCCGGGTCCGGCCCTTTCACCCCGGGCCAGGCGAAGCGAAACGGCGCATCCAGGCGACGCATCAGGGCGGCATGACTTGCTGCCGTCCGGTTAATGGCCTCCCGGGTGAGGAAAGCCGCCGTGCGCCGGTAAAGACGACTCATCCCGGCGGCATATTGATTGATCCAGCCCTGCGCCTCCATCAATCTCCTCCACACATCTAGGCACTTAACCATATATTATAGCCGGGTGATGAGATAGAGCAAACCGCCGGCCAGCAACACCTCGCCCAGCACCACAATGATGGTGTTGGTGCGCAGCGCTTTCCGCCAGCGCTCTTCCATGGCGGCAATCTGCCGCTCGCCGGCCTGGCGGAGGAAAGTCGTGCTCTCCCCCAAGTCCTTTTTAATGCCGGCTCCGGCAGCCTGCACTTCGCTGCGCAGGTCCGATAATCTCTGAGACAACGCGGCGCGGGTCTCCTCGGCGAGCTTGCTTTGGGTTTCTATGGCTTTGGTGAGCTCTCCCGCCCGGGCAGCTAAAGCGTCCTGCACCAAGGTGGTCTGCCCTTCGCTGTGATTTTTGATCTCGCTCAAGAGCTTCCCGGCATTCTGCTCCAGCTGCGCCTGGTATCTCGCCAGCTCGCTGATGATGTTCCGCACCACTCCGGTCAGGCGGGTAGATTCCACCGACAGCTCTTTATAATGCTCCTCAAGCTGGGACAGATGCCTGTCCACCTGGCTCTGCCAGGCCAGTTGGTCCCGCCGCTCTTTCTGAAAAGCGGCCATCTCCGCCAGCAGCCTGGAGTGGGTGGCATAGACCTCCTGAGTCAACTCATGCTGGCGGTCCAGTATGTTCTCCAGATGCTGGCGGCTGGTGTTGACCCTGGCGATCCACTCCGCCGTGGCTTTGCGCAGTTCACCGGCTTCTTCCCGCCAGCGGGCATGCATAGCGGAGAGGGCCGGTTCCACGGTGTTCCGGGCCAGCTCTCCGGACAGCTCTTTGATCAGGTCGGCAAAGGCTGCCTCCAGCTCTGCGCTCTTTTCCGCAAAATCCTGCTCCAGTGTCGATTCGGACATCGGCCAGGCCCCCCATCTTTTTATAATCGAATTCGGCATAGGTTGTGCTCCTCCCTCTGTCGAACTAAATGAGCACCGGAGAAAGATATATAGACAAGGAGGATGGTGCTTGGTAACGAGGTTGACCACCGTCGCCGATGTCCAGGCCTTTGCGCAGAGAGCCTGGCCGCTGCCGGTTTTGGCTGTTTACCTTGAATATGGGGGTCCCGATCCACTGCAGCACACTGTCACCCGCTGGACCCTCGCCACCGAAGAAGAGGTCGTCCAGCTCAACACGGCCGACTTTTCCGGAGCAGAGAAGGTGGCCGCCCTGCTCTCGCCGCTATTGACCGGCCGCTCCCGGGTCAAAGCTTTCCACGACGCCAAAAAAGCCCTGCGCTACCTATTGCGCCTGCAGCTTTATCCCGAGCGCCTTTTCGACAGCATGCTGGCCGATCAGTTGTTGTCGGCCGGGGGGTTGCTCAGTGAGCCGAAGCTCGTGGAGACGGCCGCCCGCCACCTTGACGCCTCGTTCTCAAGCCTCAAGGAGGAGCCTCCTCCGGCAGTGGCGGCCACCTTGATCTACAACCTGCGCAAAGCTTTGGTGCCGCAACTGGTTCAGGCCGGTCTGGTCAGAAGTGCCGAACTGGAATTTGAGTGCACCCTGGCCACCGCCGAGATAGAAAACAACGGCCTGCGCCTCGACACGGCCAGGCTGAGAGAGCTAACGGCGCGGGCAGCACAAAAGATGGCCGCCGCCGCCCAGGCTTTCGCTCTGGCCTTCGGCCTGGAAAGCCCTCATCTCTTCGGGACCGACTTCACCAGCGGCGTCAACCTCAACTCCGACAGCCAGCTCCTCTCTTTCCTGCAGAAACAAGGCCTGCCCCTGCGCCGGGTGAGCGCCAAGGCGTTGCAGCCATTTCTCTCTCAATACCCGGTTTTGCAGCACATCCTCGATTACCGGCAGGGAGCCGTCGAATACCGTCTGGAAAGCTTTCTCTCGGCGGTGTCGCCCGTCACCGGCCGCCTCCACCCCACCTACTCCCAGCTGGCAGCGGCCACAGGCCGCTTTTCCTGCTCCAATCCCAACATCCAGAGCTTCCCCCGCGCCAGGGAATATCGGGCTTGCATCATCCCGGCGCCGGGAAAACTCTTCGCCATCGCCGACTACTCCCAGATCGAGCTGCGCATCGCCGCCCAGATCTGCAAGGATCAGCGCATGCTGGAAGCTTTCCGATCAGGTCAGGACCTGCATCGCCTCACCGCCGGCATCCTGATGGATAAGCCGCCTGAAACCGTCACCCCAAAGGAGCGGCAGGCGGCCAAGGCCGTCAATTTCGGTTTGATCTATGCTATGGGCGCCGCGGGGCTGGCCGCTTATGCCACTCAGCAATATGGCGTGGAGATGACATTAGAAGAAGCCACTCGCTTCCGGGAGCGCTATTTCCAGGCCTATCGCGGGGTGGCCGCCTGGCATGCCCGGGCCAAGCGGGAGCAGCCGACCATGGTCCGCTCTCTTTCCGGCCGCTTGCGGCGCGTGCCGAAAGGGGCTTTGACCAACGTTCTGAACTCCCCGGTGCAGGGCACGGGAGCAGACATCCTCAAAAAAGCGCTGCTCCTGCTCAGCCGGGCGCTGCGCCCGCTCGGGGGGCAGATTGTGGCTATGATCCACGACGAGATTCTGGTGGAAACCACCGCCATACAGGCCGAGGTCGTCGCCAGGGTGATGAGCCGGGCTATGGAAGAAGCCGCTGCCGCCTTCCTGCCCGACGTGCCCTGTCCCGTCTCCGTCACCTTGGCCAGAAGCTGGGCGGAGAAAGAGTAAACCAGGCCGGACGGATTAAGGCCAGATTAAAGGAGTATCATCATCGGTGTATAAAATAAAAACTACGGCTCGCCGTGAGAAACTATTGCCAAAATGGACCAAGGCAGGTTATGCAGGAAAATGAATAATAATGAGGATGGCAAGACGAAAAAGCGTTTACCCAAAAGAGCTGAAATCCCCGACCAATATAAATGGCGCCTGGAAGATTTGTTCGCCACCGATGAGTTGTGGGAAGAAGAATTCCGGCGCGTCAAGACCCTTCTGCCCCAGGCCGAGCAGTATAAAGGGCACCTGAGCGAGAGTGCCGACCGATTATTGGCCGCTTTGCAACTCGCCGACGAGATAAACCGCGCCGTGCATAAAGTGTATGTCTATGCCCGCATGCGCAAAGATGAAGACAACACTTGCGCCAAGTACCAGGCGCTGAGCGACAGGGCCCAAACCCTGGCCACCCAGGCCAGAAGCGCCCTGGCCTTCCTCAATCCGGAAATACTGGCTATCCCTGAAGAGATTCTGAAATCCTATCTGGCGGAAAATGCCGCTCTAGAGGTCTACCGCCAGGCCATTGACGACCTGCTTCGGCAAAAGCCTCACGTCCTCTCCCAGGTCGAAGAGGAACTCCTGGCTGAGACAGCCGAACTGGCCCAGGCCCCCGCCAACATCTTCGCCATGATCAACAATGCCGACATCAAATTCCCCACCATCATCGATGAGAACGGCGAAGAGATCGAGGTGACCAAAGGCCGCTACATACAGCTGATCGAATCGAAAGATCGCCGGGTGCGCCACGATGCTTTCAAAGCACTCTATTCCAGTTACGAAAAGCAGAAAAACACTCTGGCCGCCACCTTGCATGCCAGCGTGAAACGGGATTGCTTCTATGCCAGAGTGCGCAAATATCCTTCAGCCCTGGCCGCGGCGCTGGATGAGGACAACATCCCCACGGAAGTTTACACCAACCTGATCCAGGCGGTACGGGCCCACCTGCCGCTCATGCATCGCTACCTGGCTTTGCGCAAAAAGGCTTTGGGCTTGGATGAGCTGCATATGTACGACATCTATACCCCGCTGGCCCCGCCGGCCGAGGCGAAGATTCCCTATGAGACGGCCAAGGAAAAGGTGCTGGCCGGCCTGCGCCCCCTGGGGGACGACTACATGGCCGTCCTGGAGAAAGGGTTGGCCTCGGCCTGGGTGGATGTCTATGAAAACGAAGGGAAAACTTCCGGAGCCTATTCCTGGGGCACCTATGGCAGCCATCCTTATGTCTTACTGAACTACCAGGAGAACCTGGACAATGTGTTCACACTGGCTCACGAAATGGGTCATGCCCTCCACAGCTACTACTCCAACCAAAAGCAGCCTTTCATCTACGCCGGCTACTCCATCTTCCTGGCCGAGGTGGCCTCCACCGTAAATGAAAACCTGCTTTTACATCATCTCCTGCAGCACACCGGAGAACGCAGCCAGCGCCTTTATCTGCTCAACCATCACCTGGAGAGTTTCCGCACCACGGTTTTCCGCCAGACCATGTTTGCCGAATTTGAAAAGATCATTCATGAGGCCGTCGAAAACGGCCTGCCGTTGACTGCCGACTTTCTCTGCCGTACTTACCTGCAACTGAACCGCGACTATTATGGCGAGGAGGTGGTGAGCGATCCGGAAATCGCTATGGAATGGGCGCGCATCCCGCATTTTTACAATGCCTTTTATGTATATAAATACGCTACCGGTTTTTCGGCAGCCACGGCTTTGTCCATGCAGATACTCAATGACGGCGCCGGCGCCGTCCGCCGTTATATCGATTTTCTCTCGGCCGGATCGAGCGATTATCCGCTCGTGCTGCTGGGGAAAGCCGGGGTGGACATGAGCAGCCCGGAACCGGTAAATGCCGCTTTGCGCCTTTTTTCCGAACTGCTAACCCAACTGGAGGAACTGCTGCATATATCATAAGAGGACTATGTAGTGAACATATGGAATTAACTGTCTGCGATGCGCACATATAAATGCATCAGAGGAGGTCGCCAAGTTGAAAGCATCAATCAGTCTGGTACTTACATTAATCCTGGCGGTGGGCGGTGCCTTTGGCGCTCAGGCCGCCGACAAGCTGGCGGTGGCCATATTGACCTTCGCTCCAGGGCACATCGACGATGCCTGGCATGGCTGGTCCCTGGAAGAAGGGGTCACCAACCTGGTCACCGACGAGCTGGTCAACAGAAACAAGTTCATTGTCGTGGAACGCAACCGCATTGAGCAGATCCAGGCCGAACAGCGCCTGGGAGCCTCAGGAGCATTGGAAGTGGAGACGGCTTCACAGATCGGCAAGATGTTGGGAGCCAGGCTGGCCGTGATGGGCACCATCACCGAATGGGACATGAAGCAGACCGCAGGCATAGGCATCAGCTTTTTGCGGGTGTCGGGATCGCAGGCCAAAGTGACGCTCACCGGAAGGGTGGTCGACACCGAAACCGGGCAGATTCTCGGCTCGCTCAGCGGTTCGGGCAGCAAAACGGGGGCAGGTATCTCCATCGACAATTTCAGGGGCATATCCTTCGATGCCGAGCAATTCCGGAGCTCCACGCTGGGTCAGGCGACTATGGCTGCCGTCAAGCAATTTGTCGACAACCTGGTCGAGGTGATTGAGAAAGCCGACCTCGCCGTGACGAGCGCCGCAGCCGCCGTGACGAGCGAAGGCGTCGTGCTGGTGGTGCTGCCCGGTGATCAGATCGTCATCAACCTGGGCTCCAAGCACGGCATGAAAATGAACGCCACCGTCAACATCTACAGCCTGATGTCCATTCCCGGCCTGAAAGATCCGGTGAGAATTCCCGTCGGCACGGCCAAGGTGATCAATGTCGATCCCGAGGCCAGCGTGGCTAAGATCGAATCAAAAACCCAGAACATCAAGCAGGGAGATGCCGTGTCTGTGCAGTAAAAAGAACGGCAATAGAAAGAGGTGATCGGCATGCCGGAAACAGTTATGGTAGTGGAGCCCCATTCGGAGTATATTGCCCAAGGTTGCCCAACCTGTCATCGAGGGATCGAAGAAGGACAGACCATCGTCCTGTGTCCTCGCTGCAAAACAGCGCATCATGAAAACTGCTGGTTTACCAGGGGCGGCTGTGGAAAAGTGGGTTGCAGAGGCGTGGCTTCCAAAAAAGAGCAGCTCGGACGGCCGTCAGCCAAAAGCGGCGATGGCCCGGACGAGATCCAAGCCGTCGCCGACCCCAGAGCCAGCCAGCTACCGGTTCCCGTCATGATCGGCATCGGCTTGATCGTCATCTTCATCGCTTATCTGATTTTTGTGCGCTGATGACGACCGGCTGAGCCGGAAAGCGGCGTCCGCTCTCCTGCCGCTGCGGGCGGGTAAGGCGGGCGCCGCTTTTGCTATATCAGGCTAAGTTAATCATTTATTTATCCTTAAAGGCTGCCACCGTCCGCCGCTCTTCCGGCTTTAGCTCATACAGGGCATAGACCAGATCATCCGTCTTTTCCCGTATCTCCCGCGCTCTTTCACCTCTGTCCGCACTCATATCCGGATAGGCCTGCTCCAGGTGGCGAATTTCCTCCCGGTGGGCGGCCAGGCTCTCCATCTCCGGGAGAGGAAAGGCGGCCAGGGCGGTGGCAAAAAATTCTTTTTGCTCGCCTTTGGCTTTGGCCCGGTGAGCAAACCAGAAGCCGGCGAAGGTACTGTTCAGCACCATAGTCAGAGCTTTTAGGCTGAGCGGAGGGCTGGTGCCGCCCTCTCCCGGCGGCGGGAGGAGGACGTAATACACATCCGTGGCGGCATAAAGAGGTCCGGCGTGATAGGCAAAAGCCGGACTCTTGCCCCTTTGCGAGGTGACCACCTTTTCACCGGTGAAGATGCCTTCCTCGCGGGGCCAGTGCAGGTGGAACCACTGGCGGCGACCGCTTTTATATTCCCGCTTGCGGGTGAGGAGGGGCTTGAAGCGCTGCAGGTGCAAAAGGAGGTGGGGGCAGTCGGCGGCTTCTACCTCTTCGTGATGTAAATAGATCAGCCACAACCCGGCCTCGGTAATGTAATAGGGCTTGATGTGCGAATTCTTGATGAACGGCTTCAGAAACCTTTGCTCGGCCGGAGGAAGGTGCAAGGCCTTGACCTCCGCGGTGGTGAGCACAAAAATGCCTTCGTTGAGGGTGATGCGCTGCGCTTCCACCCACTCCGGGCCCAGGAATTCCAGGTTTTTTCTGGTCACCTTCTGCGCCCCGGGCGCCACCCCCTGGCGGGTGAGATAAAACCGCCTGAGCTGTGGCAGCTCGTCCAACCGGTCCAGGAAGGGCGCGTCCTCTCTGGCTCCCAAGAGATGCCATGGCCGCCCGACCAGGCGCTCCGGATGATAGGGAATCTCCACCTGCCTCGCTCCCCAGCCCCCGCCATGGGCGGCGGCAGCAATGCGGCAAGACAGGGGTATGTGGCTATTCCCCTCCAGTTCTACCAGCTTCACCGTGTGGCGGTGCCCGGGTGGACAACCCGTCTTCAGGATAACGATGGCATTGTGCAGCTTTGGGACGTTGGGAAACGGAGAGAAGCGGTGAAAAGAGATCACCTGGTCGATGTAGGCCCCGGAGAGGAGAACATCCCTGGTTTTGGCGGCGCCTTCGGCCGTGAGCCAATAACTGGAGGTGACAAAGCCCAAAGTGCCGCCCTCCGCCGCCAGCTTATGCAGGCCGAGCACCAGGAAATATTGCAAAAAGTTCATCTTGCTCTCGGAATAATGCCTCCAGAATCGGTGGCGGCGATAAGCAGCGAAAAGTTCCCGGTGCCCGCTTTCGCCCACATAGGGAGGATTACCTATCACCCAGCGGAAGTCGTTCTTCCCGGCTATGGCCACAAAGAGCGGGCCATATGCCGCAGCCTTCTCATCCACGAGCAGTTCTCCCCCCTCTCCGGGTAGGCTGTAGGAGAGCAAAGCATCTCCTGCGGCGACGGAGAAAGCCGGCGGCCGGCAGCCTCTTTTCCAGCCGGATTCGGTGCCGGAAAGCGCCGCGGCTGCAGCCCACTGGATGGCCATGTTGATCTTCAGCAGCGCTGAGGCCGATGGAGCCGACTCGACGGCATAAAGGCGGGGCACAAGGTGGCTCAAGACACTTAAGCCGTCCCGGCGACGCCAGCGGCGGGCCAAAGCCATGAGGCGCACTATAAAGGCTCCTGTGCCCGCCGCCGGGTCGAGAAGGCAGCCCTCCCCGGTCATTCCCTCGCTGCTCAAAACATTGGCGGCATATATGACGGCGTCCACCAGCTGTGGCGGGGTGAAGAAGACCCCTTTTCCCTTCCTTTCGCCCGAGGCCACCGCCGTTTCATACAAAGGAGCGAAAAGATCGCAGGAAATCGCCGTCAGGTCAAGGTGCAACAGCCGCTCCGCCACCTGTTCCGCCAGGTCCTGTGGCCACCGGATTGGTTCCCGCTCCCGGCCGGCCGGATCCGCAGCAGGCGGTGGCGGCTCGCTCTCACCCGGCTCCAGGGCTGAGAAGCTTCTCTCCAGGGCGCCGGCCAAAAAGAAAGCCGCTCCACCACGCACCGGCCCCTGCCTGGGCCTTTGCAGCAATGTGCCGTGCACCAGGCGGGCTGTGGTGAATAGCGCCGGCAAGCGGCAGCCGTCATAATAGGTCGCCAAGCGCTCGGAAATAAAGTGCAAGTGGGTCAAAATGGTTTCCTGACGGTCGTTATAACCCGCTGGACACATCTTTGTCACGGCCGGGAGACGGCTCCCACTCCTTCAGGGATAAAGTCATGAAAAGATAGCCGATCATCGCAGCTTGACGCCGCACATTGAATCCCAGGGCCCGGTAGAAGTCCACAGCCGGGTTGGTCTCGGCCACCAGCACCGTAGCCTGCCACAAGCCTTCCTCTTTGGCTTCGGCCAGGGCGGTCTCCACCAAAAGGCGACCGATGCCCCGCCGCCGGTATTCCGGGGTGACATAAAGGCCGGAAAGTACGGCCGTCCGGCCGCCTTCCCCCCCGGCAGCGATGCGCACCAACCCCAGCGGGCGGCTCTCCTCCGGACCCCTCTCCTGCCGGGCCACCCACCAACCGGCTTCGCTCCATTCCAGGCTGCGGACGAGATCGGCTTCCCCGATCTTCAGCAGTTCCTTGGCTTCCGGGGCATATTTCTGCTCTTCCAGGCAGGCTTCGTGAATATAGGCCGCCAAAATGCGCAACTCCTCCTGGTCCACGGATTTCAGCGGCACCACCTTGACTTGCAAGCGATCACATCCCATCGGCCACCCGCCCTTTCGACAGCAGGACACAGGTGGGCATTGCCGTAAATAACACAAGGGAACGAGGAGGACGAAACCTTTCGATGAACAAACACGACCGCACCACGAGCTCCTTTTTCCGGGACGCGATGGAGTTGTTGGCGGCAGAGCTGGCCGACGACGCCCCCGATGAGGCTTTGGCCGCCGTGGTGGCCCAATGGCTGGCCGTCCTGCCGAAACCGGTGATCAGATATGCATTGCGGCAGGTGCGGCAGTCTCCGGAACCTTTGCACGATTTCCGCGCTCTGATCACGAAAATCCACTCAGGCGAGCACCGGATAACCGCCGACCTGCCGCCGGAGCCTCTGTCCCAATCCGATCTCGAGGCGCTGAAAAAACAGGACCGGCTGGAGGCCATGTCCGATCAGGAATATATCGCCGAATTAACCCGCCGCCTCAACATCCACATATAAGACGGCACGCTCGTGCGTGCGCAGTATGGACGCCGGGCACACTTCGCCGACCGGGCCATAGAGCGTGTCGTGCACTGCTTTGGTTTTGGTCGGGCCCGGCACGATGCAATGTATTTCCTTGGCTGCCATGATGGCCGGGATTGTCAAGGTCAAAGCATGAGTCGGCACCTGATCCAGGCTGGCAAAACAGCCGTCATGCACCTGCTGTTCCCGGCAGCGGCTCTCCAGCTCCACTTTTTTCACCAACTGGGGATCGCGGAAGTCGGCCACCGGCGGGTCGTTAAAGGCGATGTGCCCGTTCTCGCCGATGCCGATGCAGGCGATATCCAGCGGGTGGGTCTCCAGAAGCCGGGAATACCTCTTGATCTCGGCTTCGATATCCGGGGCGTTACCGTTGAGATAATGCACCTCTTTGAAAGGCACCAAAGAGAACAGGCGCTCTTTCAGGAAAGTGGCGAAGCGTTGCGGAGCACTCTCAGGCAGGCCGATATATTCATCCAGATGAAAAGCATATACTTTAGTCCAGTCGACATCGGCCTCCCTGACCAGCGCCGCCAGGAATTCGTTTTGCGACGGAGCGGCGGCAAACACCATATTCACCCGCCCCAGCGTTTTGACACAGCGCCTGATGCTTTCCGCCACAGCTTTGGCAGCCGCTTCCCCCATGCCGGCCCTGCTGTCGTAGACCAGCACGCGGAGCTTATCCACTAGAAAATCACGGACCAACTTACCGATTTTCTTTTTCCTCCTCCCGGATAAATTGGCTGGGCTAAAGCATGCGGGAGGAAGCCGTCCCGCATGCCGTCTATTGCCGTCACGTTCTCTTCAGTCGACTACCCGGACATTTTGCGCCTGGGGACCTTTTTGCCCTTGGGTGACCTCGAACTCTACCGACTGCCCTTCATCCAGGTTGCGGTAACCGGTTCCCTCGATGGCGCTATAGTGTACGAACACATCCCCCTGACCATCGGCGCGGGATATAAACCCATATCCTTTTTCCCCACTGAACCATTTGACAGTTCCTCGCATTAATTAGCCTCCAAACTTCCCCCATATAGGGTTCTTCGCGGATAAGGCTTAGCCGAATCCTACATTCTTATTCAGCATCAAGAGTGAAATTCATGCCTGCCCGAGAAAATATATTTCCCACTCTAGACTTCTTTCTCCACCAAGCTCTGACTGCGCTTGTCCAGTTTGGTGAAGTCGGGGATTTCGTAGCGGTTGCCGTCGGCATCGCGGATCACCACTTTTTTGCCGACCATAAAGGTTTCCCGCCTGGTGTTCAGCTCCAGGATGTGGGGCCCGCGATCGGTCTCCACATCCCACACCGGCAGGTAGCCTCTGACGGTGATGTTGTTCACTTTGGTGATCTGCGGCACCAGATAGGCATCCTGCAAAGCCTTCTTCAGGAGGGCGGCCACCTCCGGTCGGCAGGCCTCCACATCCTCGATCAGGCCGATTTCGGTACCGTCGGCGGCGAGCACCGTGATATATTTGTTCTCTTCGGTGATGGGAAAACAGCGCACCAGGCGGACATTTACATAGGTGCGTCCCCCGGTGGTAAGCACAAGTTCATTGAGCTCGTTATATTTAATATCGATGGTTTCGGCAGGCAAAATGCCGAGCTCATTATCCAGCCTGGCGCTCAATTGGCCGTTTCCTTCGCTCCAGACCATGACCAATTCCCCCTCTCTCACACCGCCCGCAGTTGGGCCAGCGCCGCCTGCATCTGACACAATCTGGCGTAGACACCGCCGGAGTTGATCAGCTCATCGTGGGTGCCCACCTCTACCAGCTCGCCGCGCTCCAGAATAAACAGGCGATTGGCATTGCGCAAGGTGGAGAGGCGGTGGGCGATAGCAAAGGTGGTACGGCCCTTGATCAACCGGTCCAGGGCTTCCTGGATCTTGGCTTCGGTTTCGGTGTCGACGGAGGCCGTGGCTTCGTCCAGGATGAGGATTTTGGGATCTTTCAATATCGCCCTGGCGATGGCCAGCCTCTGCCTCTCCCCACCCGAGAGCCTGGCTCCCCGCTCACCCACTCTGGTGTCGTAGCCGTCGGGGAACCTGATGATGAACTCATGGGCGTTGGCCGCCTTGGCGGCGGCGATGATCTCCCTGAGCGACGCCCCCGGCTTCCCGTAGGCGATGTTTTCGGCGATGGTGCCGTTGAAGAGGAAGGGTTCCTGCAGCACCACCCCGATCTGGTCGCGCAGGGAACGGGGATCCACTTTGCTCAGATCATGGCCGTCGACCAAAACCTGTCCGTCGTCGGCAAAGTAAAAGCCGGTGATCATATTGATCAAAGTGCTCTTGCCGGCGCCGCTGTGCCCGGCCAGGCCGATCATCTCCCCCGGCTCGACCGTAAAGGACATATTCTTCAGCACCGGCTCGCCCGGCTCATAGGCAAAGGTGACGTTGCGGAACTCCACCCGGCCGCGGATGGGCGGGATAGGCGGCAGTTTCTCCTCCTCGCTCACTTCCGGCTCGGTATCAAGCACATCGAAGACCCGCTCGGCTGAGCTCGCCGTCTGCTGGAAGGTGCGGTTCAGATTGCACAGGTTGCGCACCGGTTGATAAAACTGGGCCATATAGGAGTTGAAGGCTGTGAGGGCGCCTAAGGTGAGGGTGCCGCTCAACACCCGCTCGCCGCCCAGCCACCAGATCAGCACCGTGGCCATGAAGGTGATCATGCCCATGGTCGGGCCGAAGATGGCGTTGATCTTGGCGGCGTTCATCTCGCCGTCCAGAAGTTCCCGGCTGCGCTGCTCAAACCTGGCCACCTCCCGGTTTTCCTGGGCGAAAGCTTTCACCACCCGCATGCCGGGGATGGTGTCGGCGAGGATCGAGCTGATGCCGTCATAGCGTTTCCACAAAAGGGAATACACCCTTCTCAGCCAGCGGCTGAAGAAGATGGTGGTGATGATGAGAAACGGCGTCGGGATCATGATCATCAAGGTGAGGCGCGGGCTCATCATCAATAGCATCGCCGTAATGGAGACGAGTTTAAGAATGTCCTGCAACAGATGCTGCAGGCCGTTGCTCAAAAAGTCCTGCAGCCGGCGCACATCGCCGGTGACCCGCTGCATGATGCGTCCCGTATCTTCCTTGCTGAAATAGGAGAGCGATAAGGTCTGCAGGTGGCTATACATCTGATTGCGCAGGTTGAAAGTGATGGTCTGACCGAGGAGCGAGATGAGATAATGCCGCCAGGCCTCCAGGGTCGCATCCAAAAAATGGGTGGCAAAAAGGAGGAAGACCATCAGGTAAAGGAGTTGCCTGGTGCCGGGGGCGGCGAGCGGCGTCACCAGCCGGGTGATGAGATCACTCCCTCCGCCCTGCTCCAGTACTACCACCGTTTCGCCCTGGGAGGCGGGCAGAAGCACCGAGTCGATGATCGTCCGGTAAAAAAGGGGCGGCAGAAGGCCCAGACCCGTGGTGATCACTAAGAGCGCTGAAGCCACCGCGACCAGCTTCCAATGGGGCACGACATAGCTCAACAAGCGCATGATCAGCCGCCGCTGATCCAGGCAATTGGGGCATTGCCGGTGGCGCCGGGGCAGGACGCCGCCGCATTTCGGACAGCGGCTGCGCTGCTCGGCTTTGGCTTTCCAGCGGATCTCCCTGGGCACCAGTTCCCGGTCGTCATGGGCGGCTTCCTGGGCATAGCGCTCGATGAGGATGGGCGCCTGGGCAAAGCGGGAATGCAAGGTGCGGGAATAGCGCACCAGGTCATGAGCCTGACCGTCCGCCGTCACCCGCAGGAAACTGTTGCCCTGATAATCGATCACCGTCACCGAGGTCAACTGCAACAGCGGGATGATCACCATGTCGCCTTGGCGCACGGCCATCACCCGCCGGTTGGTGACCACCAACCAGTCGGAGCCGTAACGGCCGTCCAGAGTATAATCGGTTTCCAGTTGTACTTTAACTACTTCGCCAGGTTCCAGCTGGTCCTTGATGCGGGCTTTGATGTTGGCCGGTGCTTCCATTATGTAGGATTGGGGCCGCCGTGCATCCTGAACTGCCAATGGCACATTCACCTCTTTTGTGTGATGGTGGTCCGGAAATCACAGATTCCCGGCCAGCTTTTTCAGCAACTCCTGCAGCGTGGCCAACTCCTCCGCGGATAAAACGGCATATCTCTCCTCAATATGCTGGAGATGAACGGGCATCACCCGCTGCCGCAGCGCCAAACCTTCCGGGGTAAGCTTGATATATACCACCCGCCGGTCGGAGGTGCAGCGTTCCCTTTTCACCAGCCCTTGTTTCTCCAGGCGGTTCACGATGCCGTTCACCGTGCTGATGTCCGAATACATCTTGTCGGCCAGGCGGGTCAGCGGCACTCCTTCTTCGCCGACCCGTACCAGCACGGAGAACTGAGGGGGGGTGATGCCAAATTCTTCCAGCCGATTGCGGATGGCTCGCTGCAATTTCCAAAAGGTTCGCAAAAGCAAGCGGTGAGTAGTGCGTATCGGATCAACCGGTTCCTCCATACGTCCCCCCCCTTCAACCATGTGCTAAAGGCTGTGAGCATATATTACGTCTACACATTATATGCACACAAATTATATGTACGCAATATATTTGCCTGTTAAATTTTTGTGACTGCCCCGGATAGCTGCACTTTTGCCTGACGCTTCCAGCTTTGCACCAGGCGGTGCATGAAGAGGGCGCTGGCGACGAGGAAAAGCCCCAGCCAGACAAAGGTCCAGCGCGTCCCCAACAGCTCCCCCACTGCCCCGGTGAGGAGCGGTCCGGCAAAACCGCCGAACATGAAGGCTGACTGCTGCAGGGCATATGCCCGACCTTGAAACCCTTCCTCCACTTTGAGGGCCACCAAAGCGGCAGCGGCCGGCCGCAGGGCGGCCACGCAGATGCCCATCACGAAATAGAGAAAAGCGAAACCATAAATGGAACGCGGCCAGGCCAAGATGGCGGCCAGCACGCCGGACAAAAGCAAGCCGAGCGGCATCAGCGGCTCAAAACCGGCCCGCTCTCCCCAGCGGGTCCAAAGGGAAGCGGTCAGCATGAAGGCCACCCCCGGAAGGGAGAAGATGGCCCCCCGCAGCCAGTTGGCTGCCTCCCCGGACAATTCCGTCAAATAAAGCGTCAGCACCGGTTGCAGCGACAAGGTGGCAAAAGCCGTAAATCCCATGGCCAGCATGGTGCCGAAGAGCACGGGATGGCTGAAGGCCGTCTGCACATCCTGCCTGATGGTGGTGGGTGAAGCGATCACGGTTTTGTTGTGTTCCACCACGAACACCAGCACCAGGAGGACAGCGGTGAATACCATCAGGCCGGAGGCTTGCAAAGCGCCGCGAAAGCCGAAGAGGTCGGCCAGCGCCCCGCCGATGGCCGGGCCGATGATAGTGCCGCCGGCGCTGGCGGTCTGTATGGCCGCCACATAGCGGCCGGTCAGCTCCCGCGGGGTATTGGTGGCGACGAGGGCGGTGGCCCCGGGAATAAACCCGGTGAGAGCTCCGTTCAGGAAACGCACCACGGCAACGTGATAGGGACTTCTGGCGAACGACATGGCGAAATAAAGAAGGGAAAGGCAAATACCGGCGCGCAGCACCAGCGGCTTGCGACCGTAGCGGTCGGCGAGTTTACCCCAAAACGGCAGGAAGAAGATCGCCGAAATATAGTGCAGGGCATAGACCACGCCGGACCACTGATTCAGGCCCTCCTTCACTCCCAGATCCTGCAGGAAGAGGGGCAGAAAGGGCACCACCTGCTGCCAGGCGCTGGAGGCTAAAAATACGGCGACACACAGGGTGAGTAGATTGCGGCGATAATACGGCATAGCAGTAACCTCCAACCATACCTCGAAAGAGACGGCCGGCAGAGCGCAGGCAGCCGGCACGGCGGTCTTTTTGGTGATTTTACACCAGCCTGAAGCGCCGGGCAACCTTCTTCTCCGGCCGAAAGCGCAGAAAAACGCAAATATAAAAGGGAGTTCCCGGCAGGGGAACGAATTCTTCATGACAGGATAGCTTCAGGAGGGGTACCAGTTCATGTGGCGCGACAAACTGCTCTCATTGCTGATCTGGAGCGGCACGGCCGCTGTTTTTCTTGTCCTGTCGGCTTCCTCCATCCCGTTTCCCCAGCTGCCTTCGGGTATGGATCTGGCCGGCTTGCTGGGATTCCTGGCGGTGGTCATGGTCGGCACGGAACTATTGTCTCTCCTCACCATGTGGTGGATGGTGTTCAAGCAGAAGCCGGCCGTGGAAGGAGCCATGATCAACCGGTTATATAAACTGCTCGCCGTCATTGCGGCGGCGGTGGTGGTCACCTACAGCATCGGCCGCCTGGCCTCTTTCACCACCTTTTTCACCCTCTTCGGCGGCATGCTCCTGGGCTGGTCGCTGCAAGCGCCGGTGAGCGGCTTCGCCGCCTTCCTGCTCGTCTCCCTGAAGCGCCCGTTCCGACCCGGCGACCGGGTGCAGTTCCCCAATCTGGGGCTGACCGGTGATATCCAGGAGATCGGCCCCATGTATACCGTATTGAACCAGGTGGGCGGCAGCATAGGCAGCGAGGAAGCCGTCGGCCGCTTTATATTGGTGCCCAACGCCATGCTGTTCAGCCAGGTGGCCATCAACTATACCATGAAGCAGGAGGCGGCTTACATTCTAGATGAAGTGGTCATCCGCGTCACCTACGATTCCAACTGGTCGGTAGCCGAGAAGCTGCTCTTGGAGGCGGCGCGGGAAGTGACGGCCGACATCATCGCCGCCACAGGCGTGGAGCCCTACATCCGTTCAGACCTCTATGATTATGGTGTCTACATGCGGTTGCGCTATATGACGCGGGTGAAGGACCGCCCGGCCATCTCCTATGAGATCTCCAAACGCATCTTCAGCGCTTTCCAGAAGGAACAGGATGTGGACTTTGCCATCCCCTATGTCTATTCCTATAAGGCCGGAGCGGTGCGCAAAGAGGAGGAGCGCAGCCAGGATCCTGCTTTCCGCCACATCATGATCAACAAAATAAAAACTGAAGAACAGCCGAAGCTGGACCCGCACGATATCGAGATGCTGATGGCCAGCATAGAAGAGAAGGGACTGCTGCAGCCTATTGTGGTGGCCAAACCGCCCGGCGCGGACCACTATGAGATCCTGGCCGGTCATCTGAGATTTGAAGCGGCCAAACGCCTGGGATGGAAGTCGATACCGGCGCTGGTCCGGCAATACGACAACGAAGAAACCGCCTGAAGCCAACTCAGCTATTAGCCTGAAAGGGGTATTTTATTCATGCTTGAGAAAATAGCCGATTGTGTCAGAGCCCTGTCTGCCGACGCCGTACAGAAAGCTGCCTCGGGACATCCCGGCCTGCCCCTGGGTTGTGCCGAAATCGGCGCCGTCTTATACAGCGAGATCCTGCGTCACGACCCGCAGGCCCCGGATTGGCCCAACAGGGACCGGTTCGTCCTCTCCGCCGGCCATGGTTCGGCTTTCTTATATTCCCTGCTCCATCTGTGCGGCTATGATATCTCCCTGGACGACCTGAAAAACTTCCGCCAGTTGGGCAGCAAAACGCCCGGCCATCCGGAACACGGCTTGACCCCGGGGGTGGAGACTTCCACCGGACCGCTGGGGCAAGGTTTGGCCAATGCGGTGGGCATGGCGCTGGCGGAGGCCATGGCGGCGGCCCGCTACAACCGCCCCGGCTTCCCGGTGGTCGATCATTACACTTACGTGTTGGCCGGCGACGGCGACATGATGGAAGGCATCAGCTCGGAGGCCGCTTCCCTGGCCGGACACCTGGGACTGCATAAGCTGATCGTCATCTACGACGCCAACAATATCTCCATAGAGGGTCGCACCAATTTGACCTTCAGCGAAGCGGTAGGCGACCGCTTCCGCGCTTTCGGCTGGCGGGTCTGGGAAGTGGACGGTCATAACATCCCCGCCATCACCAGCACCCTGCAAAGCGCCCGCCGCCACACCAACGGGCCCTCCCTCATCATCGCCCGCACCAAGATCGGCCGCAAAAGCCTGAAGGAGGACAGCGCCAAAGCGCACGGCGAACCGCTCGGGGTAAAAGAGGTGGCCGCCCTGAAAGACGCTTTAGGCCTGCCGCAGGAAGATTTTTATGTTTCCGGCGACATCCGCCATTATTTTACGGCGAAACAACCGGTCTGGACCAAAGCCCGGCTGGAGTGGGAGCTGATGTTCAACAGCTGGTCGGAGCAATATCCCGAGCTGCGCCGGGAGTGGGACGCCTCCCGACGGCTGGAACTGCCGGCCAACCTGGCCGCCCTGTTGCCGGCTTTTGAAATCGGCAAAGAGGCCGCCACCCGCGATGCCGGCGGCAGCGTCCTCCGTGTCCTGGCGCATCACCTGCCCTACCTGGTGGGCGGCTCGGCCGATCTCGCCCCTTCGACCAAAACCTATCTCGAAGGCTATGCCTCCGTGCAAAAGAATGAATATGGCGGGCGCAACCTCCACTTCGGGGTGCGCGAGCACGCCATGGGCGCCATATTGAACGGCATGGCCCTGCACGGCCATTTCCGGGTCTTCGGCTCCACCTTCCTGGTGTTCGCCGATTATATGCGCCCGGCCATCCGCATGGCCGCACTGATGGAATTGCCCGTCATTTATGTGTTCACCCACGACTCCTTCTATGTCGGCGAAGACGGACCGACGCATCAGCCGGTGGAGCAGCTCGCCTCCTTGCGCCTCATCCCCAATCTGCAGGTGATCCGCCCGGCTGATGCCGTCGAAACCGCCGCCGCCTGGGTAGCGGCCCTGGAACGCCGGGATGGGCCGACAGCGCTCATCCTCACCAGGCAGAAGCTCCCGGTGGTGACCACCTGCCGCCCGGAGGAGATGCGCCGGGGCGCCTATGTGCTAAAGGAAACGACCGACGGCCTCCCGCTCAAAATAGTGCTGGTGGCCACGGGGAGTGAGGTGGCGCTGGCTTTGGCGGCAGCTGAAGAGCTCGCGGCCGGCGGCACAGGCGTCAGGGTGGTGTCGATGCCCAACCGGGAAGCCTTCCTCGCCCAGGAGCCGGCTTACCGGGAAGCTGTTCTGCCGTCTGGCGTGAAACGTCTGGTGATTGAAGCCGGCCACCCCTCAGGCTGGCATACCCTTTTGGCTCCGGGCGACGGTGTGATGGGCCTCGAGCGCTTCGGCACGAGCGGCAAAGCCGAACACCTGGCGGAGTATTTCGGCTTCACGCCGGCGAAAGTGGCGGCCATGGCCCGCTCGCTCATCGGAGCCTGAACCATGAAGTTAGTGAGGGCGGTGGCCGACCACGGGGCTAAACCACCGTGTTCTTCCACCGCCCCTGCCGGAAGCGCCAACTGCACGCCGTGCCGCGGAAGACCAGATCAATGGCCATAGCCATCCAGGCTCCAAATAGGCCGTATCCCAACCGCACGAACAAAAGGGCCAGACAGACGCGCACGGCGCAGATGCCGAAGCCGGTGATCCACATCACCGAGCGGGTGTCGCCCGCCCCGCGCAAGCCGCCGGCCAGCACCATAGACAAAGCCAAAAACGGCTGCGAGAGGGCGATGAGGCGCAAGACCTGAGCGCTGGCCGCCAACACTTCGGCATCATGTGTGAATATGGAGACAAAGAGGGCGGGGAAAAGAAAAAAGGCCGCCCCCATCAAGCTCATGATACCCGCCGCCAGCCCCGCCGCCGTCAGGCCGGCGCGTTCAGCCTCCCTGGGCTCTCCGGCGCCCAGTTTTTGCCCGACCAGGGTGGTGGCGGCCAAGGCAAAGCCGAAGCCGGGCATGAAAGAGATGGACTCGGCGTTGAGGGCGATCTGATGGGCAGCATAGGCTACCGTGCCCAATGACGAAACGATGACGGTGTAGATAGTCTGCCCGGCCCGCATCAGTGCCTGCTCCAGGCCGGCGGGAATGCCGATGCGCAGGATGCGGCGGATGGTGGGGAAATCGGGACGGTAGTCGTCGTGAATTCCCAGCCTGATCAGGGTTTTCCCACTGAAGAGGATGCAGGTGACGATCAGACCACCGCAAGTCTGGGCAATGGCGGAGGCGATAGCCGCCCCCCGCACTTCCAGGCGCGGCAGAGGACCGATGCCGAATATTAACAGATAATTCATCATTACATTTATCACATTCACGACCGCCATCACCAGCATAGGGGTGCGGGTGTCGCCCGAGCCCCGCAGGACAGCATTAATGATGATCAGGATGAAATTGGGCACCACCGATAAGGAAAGGATTTTGATGTAGGCGACAGCCAAAGCCAGCACATCGGTAGCGCTGGTCCTGAAGAGGACATGGACGATCGCCTCGGCATTGAAATAGAGAAAAAACGACATAATGACCGCCAAGAGCGTGCCGAGGAGCAGCGATTGCCGGGCTACGGTACAAGCTTTGTCTACCTCGGAAGCCCCGGTGAAGCGGGCCACCAGGGCGCTGGTGCCTGTGCTCACGGCGGCAAAGCAGGTGATGGCGATCATCATCACCTGAGCGCCCAAGCCTACTGAAGCTAATGCGACGGCACCCAGGCGTCCGACCATAGCGGTGTCGATGATACCTACGGTCATCATCAAAGTCTGCTCCACTATGGCCGGCCAGGCCAGCGCCATCACCCCGCTGATGACCGCCGGCCTATAAGCGCGCCTCTGCAGCAGTGTCGACAAGATATTTCACACCTATCCTGTTGCATGTTACTTCCGGTTATCAGGGCTTCGTTTCTTCGTTCGTTATGTAATTAATAGAGCGCCGCCGGCGCCTTCAGACCCATTCCGTGCGGTATTCCGCCGTCTTCGGCACCAGGCAGAGAAAGACGGCCGGCTCCTTTTCCCTGTTTTCATACCAGTGTACCGTCCCGGCAGGAATAAAGACGATGCTATCGGGCCCTACTACGATCTCCCGCTCGTCGAGCCCCAGCACCAGCCGCCCTTGGAGCACATATTGCTCATGCTCGATATCCGGATGGCGGTGAGCGGCCATCCTGGCGCCAGGCTCGAGGACAAAGCGACGCATGTAAAAATGGGGCGCCCCTTCCGCCTCGCCGATCAGCACTTCCATGAAAGCTTTACCGGAATCATCCACCGGCTCCTGTTTTCCCCAGCCTATTTTTACCAAACCACCACCAAAAGTCACTTGCCCTCTCCTTTACTATTTTGTATGCCTCTTTTCCACACCGTTCCCGCTTCCCCTGCCTCCTCGCGACTGGTGAAAAACAGGATTGGATTACTATACCGCACAGCCGCTCCGGCACCTACCATAGTATTAGTTTATCAGGTCACCACAGGAGGCGCCTATATTGGCAGCAGTAAAAAAAAGGCGGCAGCGGCGCCAACGCTCTCCCTCCATGATCGAGCTCATCAAGAACCGGGATTTTACCGCCGGCTTAAGCGGTTGGCACACCGGCGGCGCCATGATCCTGCCGGCAGAAGGCGACTCCGCCGGCAACTCGGTGCTGCTTTTCCGCCCGCACGCCTTTATCAGCCGCACGGTGCGGGTTTCCCCAGGCGACAGGCTTTACTATACCATCGCCTGCCGCGCCCAATTCCCGGCAGCCAACAGCCCCTTCATCCTGCGCCTGAGATGGGTAAAAGCTTCCGGCAACTTCGCCGGCCTGGCCTTGGAGCACTATTTCCCACCCGGATCCATCGGCTCCGAGCCGGTGCTGCTCCAGGGCTTCTTAAGGACGGCCCCGCGCCAGGCGACCTGGCTCGACATCAGAGGCGACGCTCCCATGGCAGATAATGGCAGCGGCCTGATCATCGACCTGATCAGCCTGAAAAAAATGAGGCATTGACTGCGGATCAGCAAAATCAATCTTGGATTCGCTTTGTGATCCCCATTCTCCGCCAGACGCCGGCAGCATGCAAATCAACATAAACAAGCCATTTCCGGGGTTCGCTATTCAACAAGCCAAGGACTAGAATCAATACGAATTTAACAATTTATCCGCTCTAGTGAGGTTGATAGGCTTGCGCATCGGATTAACCTATAATTTGAAAAGCGATGTTCCCGTAGTCGCCGGCGTGGAAGATTGGTCGGCGGAATGCGAAGAGCGCGCCACGGTCGAACTGATCGCCGGCGCGCTGGCGCACCTGGGGCATACGGTGATCGACCTGCCCTATGGCCGCGATCTGGCGCTGAGAATCGCCGCCGCCCAGCCGGAGATAGTATTTAATATTGCCGAAGGATGGTTCGGCCGCAACCGGGAATCGCTCGTCCCGGCCGTACTGGAATTGTTGGATGTGCCCTATTCAGGTTCCGATGCGCTCACTTTGGGCCTGGCGCTCGACAAATACCTGGCCAAAACAGTAGTGGCGGCGGCCGGGCTGCCGGTGGTGGCCTCCCACCTGGTGAGTAACCCGGCCCAACTCGCTGCTCTTTCCATAGACTTCCCGGCCTTCGTCAAACCCAACTATGAAGGTTCCAGCAAAGGGATCCGCGGCGCTTCGCGGGTGAACAACCGAGAGGAACTGGCAGAGAGAGTAGGCTGGGTGTTGGCCAACTACCGGCAGCCGGCTTTGATCGAACCATTCCTTTCAGGCCGGGAATTCTCCATAGGCATTTTAGGAAACGATCCGCCTGTGGCGCTGCCGGTGCTGGAAGTAGTGGACGCCCAAAGCTCCGTGACGAGCGAGCAATTCGTCTATTCCTTCGAAACCAAAAGCGGCAACCTGGAGCGCCTCCTCTGCCCGGCGCCGCTGGAGGAGGAGGAAAAAAACAGGCTCACAGAGATAGCCGTCCGGGCCCACACCGCCCTGGGCTGCCGGGATTTCAGCCGGGTGGATATCCGCCTCGACGACAAGGGAGAGCCTTTCTTTCTGGAGATCAATCCTCTCCCCGGACTCTCGGCGCAAAGCTTGCTCACGGTACAAGCCAAAGCGGCAGGCCTAAGCTACGACCGGCTCATCGCCGCCATCTTGGGCAGTGCTTGCCGCCGTCTGGGAATAAATGTGGCGTAACCTTGCCTAATAGCCCATCCGGCATAATCAGCCAATCCGGCATGAGGCGCCCGCTTCCTGGTCTGCCACCAGGAGAGCCGCCGCTTCCCGGTCCAGGATCAAGAGGACATCAGGATGCGACTGCAGGGCGGAGGCCGGAACTTGTTCCGACATCTCGCCGCAGACGGTGGCGCGTATCGCCTGAGCTTTGCTTGCGCCTTTGGCCAGGAGCATAATGCGCCTGGCGGCGAGAATATTGCCTATGCCCATAGTGATGGCCTGCTTGGGCACCTCATCCTCCGAGGCGAAAAACCTGGCATTGGCTTTGATGGTCGATTGGGTGAGCATAGCCGGATGCACCCCGCTCTTAAAGGAAGTGCCCGGCTCATTGAAGCCGATATGCCCATTCCTACCTATGCCCAGGATCATCAGGTCGATCGGTCCGTACTTGGCGAGGAGCTCTTCATAGCGCGCCGCCGCCAGTTGCGGATCGCCGATCCCCTCGGGCAGAAAGGTCCGCTCTTTCGGCAGGTCGATGCCGCCGAATAAGTGCTCTTGCATGAAGGCATGGTATGATTGCGGATGCTCGGGAGCCAGGCCGACATACTCATCCAGGTTGAAGGAAGTGGCCGCCCTCAGACTGATCCGCCCTTCCCGGTAACGCTTCCTCAGCTCGGCATATAGGCCGACCGGTGTGCTGCCGGTCGGGAGACCCAGCACGGCCTCCGGTTTCTGTTGCAAAAGCCGCGTCACTTCGTCGGCTGCCAGCCGGTCGAATTCCGCCTCGTCGTCTGCTACCACAACTTTAAAATTGCCGATCCGATATTCAGTAGACAAAGCCCATCAAGCCTCCTGTTTTACTCCATGGGCTGCTTCGACATAATAATTAGCGGCTCCTCTCTTTTTATAACGTTTAATTTGCCTTCCGGCCTCCCGGGCAATAGGATCATATCCTATGGAAGGCGAATTACAAGAAGTTATGAAGGTGATAGCTTGCAATCGTTTTATATAATCAATCCGGTGGCCGGCAGAGGCAAAAGCCGCCGGGTTTGGCAGCAACTGGAAGAACTGCTGAAGCAAAACGGCCGGTCTTATTCCTTTGCTTTCACTGAAGGCCCTGGTCACGCCTATGAGCTGGCCCGCTCGGCCGCAGAATCCGGTTGCCGCTTCTGCTTCAGCGTCGGCGGCGACGGCACTCTCAGCGAAATAGTCCCGGCGCTCTTGGGTAGCGATATGGTTCTGGGCTGCATTCCGGCCGGGACAGGCAACGACTTCGCCCGCACTCTGAAGCTGCCGCGCCGGCTCCCCGGCATCCTGCACTCCATAAACCACCTCAAACCGGTACTCATAGACATCCCGTTTGTGAACGGCAAACCTTTCATCAATGCCGCCGGGGCCGGCTTCGATGCCATGGTGGCCGAGCGGGTGAACCAAGAACGCCACCACACCCGCTTCAACAACCTGGTCTATATCCAGGCGCTTTTCAAGACGCTCAACCATTACGAGAACGCCTGGTTGTCGCTCCAGATCGACGACCAGCCGCCCCTCCGCCTGAAGTCCCT
Organism: Bacillota bacterium; assembly: GCA_012840225.1. Lineage (GTDB taxonomy): Bacteria > Bacillota > Limnochordia > DTU080 > DTU080 > DULU01. The sequence continues at coordinate 54,393 of DULU01000086.1, forward strand.
CCTCGTGGCGGTCGGCAACGGGCAATATTACGGCGCCGGTTTCCGCATCTGCCCCAAAGCCGATCCCTGCGACGGCCTGCTCGATGTCTGCATCGCCGGCGACATCAGCAAACCCGATCTTGTCGTCACCCTGCCGCGGCTCGTAAACGGCACACACCTAAGCCATCGCAAGTGTCTTTATACCACCGCCAGGCAAATATATATCGACGGTCCACCTCTGCCTATACAAACGGACGGACAGATCACCGCCCGCCTGCCGGCATTGATCACTATCAAGCCCCAAGCCATGCGCTTTCTGGTTACGCCGGAGTTTGCGCAAGGCGCCGGCTTTTCTGCAGCCGCGGCGGCAACCGGTGAAGATAGCGGCAGGATGAAAGGGAGATGATGACGTACTTCTTTACGGTGCGCAAGCACCTTCCGCATTCGCCCATAACGGCGTGCGGAAGACAATGGAGGTGAAGCAACATGCCACCTCATGTGGCTATAATCGGAGGCGGTCCGGCCGGACTGCTGGCTGCCATTGCGGCGGCGGAACACGGTGCCGCAGTTACCTTGCTGGAAAAAAACGATCGCCTGGGAGCAAAGATGCTCCTTTCTGGAGGCGGGCGGTGTAATATCACCAATACCGGAGACGTAAACCATCTGGTGCAATCTTTCCCAGGCAACGGTAAATTCCTTTATCACGCCTTCAGCAAGTTCACCAGCCGCGACATATTGGATCTTTTGGCTGAGGAAGGCGTAGCCACCCGGGAAGAAGAGAAAGGACGGGTCTTCCCCGCCAGCGACGATGCCGGGGAAGTGGTGGAAGCCTTAGCCCGCCGGGCTTACAGCCGCGGCGTAAATATCCGGCTCGACACCCAAGTGGTCGATATCCTGCGGCACCCGGATAAAGCCGAGGGCTTTCAGGTGCAGATCAAAGGCGGGGAAGTGCTGGAGGCCGACAAGGTGATCATTTGCACGGGCGGCGTCACCTACCCGCAGACCGGTAGCACCGGCGACGGCTACACCTGGGCTTCCCGGTTCGGCCATCACATCGTCACCGCCAGGCCGGCTATGGCCGCCCTGGAGACGGTGGAGGAATGGCCGGCCCGCGTTCAGGGCGTCACCCTGAAAAATGTGGAAGTGGTGGTGCGCAGCGAGACCAAGGTCGTCACCAAATATTGCGAAGACGTGCTGTTCACGCACTTCGGCCTCTCCGGCCCGGCGATCATCAATATCAGCGGTCAGGCCGCCAAAGCATTGGAAGAAGGTCCGGTGAAGATCGGCATCCGTACCGACAGCGATCTGCGGGCCGACGACTGGGAAGCCCGCCTGCAGATGGCTCTGCGCGAGCATCCCCGCCAGCTGCTTAAAAGCCTGGTAGCCCGCTGGTGGCCCGCCTCCCTCGCCGAAGTGCTGCTGGAAGTGCACGGAATCCCGCCGGAAGTGATGGCCAACCAGGTGACCAAGGTGCACCGCCGGCAGACGGCCGAGCTTCTGGATGAGTTCACCCTGCAGTTGAAAAAGGCCAGACCTCTGGAGACCGCTATGGTCACCGCCGGCGGCGTCGACACCAATGAAGTCGATCCGTATACCATGCAATCGCGCCTGGTGAAGGGGCTCTTCTTTGCCGGGGAAATCCTGGACGTGAACGGCATCAGCGGCGGCTACAACCTGCAGGAAGCTTATTCCACCGGCTATCTGGCCGGGAGTTCAGCCGCAGGCGCCTCTTAACACAGCTTATCCCTTCCCCCTCTTCCCTCCACCCAACCGGAATCATTAGCATCATTAAAGGAAGGCGCCCCGGATCCTCCAGGGCGCCTTCTCTATTGCGGTCATCTCAAAGCGGTTCAGGTGTGGCTGGGATTAGCCCAATTTGCCGTACCGCTTTGCCCGGTGCCAAAGCTCTGTGTACTGGTGCCCGACATGCCTGTACCTACCTGGGATCCCAATGCCGATTTAAACTGCGCGCTGACTTGAGCAGAAGCCTGGCTTATCAAAGATTGCTCTGCAGCAGCTATCATGCGCCGTACCATATGGCCGCCCACCGCACCGTTGATGCGGGAAGGCAGGTCGCCCAGGTATCCCTGATAATTGGGGATTCCCAGCTCGGCAGCGACTTCTTGCTTAAAGCGTTCCAGAGCCAGTCCGGCCTGAGGGATGACAGGAGTGTTTCTGGACTGTCCTGCGGCCAAAGAATTCACCTCCCGTTCCTTAGCATGTTGGGGGTGAGGGAGGTGCATACTCATATTTGTTTGGGGAGAAAGGAAATGAAATCCAGGGGCAGAATGAAAACCATGAGGTGACAAACATGCTTGAGGGACCAATAAGCCAAACAGTAGTCAATGAAGTCGACCTGACCACTGTCGACGGCCAGCGCACCTACCAGAGATCCGTCCTGCTGCTCTTGATCGCCGCCGTGCAGCGGCTCCTGCCCGGGGCCACGGTCTCTGTGGAGCACTCATTGAGCAACGGCGTCTATTGCGAAATCCATGGCCGGCGACCGCTGACCCCGCAGGACACGGCTCTTCTGGAACAGAGCATGCGGGAAATGGTGGCCACCAACATGCCGATCAAAGTGGAGCGGCTGCCGAAAGACGAGGCTCTCCAGCTACTGGCCAGGACCAATCCTTCAGCAGTCCAGCTCCTTTCCGGATTGCCGGCGAGGGACATCCCGGTCACCTCATGCGGGGATTTCTGCGATTATTATCATTTTCCGGTGATGGCCCATGCCGGGCTGGTCCCCCATTTCCGCCTGCACTTTTACCTGCCCGGCTTGATCCTGCAGATCCCGGAGGACAATTCCGGCACCATTCCGCCTTATAAAGAGCAGCCGAAACTGTTCAGCATCTACCGGGAAGCGGAAAAGTGGGCCCGCATCTCCGGGGTGGTCAATGCCGCGGCCTTAAATGAAGCCATTGAACGAGGTGAAGCCGGCGACCTGATCCGGGTCTCAGAGGCCCTGCACGAGAAGAAGATCGCCGCCATCGCCGACATGATCGTCACCAACCCGGAAATCCGCCTGATCACCATCGCCGGGCCTTCCTCATCGGGTAAAACCACTTTCGCCCAGCGCCTGAAGATCCAGCTGAGGGTGAACGGCCTGCGGCCGGTGACCATCTCCCTGGACGACTACTTCTTCGAGCGCGACAAAACACCCCTGGACGAAACCGGCAAGCCGGACTATGAAAGCATTGCCGCTTTGGACTTAGAGCTTTTAGGCGACCACCTGAGCCGGCTGATACAGAACGAACCGGTGGACATTCCGGCCTTCGACTTCCACACCGGCAAACGCATCCCGGCGGCCCGCCGCCTGCAGATCGGCACCGATCAGCCCATCATCATCGAAGGCATCCACGGTCTGAACGAACTCCTGACCGCTTCCATCCCCAAGGGCAATAAATTTAAGATCTATATCAGCGCCTTGACGCAGATCAACCTCCATGATCATATTCGCATCCACACCACCGACGCCCGGCTCATCAGGCGCATGGTGCGTGATGCCCAGTTCAGATCGCATCCGGCCGATGCCACCATCCGCATCTGGCCGATGGTGCGCCGCGGCGAGAGGAAATATATCTTCCCCTTCCAGGAGGAAGCGGACGTCATGTTCAACTCGGCGCTCCTATATGAGTTGGCCGTGCTGAAAGACAAAGCCGAGCCCCTGCTGCGGTCCATCCCCACCGGCTCACCTGAGCGCCTGACCGCCGACAACCTCCTGTGGCTTTTGTCGCATTTCCATGCTTTACCGGCAGACGAGATACCCAACAATTCCATCCTGCGGGAGTTCGTCGGCGGCAGCTGCTTTATGTGAGCCGGCCGCACACTGAGACTCTTGGCGCTTTGCTCTCACAGGCGGCGCACCAGGCGGAAGTAGAACTTGAACGGAGCGGAGCCGTCGAGCGGTCTCGCGGCTCCCAGACACAACTCAGATAAGCTATAACCGAAATCGGCGCTGCCGGCGGCCACTAGCTCCAGCCCGGCGGTGGCCTGCCATCTGCTTTCCAGGAGGTGCCGACCGGTCACCCCGGCATCGACAAACAAGGTGGCGGAAAACCCGTCGACAAAAAACGGGTAGTCCACCAGGCCCCGCTTCACCGCCACGAGCGGTAGCGTGGCTTCAAAAGTGGTCAAAGCGGCATATTTACCACCCTGGGTCCGAGCCGCTCCCCTGATGCGCCAGGGTTCGTTCCGTTCGCCGAGGAGGATTTCTTCTTTCGTCTGCATCCCCAGGACGCCGCCGGCTTTCAGCCGCCAGCTGTTGATCCGGCCGTAATCCATCCACCACGAAGCTTCCATCCCGGCCTCTTTTTCTTTCAGAGGCCACCCCAGATGCGCCGTCACCTGCCAGCCTTTGCTCCTTTCGATCACCCCGGCGCCATGCTGTTCCGCCCAGGTCCAAGCCAGGGCCGTGCGGTTGACGGTGGAGTGCCCGGTTTCTTTCTCCCACTGCCACATCAGCTTGAGCCCGGATTGCCCGTCCGCCCGCGGCCAGGCGATGGAGGTATATAACTCACCATAATCTTTGCCGGACAAAAGGCGCCGCACCTCGTCGGTTTCCAGCTCGATCAGGCGCATGCCGCTCAGGCGGAGGCCGATGGTGCGCCGGTTGATCACCGGATCCGGGCTAAAGCGATAGTGCAAATCATAGGCCGCGAGGCTGCCTCCCACTTTCAGACCTATGTCGTAGGCATGATGGCGCAAAGCATCATGGTTGGCGGTGGCTATACCGGTCAAGATGTTCCCGCTCTCATCATCCCAGACCGGCAACCAGTAGCGGGGTGTGAGGCTCAAGAGGGCATTATATGGCCTCACCTGGAAGCTCTCGGGATCAACCAGCTGCAAAAGGTCGATCTCCCAGGGAGCGAGACTCCGGCGGGAAGTGCGGGCTTCCTCCACTGTGCCTTCTCCAGTGCTCTGAAAGGCAGAAGCGGTCTCCTCCGGCGTCAGGCGGATGGTGGAGGTGAAAAGCGCCAAATCCTCTTCTGCAGCAGCAGGCCACCAGGCCGTCTCGCCGGCGCTGCCGGCCGCCGGCCCTGCCTCTTCTGCCGCCGGCCATCTCCGCCAACCCGCCGGCCGCCAATCCTCCCTCACCAGTTTAAAGCCGTCACCGCGGTAAACCACATAGACCCAGCTTCTTCCGTCCGGGGAGACGGCCGGGGCAAAGGCTCCCAGCGGATCTTCCGTAACCTGGTAAAACACCTCCGTCTCCAGATCATAGGCCTGGATGTTGTATGAACCCAGGCTATCCGAGGCAAAAAGCAGGTAGCGGCCGTCGGGCGACCAGGAGAGTTCCCGGTGGTCGGCATTTCCCTTATATATCACCTTCAGGCTCCCGGCGGCATAGGTGGATCCTCTCGCCACCAGGGAAAGCAGGCCAAGTTCACTTTCTCCCTCCGCCGTCGTGAGCGCCAAGGCCAGCGTATTGCCGCCCGGCGACCAGGACACATAGGTGATGCGCTCGGTGGCGGCACCGGACTCAGCCGGTTGCACCGGTGGCCAGAGCACCTGCGGCGGCGCGCTCAACCGGCCTCCCATCATCTCTCCGATCAGGAGGCGGGTGCGCTCGGCTTGCCTGGAAAGAAAGATGACATGGCGGCCGTCGGGAGAGACGGTGGGAGCAAAGGCTCTATACCCTTCCGTCAGGCGGTGTTCGCTTTTCTTTTTCAGGTCGTAGAGATATAAATCCGAGAGGAAACGACCTTGCCGGTCATATTCCAGCCGTGCATAGATCACGCCCGAACCATCGGGGAGCCAAGCCACCCCATTGCTATACCCGATTTGCCCATCAACCAGGTGCCGGTCGCTATAGCCTCGGGCGCTGAAGGTTAAATACCTGAGAGAAGAGGTCACCCCGCCTTCGGCGCCATAAACCAACAGGCGGCCGTCGGGGCTAAAGGCCGGCCAGAGCACCCGGCGGCCCAGCACGGGAAGGGTTTCTCCTTTTGTCCGGGCGTCGATCTCCTCGGGGGACATGTCCCTAAAGCGGGCGACCAAGTCCTGTCGCCACTTGGCCCAAAGTTCCTTGAACGGCAGGCCCAAACTCTTTTCCAGCGCGCTGCCGAACCCATAGAGCGGCAGCGCGGTAAAATGGCGATGCACCTCGGCGAGCTTATCTTCGCCCCAGACGCGGGCTAAATAATCGATAAAATCGTAGCCGAACAAATAGGGAGGCGAGACCGGATACCACTGCTTAAGCTCGTAATAACCATTGATCTGATCCCAGGTGGGGATGTTGTCGTAGATGACGGCGGCCTTGAGAAACATCCTGTAGAGAGAGCCCTCGCCCCGACCGGAACCTTCCAATTCTTCCTGGTGCACGGCATAACCTTCGATGACGCCCGGACCCTGGAAGCTGTTGGGAAAGGCCAAGGTCGGCACCCGGCCGAGCAGCTGCCTGAGGCCGGCTGTGGCCCCGTCTTTCATATCAATATGTAATATATGGGTATATTCATGCAGAAGCAAAGTGGCGAGCCACTTTTCGCCACCACCGGGCAAAACGCCGGTTTGATAGGCTATATTGTCGGGATACACCGGATTCAGGACGATGCAGTTATATGGCGTCGGATGCGCTTCCCCGCCGAAGAGGTCGGTAGTGTCCGCCAGCACCAGGTGGGTCTTCTCATCCGGAATATGCTCCAAGAGCGGCACCAGGGAGCGATGGGCTGCTTCCGCCTCCACAGCCACCTTGCGGGCCAACTGTTCGCTTCCCGGAGGAAAATGGATGAAAAAATGCACCGTTTCCAGGGTCATCCAACCGCGTGCCGGCAAAGTGGCCGCCTTCCTGACCACCGGACGGGCCGTCACTCCGGCTCCGGCTGCCCACACTTCTCCGGCCGCCGGAGCCACCGCTGCCTGACAGGAAATGAAAACATATAGAAAGAGGATCACCCGCACCAGGGTGCGCAGCTCCTCCACCCCCCACATAGGCGCAAGGTTCCGGACCGGAACTCACAGGTTGGCGGCCAGGATTTCGGCCACATCGTCCCGGCCCACGGCCCGCGGATTGGCTTTGGTGGATCCTGAAGGCATGGTCTGGGCGATCAAATCGGGAAAATCCGCCTCCCGGAGGCCGACGGCGGCGAGCTTCGCCGGGATCTGCATCTGCCGGTTCATCTCTTCCACCATCTCTATCAGCCGGTGGGCCACAAGCGGCCCGGCTTCGGCAATGCCGATGACCTGGGCCAGTTCGGCATAGCCGGCACCGGCCACGCTCAAATTGAACCGCATCACATGCGGCAGCAATATGGCACAGGCCAGACCGTGGGCGATTTTGTAGCGCACCCCCACCGGGTGGGCAATACCGTGCACCAGCCCCAGGCGGGAGTTGGCCAGGGCGATACCGGCAAGACAGCTGCCGACAGCCATAGCCTCCCGGGCTTCCAGATCGTCGCCCGCCCTATAGGAACGGATCAGATGGCGGCTGATCAAAGAAGCGGCCTGGGCGCTCAACGCTTTGGTCACCGGGGTGGCATAGAGCGCGGTGTGCGCTTCGATCGCCTGGGTGAGAGCATCCATTCCCGACCAGGCCGTCACCTGCGGCGGTGCCGAAGCATAAAGCTCCGGATCGATGATCACCACCCGGGCAAACCACCTTGAGCTGCGCATGCTCTGCTTGAGGCCATGGCCGGGATCTGTGACCACCACCACGTGAGTGGTCTCCGAACCGGTCCCTGCCGTGGTGGGCAGAGCCACCCACGGCAGGACTTGCCTGCTCCCGGGCTCAGGCCGGCGGCCGTAAAGCATGTCCGCCACCACCTCACCAGGCACGCCGGGCACCCCGTAAAGCCCGGCCACGGCTTTGGCCGTATCGAGCACACTGCCGCCGCCCACGCCCACAATCACTTCGGTGCGGGCATTCCGGGCTTTAGCTAAAGCTTCGGCTATATCGTCCAAGGTCGGCTCAGCTGGTGGACCGGGAATCACCACCGCTTCCACTCCCGCCACACCCAGGATGGATTGCAGGCGGGCCGCCTCGCCGGCTTTGATCAAGTGGCGCCCGACAACGAGCGCCGCCCGGCGGCCTAAAGCGGCGGTCTCCACCCCCACCTCGCCGGCCGCCCCTCTGCCCGCCTTGATTTTCCCAGTGACATTAAAGGTCCACAAGATAACCGCTCCTTTCCGGAACCGCTCAGTCTCCCTCACCGGCAGCCTTTTTGATCTCCTCATCTTTAGCTACATGGTAGATGGTATAGGTGGCGCCGTCTATAGTGCGATTGGGAATGGTGTGCACATTCCCCTGATCGTCCATGATCTTCGTTTTGCGGATGGTCAGGGCTGCCACCTCGCCCTCGATGCCGGCGGCCTTCACTCTCTTGCCGATGCAAAAGTCATCATCGGAAAAGAGAAATATGCCGGCCAGCAGATCCTGGGCTATGCTGTTCAGGCCGGTAGCCAGAGCCATAGCCACCAGAGCGATGGAGCCGCCCAAGGCCAGAGAAATCTGCGTCAGGCCGAGGGCATTCAAGGCGCCGGCAGTGCCCAGAACCCAGGCGGCAAAGGAGATGGTGGAGAGCACCAAAGAGCGCAAAGTAGGATCGGCTTTGGTCAATTTCAACGTGGCTATGCTGACCTTTTTCAATATGCGCACCAGTATATAGGTGAAAAGGATGATGATCAGCGCCGCAGGAAGCCTGGCAGCATAGACAGCAGACTGCTCCCACATGGTGCGCCACCAGGAAAAGGCATATTCCATACAATTTCCTCCTCCGGAAGTTAGTATAGTAAATACCGATTCTGCTATTTATTTTTGTTTCGACATCAGCCGCACACCAGCCTGCCGCTATCGCCTTATTCCTAGCTTTTTACAGCAGCGGCAGGTAAACACCGGAATAATATTTAATAAAATTTCATCAGCCGGCGGAAGGAGACACCAGATGAGAAGGACCAATTGGCGGCCAAGCTTTGTTTTACCCGCCGCTTTATTCACTTTATTGATAAGTCTGACAGGAGCTGGTTTGCTCATGTTTTCACCGGCAGCATATGCGGAAACATCAGCCGGTCTTAATCTGTCCGGCCGGGAGTGGTATGCCTCACCCAACGGCTCCCGCTTCGGCGACGGTTCCATCAATCGCCCCTGGGATCTGGCCACGGCGCTGAACCGGATCGCTGTGCGCCCGGGGGATATTCTCTGGCTGCGCGGAGGCACATACGGCAAAGGCGGCAGTACGGTCTTTGAATCCAAATTGTACGGCAATGCCGCCCAACCCATCATCGTGCGCGCCTATCCGGGAGAGAGGGCCATCATCGACGGGGGTCTGGTGGTCAGAGGTCAATATACCTGGTTCTGGGGCTTTGAGGTGACCAACACCCACACACTCCGCCATGTGGCTCCGGCGGAACGGCCAGCCGGCATCAACATCTATGCACCGGGAGTGAGGATCATCAACATGGTGATCAACAACACCGGGCATCCGGGCATCGGCTTCTGGAAAGATGCTGTCGGCGGGGAAATATACGGCACCATCATCTATGGCGTCGGTCTTTACGACAAGACCACCAAGGAAGACAATGCCGAGTGGATGCGGGGCTCGGCCATCTATGCCCAGAATGAAACCGGCGAGCGCCTCATCATGGACAATATCACCTTCCGCAACTTCACCACCGGCATGAAGGCCTATACCGAGGGCGGCTGGGCCAACGGTTTCAAGTTTCTATATAACGTGGTCTTCGACCATCCCAACGACCGCAGCATTTTCTGCGCCGCTCGCGACCATCCCTTCACCGGCCTGGAAATGATCGGCAATATGATCTACCAGCCGTCTGACGGCAGCGGCCGCTCTCTCACCGTCGGCTATGCCAATGTCGATCAGGTGGATGCGGTCATCAAGGATAACTTCATTGTCCATGGGCAGAACCGTTATGGCGGCCTTTTCGTCAAGCGGGTGGCCAATTTGACGGTGAGCGGCAACACCATCGTCAGCCGCGCCAAACTCATCTCCTTCACCCAGGCGGAAAAAGCCGGGCAGCAGGAATGGAACCACAATCACTATTATTATGCCGGGGATAAAGCTGACGGAGACGCGGCTCCGGAGCTGTTCGACATCGGAGACGCCGTCGCCGACATTGCCGCCTTCGACTTTGCCACTTGGCAGGCGGATACCGGTTTTGATGCCGGTAGCGCTTTCCACCTCACCCTGCCGGAGAACCGCATTTTTATCAGGCCGAATAAATATGAACCGGGTCGGGCTCATATAGTGGTCTATAACTTCCAAGGCCTGCAGAGCGTAAAAGTCGACCTCGCCGGCATCTTGGCGCCGGGTACCCGCTTCCGCATCGTGGATGCGCAGAATTTTTACGGTGAGGATGTGGTGTCCGGCGTCTTCGACGGCACCCCGGTGGAGCTGCCGCTCAACCTGACGGCTGCCGCTCCCATCATCGGGTCGCCTCTCTCGGTGCCGGATGCGCATACCCCAAGTGAATTCAACGTCTTCGTCGTGCTACCCATATTGGCGCCGCAAGCTGAATAAACAAGCCTGAAGCTCCCTGAATGAGGCAACCCGATCTGTAACTACCTTAAGCCGCGACCCCCAAAGCGGGAGTCGCGGCTTTTGAGCTTGAGTCTTCTTGGCTTCAATACTTTTGGCTTCGCGTCAGTGTGCCGGCAATAGTTACACCTTCTCACCGCCACCTTTGCGCTCTACATTTTCTGCGCTTCCAGGTATTCCTTGATGGCCTGGTTCACCTGCTCCTCCATCTGCTCCAGGGCCGTCCAGACCGGCTTCTCGCCCCAGATGGCCGCCCAGGCCTCCGTGTTGATGGGGCCATAGAATTCGTTCAGGATGCTGAACGGCGCTTTGGCCTTGTCGGCATCGACGAAGACATATTGCCGGTGCTCGGGCACCGTGATCTGCCGCGCCCACATCTGCATCATGCGCGAGCCGGGCGGCACCAGCCCCAACTGCTCGATCTTCGTCTGCATGATCTCGGGCGAGCAGAAGTATTTGAGCAGTTTCCACGCCAGATCCACATCTTTGGAAGTGCTGAGGATATACATGCCGATGGCGTTGATGTAGGGTATGCGCCCGGCGGGCCCTTTGGGCACCGGCGCCACATCCCAGACGAAATCCTTAATGTCCTTGGTGAAGGTGGAAATGACGATGGTGTTGGTCAACAAGGTGACGGATTCCTGCCCGGTGAACGATTTGATGGCATTGGTTCTCTGGGCTTCTTTGTCAGGCACGAGGCCCAGCCGCACCAGGTTGGCCATATATTCCAGAGCTTCGGCCACCCGGGAGTCACGGCCAGTGAACTTGGTGGTTTCGTTGTAGTTATCGAGAAAGTCTCCGCCCCAGGCCCAGATCATCGGTAGCCAGTTGCGGCCGGTGGGGAGTTTATAGCCATATTGCTTGATGGTGCCGTCAGGATTTTTGATCAAGAGCTTGCGGGCATTGGTGAAGACATCGTCCCAGGAAAGGTTTTCATCCGGCAGGTGGATGCCGGCGCGCAGATATGCATCCACATTGTAATATGTACCCTGCAGCTGCAGATCTGCCGGCAGGCCGTACAAGCCGTTACCCACCCGGAAGAGATCCAGGGAAGACGGCAGCCAGTCGGAGAAAAGCTCGTTTTCTCTGGCCACATAGGGGGTGAGATCGACGAGCAGGTTTTGCTTGGCCCAATCCACGATGATCGGCGCATCATAATATCCTATATCCAGCGGCACGCCGCTCGCCATCAGGATCTGCACCTTTTCGCCCGGGCCGATCCCGCCCAGCCCCACGATCTCCACTTCAACATCGGGGTTTTCCGCCATGAACCGCTGTATGACTGCCTTTTGCCAATCCCGGTTGGCCGCTACATTCCATTCCAGCATCGAGACGGTCTTCTTGGCCGTGGCGGCGGCTGTCGACGCCTGGATCACGACCAATACCAACATCAAGGTTAACAACAAACACCTTTTCCTTCTCATTGTTTCACACCTCCATATATCCATATATCTTTTATCATATTTTTCCCTTTATTTGCGGCAGTCATACTCTCATAGGCAATCCAGCCTCCTTCGCCATGGCGAGCAGGTTTTCCCGGGCCAAAGCCACTCTGGCGTCCAGCTCCGGCGGATCCAGCGGTGTGGAACCGTCCCCGTCCACCCGCTCGACGATGACCGGACCCTCATACCCGGCGTTCGCTAAAGATTTAAAGAGACGGACAAAATCGATATCGCCTTCGCCCGGTGGCGGGAAGTCGGCATCAGCACGATTTCCACGGTGATCTTTGGCCACAAAAGCCGCCAGATACGGCAGCAGCGCTTCAGTGTCGGCCTCGGCATCGATTCCTTCATAGAAGCGCAGGTTACCGGGATCGGCACAGGCCCGCACAGCCGGTGAGTCAACAGCATCCAAGGTCGCCTTAATCTGCGCCGCAGTGGCCGTATTCCCCGTATGAGGCTTCAGGGCATAAGTCAAACCAAGCCCGCCGGCATGGGCCGCCACTTCTTTCATGGCACCAACCCAGGGAACCGCTTTTTCCGCCATCTCCTCTGCGGAAAAAGGCTCGTCCGGCCACTTTTTATACCCCCAGACCCCGGCGGAGATGATGTAGTGCAGGCCTACCTCTCGCGCCAGATCCAGAACCTGGCAAGCGGCGGCCACATCATCCTTGGTGACCAGGCGCGGGGCAAACATGCACACCGGCTCCAGACTATATTTTTTACATTTCTCGGCGAGTTGGGCGGCCTTCTCCTTTTTGGTGTCGGCCGTCAGGAGAGGCGTGCCGGCATGGCTGATGCCCAAGCCTACATAAGAATAACCGGCCTTTTTTATGCCCTGCAGCGCCCGCTCAAAGTCGTATTTACCGTACGGCAATGTCGAACAAACCAAAAAAGACATGTGATCCACTCCCAAATCAGATTATTTTTCAAAGAAGTGCTTGAACATGGGCAGGTCGCCGTACTTTTTCCTCAACACCCTTTCTTCCCAGCGCAGGAGCCATATGCGCCGCAAATAGATACCGATGGCGCTGGATAACAACGCCGTCAAGGTAATGATCAGACATGCAATCCACAAGCCGGGCACTTGTCGTCATCCTTTCACTTGACGATATGATCGACCTTGCGCCTCAATCCGCGCCCTTCCTCCTGTGATATCCACCAGGCGGCCGGTCACCTGCCCGACCTCCCGCAGCGGGACGGCGATGGTGAAGCCGACTTCCTCGCCATAAACGGCGTTTTCCACCGTCACCCCGGCGCCGGCCAGACAGGAGACCACCCGGTCGTATTCACCATAACCTATGGTCACCGCCAAGATCTCATGCAGTGCATAGGTGGCGATGCCGGCCGTCAGGATACCTTCGGCCGCCGCTTTGGCATAAGCCCGCCGCAGGCCGGCCGCGCCCAGCAAAATGCCACCGAAATAGCGCACCACCACCACCATGGTGTTGCGCAGGTTTTCCTTTTCGATCACGTCAAGGATAGGTCGGCCGGCAGTTCCCGCCGGCTCGCC
>DULU01000003.1 GCA_012840225.1 Bacillota bacterium
ATAATTTGATATAGGTGGATAGCCGGCAGGAAGAGGCATCATCACAGTGAACGGCCGGGAGAGGGGAAGGCGCCGGCCACTGCCGGCCTTGCCGGAGCAGGCGGGTGCAGAATAGGGGAGAGCGGATAAATTGCCCGGCGAGAAAGGCCAGGCGGCGCAGCAGCAGATTCCAGCCCCCCGATTGGTGCCAGGCGCCGTTTTGCACCTGCCGCCAGGCCAAAAGCAGGCGCTCATGGCAGGCTCCGGCATGCAGGGCCAAGCAGACCCGGCAGCAGCTGCCATGATCTGCCGCCTCGCCACACCAGCGACAGCGCCCGGCCGGCGGGGGGATCGCTCTCAAGATAATCATCTCCCGGCAAAAAATTGAGGCATATTATTACATGCAGGAGATGACGAATTGGTCACGGGAGCAGCTTATACTACTTATTTCAGCAGGACTTCCGCATGGGCATCAAGCAATAAGGTAAAAAGCAAACCTTCACACTCCTGCAAACTCCAAGGGCTCCAATTGATTAATTGGCAGCTGTGATGACGATATGGTAGAGTCTTGATATGGTTGATTGCCAACTGAAGCAGGTGATAAGTCAAATGGCCGAGTCTCCCCAATCTTCAGCAGACAATAAAGCTCTCCATACCCGGCGGGACGAATTGTCTCTCCTCCCCGCCCTGGAGGCCGGGCCGCTTTTAGCTGATGGTGCCATGGGCACTCTGCTCCTGGGCAGAGGGATTTCCGCCGAGGTGTGCCTGGAAGCGCTCAATCTGAGCGACAGACGCCTGATAGAAGCGGTGCATAGGGAATATATCAGCGCCGGAGCCGATATTATCGGCACCAATACCTATGCCGCCAACCGCTGTCAGCTCTCCTCCTTTGGGCTGGAGGACAAGGTGTGGTCGATCAATGTCTGGGGAGCCAAGGTGGCCCGCCAGGCCAGGGAAGTGAGCGGGCGGCCTGTGCTGGTGGCCGGCTCCATGGGACCGTTGGGCCGCAGTCTGGAGCCTGTCGGCAGCCTGACGAAGCCGGAGGCCGAGGCGGCTTTCCGGGAACAGGCCGAAGCCTTGCTCGCCGGAGGGGTGGATTTATTTCTCATCGAGACCATGAGCGATGTAGAGGAAGCTGTCGCCGCCCTGGCGGCGGTGCAGGCCATTTGCCGCTTGCCTGTGGTCTTGCAGTTCACCTTCACTCCCGAGAAGGCCACCCCGGCCGGGCAGATCCCCTCCCGCATCATGCGGCGCCTGAATGAACTGGAGAAGAAGCCCGCTGTAGTGGGCGTCAACTGCGGATCGGGACCCCAGGTGCTGATCGAGGTACTGCGGGAAATGAGAGAAGCCTCTGACTTTCCCTGCTATTGGTCCATACTGCCCAATGCCGGGATGCCCGTCAAGGTGGGGAACCGCCAGTCTTATCAGGCCATTCCCGACTATTTCGGCCGGGCCGTGATCCACATGATTGAGGTCGGAGCCCGGCTGGTAGGCGGCTGTTGCGGGACTACACCCGCTCATATCAAAGCCATGCGCGCCTCCCTTGACCACCTGCTGAAAGAGAAGCAAAGTGCCGGCACATTCCCAACTCCTCTCCCTTCCTCAGCAGCGGTTCAGGTTATGGCGCCGTCGCCTGCATCGTCTTCCTCGCCGGCAGTGGCGCTGTCTCCGGCACCACCACTGGTGCCGGAGGCGCACCTTGAACAGCCGGCGTCTCCCCAAAGCCGCTTCGCCGCCCGGCTCGCCCAAGGGTTTGTGATCAGCGTCGAGCTCGATCCGCCTAAAGGCGCTGTGGCCACCAAGTTTATCGGCGCCGGCCGCCTGCTTTGTGAGGCAGGGGTAGACGCCATCAATGTGGCCGACAGTCCGATGGCGAGGGTGCGCATGGCGTCTCTGGTCGGCGCTCATCTGCTCATGAAGGATGTCGGCGTGGAAACCATCATGCATTTCACCACCCGCGACCGGAACCTGATGGGCATTCAGTCCGATCTGCTCGGTGCCCATTCTCTCGGTATCCGCAACATATTGGCTCTGACCGGCGACTCGCCCACCCTGGGAAATGTGGCCCGGGCCACCGCCGTCTACGACCTCGACTCCATCGGCCTGATTCACGTATTGAGCGGGTTGAATCGCGGCATCGATGTCGCCGGGAACTCCATCGGCGAGCCCACCTCCTTCACCATCGGCTGCGCCTTAAGCCCGAATGCGGAAAACCTGGAGAAGGAGCTGGAACGCTTCCGTCGGAAACTCGAGGCCGGAGCGCATTTCGTCATGACCCAGCCGTTATATGAGCTGGAGCCGCTTTACCGAGTTCTGGACCAGCTTGGCGGCTGCCCGGTGCCTATCCTATTGGGCCTGATGCCGCTCTATAGTCTCAAACAGGCGGAATACCTGCACAATGAGGTGCCCGGCATCTCCATCCCCCTGCATGTGCGCCAAGAGTTGGAGAAAGCGGGCGACGACGCCCTGCGCATCGGGCTGGAGCATGCCGCCGGTCTGGTGGCGGAAGCCCGGCCGCACATTGCCGGTGTCTATGTGGTCGGTTCATTCGGCAAATATGAACCGATAGCCCGGTTTGTCCGGGATTTGCGGAGCGCAGGTTATATTTAATATGTAAGGAGCAGGAAATGGCGAGCGAGCGTGCAGAGCAGCTGCAGCAGGAGTTGCACCGGCGCATCCTGGTGCTGGACGGAGCCATGGGTACCACCCTGGAAGCCCTCCATCTCAGCGCCGCGGACTTCGGCGGGGCGGAGTTCGAGGGCTGCCTGGAGCATCTCAACCTGACCCGCCCGGACGTGGTGGCGGCGGTGCACCGGCAATACCTTGCGGCCGGGGCGGATATCATCGAGACGAACACCTTCGGTTCCACCGCCCTGGTCCTGGCTGAGTACCCACCGCTGCAGGAACGGGCTTATGAAATCACCCTGGCCGGAGCCCGTCTGGCCCGGCAGGCTGCCGATGCCTGCTCCACGGCCGCCCGGCCGCGCTTTGTGGCGGGCGCCATGGGTCCCACCAACCGTTCCATCTCTCTTACCGGAGGCGTCACCTTTGCCGAACTGATTGAAAACTACCGGGAGCAGGCCCGCGCCCTGCTCGCCGGCGGCGTCGACTACCTGCTCATTGAGACGGCGCAGGATACCCGCCATGTGAAAGCGGCTTTGCTGGCCGTCGAACAGCTCTCCGAAGAGATGGGACAACCCATCCCGGTAGCCGTTTCCGGCACCATTGAACCGGCAGGCACCATGCTCGCCGGCCAGACGGTTGAGGCCTTCACTATATCGCTGCAGCACGCCCCTCTGCTCTATATCGGCCTCAACTGCGCCACCGGACCAGAACTCATGACCGACCACCTGCGCAGCATGGCTGAGCTGGCCCCTTTTCCGGTGGCCTGTGTGCCCAATGCCGGCTTGCCCGACGCGGACGGCCGGTATAAAGAGACGCCGGAGATGTTCGCCGCCGCCCTCCGCCGCTTTGTGGCGGAAGGTTGGGTGAACCTTATCGGCGGCTGTTGCGGCACCACCCCGGCACACATCGCTCGCCTGGCGGCAGTGGCGGCCACCGGCCG
>DULU01000087.1 GCA_012840225.1 Bacillota bacterium
CTCACGATTTCTTCCCTATTTTATCGCCTACCCCTGCCTGGGTGAAAAAGGTTCGCCGCTTTGCCACCAAAATTTCACAATCCGAGCCATTCCATGGTGCCGTTAAATGTAGCCATAAGGCGCTTTGCCAGGGCCACCACCCGCCCCGAACGGCGTTTACATGCGGCAGCCGCCGCCGCGGCAGCACGTGATTCCTCTTGCTCCCGGTGCAATAATTCATAGCGCTTGAGGAGAGGTTGGGGATCCAAGCCGATAGCTGAGGCATAGGTGCGGATGAAAGCTTTTTGATATGCATATCCCGGCAGAGCATCGAATTGCCCACATTCCAGGGCAGCCAGATATTTGTTGCGAATCTTGGTGATACGTTCCACGTCTTCGAGAGAGAACCCACCTTTTTCCCGCCCTTCCCTCAAGCACCTGCCGATAGATTCCAACGGACTACCCTCCTTTTTTTGTTATGTATTGGGGGTTTTTTCGACTCCGCCATATAATATCCTGCCTCTTTCAATACCGTTTTCCGAAAATGATCCAAAAGGCCCGGCAATAATTTTCATCACACTATATAGGACTAAAGTCCTACTTATTACAGCGACGCCTATTCAATAAAGACAAATGAGTACCAGTTTTGCTCCTCTTCCGACGCAGAAGCCAAAGTCTTTATCGGCAAGCCCAGCCCCCGGGCAGTGGCAAAAACATCAATTCCCATCCCCTGCGCTGCCGGGCGGGCCTTCTGGGGAAAACGGCACGGCTCGCCGCCGGGATAGGTGCAGCCATTGCGGCACAAAGAGCAGTCGCTCAAGCTGAAGGCGAAGTAATACCCGTCAACAAAGGCTTCGCTTTCAATGGCCAGGGAAGCTTTATGGGAACTCTCTTTGTCGTGAGTGTGGATGAGAAGTATCGCTTTATACTTTCTGAGCAGGGGCTCGGCTTCCCACGGCTTGAGAGCTCCGGGAGCGGAAGGGCATACCCAGGAGTTGTTCCACCCGGTGCAGCCATACATACATTTTAGATAAGTGCGCCCGTCAAACACCACCTGATCGGCGGTGATGAGCAAAGCATCCACCACTCCCGGCATGGCGAGAGCCCGCTCGACATACTTCCTATATTTCGCCAAGCCGCCGGCCTCCGCCTCGACGTTGCTGACGCCCATGTCTTTGCGAATTTCATTGCTCACATCATCGCTCATTCCCGGCTCACACCCTTTGCGCCTCTTGGCTTCTTTACTACACCTAACCACTAACCACCCGTCAATCATTACATCGGCTGGTTTTGTAGGATATTTACGATTTTTATCGCAGCAGACTTAGGTCATGCACCGATAGTCCTATGCCGGCCATAGCCTGGACATGGGCGCATGCCATTACACCTCATCAGCTTCGCCCGGCCAGCCATTGCCGTGCTTTGGCTATCTCGTCGGCATAATCCGCTTCTTCCTCCACCGGTGACTCGATGATCACCGGCACGCCGGCGAAGATCTCCGCCTGCAGGAAGAGCTGCAGCCCGGCGGCGCCGATCTCTCCTTCACCCAAAAGCTCATGCCGGTCCCGCCGGCTGTTATATGGCATTTTACAGTCGTTTAGATGCAGCACCCGCACCAGGTCGGCAAAGCCACCTTCCTCCAGCTCACCAACGACCTTATCCCAATCCTCAGGCCGCCACAGCCCGCCGGCAAAAGAATGGCAGGAATCGAAACAGAATGCTACCCGCTCCGCATCCGCCAAAGCGTTGCGCAAAGCCAAAAGCTCGCCCGGAGTGCGTCCCAGCTCGGTACCCTGCCCCGCCGTATTCTCCAGCAACAACACCACGGGTCCCTGGTAGCGAGTCATCACCTCATCTATCGCCGACACCATCAACTCCATGCCTTTCTCCACGCCGGCCCCCACATGCTTCCCGCAGTGTACAATTACATACGGCGAACCATATGCTTCGGCAATCTCCAGATCGTTCACAATAGAAGCGATGGTCGTCTCCCGCAACCGGCTGTCGCTGGTGGCCAGGTTGGTTACATAAGGTGTGTGGGCGACGGTAATGATGTCCAGCTCAGCCACTTTCTCCCGCTCCGCCCGCAGCACATCCGGATCAAATATCCTCACCCGATACGACTTGGGATTTTTCGAAAAATATTGCACCACATCGGCGGACATCTCCTGCGCCCGGTGAAGCATTTTGGCGTAGCCGTCGCTCACGCTCATATGACAACCGACCCGCACCCGCACCCCTGCCCGCCGCGTCTCCTCTTCAGAACCATTACTATTCCGGCTCACTCTAAGCCTCCCAACACGCAGATTTCTGCCAATTAATGCGGATTACATCATGGGGATTTATTACAAATATAATTACTTCGCCGTATGCGTCCTTTTTCGTCCAACCTATCTTAACTATATCTTATAATACAAGAGAACCCACCAACAACCAGCCGACCGCCGGGAAGAACATGGAGGTTGCTGGAAGATAAAGGCGGAGCTAGAGGCAGAGGTAGAGGTGGAGATATTGGTATAGATATTGGTACAGGTACCGTGCCGTTATGGTGCCGAGCATAAGCAAGCATATAAAGAATAGGGTGGTTAGAGAATTGTTAGTAATGCTAGGCTTCATCTTCCTGCTCTGGGTACTCTACCGCATAACGGCACTGGTCATCTCTTACGGGGTGTATCAGGCGGCCAGATGGCAGGGTCACCGGCTGGAAAGCCGCCGCCTGCTGGAACCCACCGAGAGCCGGGAGGTTAACAATATCATCACCGACGCCCTGGCAGCCTGGTCGCCCGGAAAAAGTTACCTGGTTGCCGGGGTTTTGGCCGCCACCCTGCCCCTTGTGGCCCTGCCGGTGATACACTGGTTATATATCGTATACATCAACTGGTACGGCTCCATGAATCACGAGCTCATCGAGACCAACTTCTATCTCACCGCCGTCCAGAAGATCACCGGCTACCTGCCCCGTGTCGCTATCAATCTGGTAGTTTTGTTTCTGCTCGGCATCTATTTCGCCGCCAAAAGGCGCCGGCTCCTGCGGGTGTCGCCGTTCAGAAAATTTCTTTTTTGGCACGTCTCCTCCACAGAGATGTTCACCATCATCTTAGGCTGGCTGCTGTATTTCTTCGCCGCCGTCATCCCTTATATAGTTAGCGGAGTGAATCTATCCGGGATGCTCACGGTGGGTGGCGGATGGATCTGGCTGCTCAGCGGGCCTCTGATCAGCTGGTACATGCATTCGGCGCACAATGCGCTGCTCTGGGCTTTGTTCCGCTATCGCTGGCCGGATGCCATGCCGGGCATAGTGAAGATGATGGCCCAGCATCGCCTCGGCCTGCCGCCTGAGGAAGGGTTGCGGGACATCAAGGTGGATGCCGCCACCGGTACGGTAGCGGTCAAAGCCCACCTGGATGAACTCGACGCCCCCAGGCTGCACGACGACCTTCTGGCCGTTCCGGGGCTTAATAACCCGCAGGTAATACCGCTGGGACCTCTTCCCGGTGCAGCTGTACGTATCGTCAAGCTGCCGCCGCGCATGAAACCCCTGCCACCACGGGCTTTTCGCCGCCCCGAAGGGCCGCCCAAGGGATATAATGCCGAATATAATCTCATCGAAGTGGAAGAAAAATCGGCTGAAGATGCCGCCGCCCCGGCCGGGCTTGTCCAGCGCATCGCCGGGGTTATCAGCAAGTATCGCCGGGACCGGGAGATGTAGCCCGGAATAGATCGGGAGCCGGGGTTTATATTATATATTATGTGTTATTAATTATCAGCAAATGTAGTGCCGGCCGGCAGAAGAAGCGTACTCTCAGCTTAGCCCAGCCGATCCCCCTGCTGACATTGATGGCCATCCGGCCGTACCTTTTCAGTCCGGAAGCGAACCGTCGCCCCACATCATCATTGGTATATATGGCACCGAAAAAGGGCAGGCATACCTGCCCACCGTGCGTATGGCCGGCGCAAAGCAAATCCACCCCGGCTTGCTCTGCTTCCTTATATACGGCGCTGGAATGGCAAAGGAGCACAAAAGGGGCAGGGGCGGGGACAGCGGAGTTGGCGTCCGGAACGGCGGGAGCGACGGGGCCGGCCGGTACGGTGAGGCTGGCCGGTACGGCGGGACCAG
>DULU01000144.1 GCA_012840225.1 Bacillota bacterium
CCCCGCCTACCCACCTTGCCTGCCCTCCCGAACCTGCCTGTGAGAGGAGCATGAGTATCAAACGCCAGGTAAAAGGTAAGTTTTTTTCGCGCGAATATCCCGGTAAGCCGAGTAAATGGTATGGACGGCAAACTGGTCCCTTAGTAGCATGAAATTGCAATTTGTTGCAAACTTAATACTTAAATAGGGGGATGATTATGACGCGTCGTTGTTTGAAGATCAGTTGGATCACTCTTTCCGTCGTCCTGCTGTCGCTGGGATTGTTCATGGCCCCGCTCGGTGCGGCCGCGAACACCCTGGTTTTCATGGGTCCCAGCAACTTGTTCCAACCGGAACTGCAAATGGCTTTTGATAACTTTGAAAAACGTACCGGTATCAAAGTAGAGCCTATGTCCCTCGCCAACTGGAACCAGCTAAATGACAAGCTCCTCACCATGATAGCGGCCGGTATACCTCCCGACGTGGTCTATGGAGACGATATTCGCATTTTCTCCTATGCCGAACAGAACATGCTTGAGCCCATCGACTCCTTTATCGCCCGCGACAACCTCAACATGAACCTTTATCCCAGACCGGTGGTCGAGGGCATCCGCATCCGGGGCAAGATCTACTCCCTGCCCACGGCGGTAAGCATCAACGGTGTGTATTATCATGCCGATATCTTCGCCAGATATGGACAGTCCGAACTGCCGACCGATTGGTCGAGCAATGAGTTCCTGTGGGAGGATTTTGTCAACCTGGTGAAAAGGCTGACCATCGATACCGATGGTGACGGCAAGCCCAATATCTGGGGAATGCAGTCGTTCGGCACCTATGGCGGTTTCGATATGATCGGCTTGTGGAATGTCACGGACTGCGACCGTGAACGCACCCGCTATACCGGCACCGATCCCAAGGTGATCAATGCGCTGAACCAGATCATGAGCCTCTACACCCAGAACCAGGTGACGGGCGGCGTAGTGGTGCAGAATACTGCCGCTACCTTGACCTTGCATTCCTGGTATTTGACCAACATGAAAAACCAGATGGATGCCGGAAACAGAATCAACTGGAAAGTAGGCGTGCTGCCCAAGGCGGAAGTCAGGGTCTCCCAGGGTGCCTTCCTTTCCATGGCCATCCCGAAAGGCGGCGCCAACAAGGAAGATGCCTGGAAACTGGTGCGCTACCTGGCGTATGAACCGGAAGGCGCCATGCTCTTCACCCGGGCGGAGAACCGCACACCGGTCCACAGGGACACGATGAGAAACTATGTCGATTATTGGAATTCTATCGCTCCCAACGCCAACGTGCATGTGTTTGCCGATGCCACCCAGGTGATCTGGCGGTGGAACCTGGTCTGCGGTTTCGGCGGCACCGAGATTTCCAACCACCTCAACAAGGCTTTTCAGAAGATCCGGAGCGGAGAGACCCCTGTGCAGGCGGCCATTGCGGAAATCGCTCCGAGCATCCAGGCCATACTGGACGACAGCCGCCGCCAGGCCACAAACTAGACCATTATGAAAACCTGCAATTAACCGACAGATGTGGCGGTAAGAAGTTGCAACGGTGCCGGTCGCTGCAGTCGCTGCAGCGGCCGGCCTGTATTATAGAGCATAAGGAAGGGTATATATGAGCAAAACTGTCTACCCAGATCGGGAATGGGAGCGCATCTCTCCGGAAGCTACCGGAATGGATGCCGCCCAGCTGGAGAAAGCGGAGCGCTATATGGCCGATGATCCGGCCAACGTGCGCTATCGCATCGTGGTGGTCCGCCATGGCCGCCTGGTAGCGGAATGGAACCGGGAAATTCCGGCGGAGAAGCGGATCAATCTGGCCTCGGCCGCCAAGTCGGTGTTCTCCAACATACTGGCGATCGCCGTCGCTGAAGGAAAAATTTCTTCCGTGGATGCCCTGTTGGCCGATTATTATCCCGAAGCCTTCGATGTGCCGGAAGGCGAAGGACCCAAGCCGGGGCGTTATGCCTTCCCCAAGGATCGGGGCATTACCCTGCGCCAATTGATCGGCAACACTTCCGGTTACATGAAACCGGGTGAAGAACCGGGTAAGGTGTTCCACTACCAGACTTATGGGATGAACGTCCTCACCCATGCCATTGCCAAGGCTTATGGACTATACGACGCCAACGATCCGAAACGCCTGCCCGGCTTGTCGCCGCTGGTCGATGAAAAAATAGCCGCCCCCATCGGCGCCTCTTTCGGCTATTACCGGGGCAATTTCGATCTGCATCCCAAAGCCCGTCTCGGCATTTTCGGCTATTACGACGGCATATCGGCCACCGCTCTCGACATGGCCCGCCTGGGTTGGCTGTGGTGCAATTCCGGACGCTGGCAAGAGCAGCAGGTCATTCCCGAAGACTGGTTGCATGAATCCACCCGTACCAGCCGGGAGATCCGCGCCAACGCCCCGCTGGAACAGTGGGTATATGGCTATGGTTATTGGGTAAACGATGCCGGCCAGCTGTGGCCCAACCTGCCCAGAGATTCCTTTGCCGCCCAGGGAGCCGGTTATATGCTCATCTGGGTCTGCCCTTCCCTGGACCTGGTGGTAGTTCAAAGCCCCGGCAACTGGCAGGACAAGCAGGCCAGCGACCCGCCACTGCTGGAACTGATTGCGGCGGCTTGCAAAGACTGACCTACCTGCCAAGGCAAGGATCGACCCCGACGTACCCTGCAACGGACAGAGCGCCTGCACCGGACATAGCGCCGGCGCAGGCGCTTTTCGCTTTTGGTATTTGGTTTTGGACTTTTGGCGTTTGGCGTTTGGCACTTGGCGTTTAGATGCCTTCCTGCAGCCACACCAGCATCTCGCCCGGCTCGCGGTTATCCCAGACACAATAGGGGACGGCTTTGATGGTAACCTGCTCCGTCTGCGGCAGGTCGGTGGTATATAGCCCGTCCCAGCTCCCGACCGCCGCCGCCTCGTCCCTCGCCTCGTCCCTGACGACGACTTCAGCAGGGCCGGTGATCACGCTCACCCCGCCAAGCAAATCCGGTGCGAAGTGGGCGGAGAGTGGGGCTTTCCGGGGAATGGCGATGCGGGTGAGCGGTGTATAGGGATTGTCCGTCTCCTCCAGGCAGTACACTATGGGGCCGCGCTGCAGAACTATTTTCCCGTTGGCTTGGCGCACGGCCGGATTGGCCCTCACCCTTTCCACCGGCATGGCGAGTCGCAGCTCGACCAGATCACCGTCATGCCATTCCCGGGTGAGCTCCGCATAGCCGGAGCGATAGACAACCGCCGGGGACATCTCCGTCTCTCCCCCACCGATATCCGTCCCGGATATTTTTATAGCATGCTGACGGCACCAGCCCGGTATGCGCAAGGCCAGGGTGAAGGTGTGCGGGCGGGCCAGGCTGAGGCGCATGATGACGGTACCGTCCCAGGGATAGTCGGTTTCCTGTTCAATGAGCACTTCCTCGTCACCGACCGGCAACGAAGCCCGGCTTTGGGCATATAGATGCACCCAGATCTTATCATCACCTGTCGAATAGAAGAACTGGCCCACACTGGCCACCAGGCGGGAAATGTTGCCCGGACAGCAGGCGCAGGTGAACCACTCCTGCCGGTGGTGATGGCCTAAGCTGGCGAGCGGATTGGTATAGAAAAAGCGGTCCCCGCTCAATGCCATGCCGCTGATGGTGCCGTTATATAAGCCCCGCTCCAGGCAGTCGGCATATTGGCCCTCACCGAAAAGATGGAGCAGGCGGTGATTCCAGAACACCAAGCCGATGGCGGCGCAGGTTTCGCAATAGGCCGTCTCCTCCGGCAAGTCGTATGGAAAAGTGAATCCCTCATTCTCCTTCGACTGGCCGATGCCGCCGGTGATAAAGAGGTGCTTCCGGACGAGATCGTGCCACAGGGTGCGGCAAGCCTCCGCCAGGCTCCTGTCCCCCGTATGGCGGGCCACATCGGCCATGCCGCAATATAGATACATAGCCCGTACGGCATGTCCGGTCACCTCGGTCTGCTCCCGCACGGGGATATGAGACTGGTTGTAACGGTAATCACGCCGCCAGCGCCGGGGATCTTCGCCGCGCTTCTCCGCTTCAATATCAAAATAATGAGGTTTTTGCCCCCGCTCGTCGATGAAATAGGACGCCAGCTTGAGGTAACGCTTGTGGCCTGTGGCTTCATATAACTTGACCAGCGCCAGCTCTATCTCCTCATGCCCGGGATAGCCGCGCATACGTCCTTCCCCGGTGCCGAAGACCGTGTCGAGATAATCGGCATAGCGGCAACAGATGTCCAAGAAGCGGCGCTTTCCGGTAGCCCGGAAATGGGCCACCGCCGCCTCCATCAAGTGACCGGCACAATAGAGCTCGTGGCGATCACGCAGGTTGGTGAAGCGCAGGTGCGGCTCCATCACCGTAAACCAGGTGTTGAGGTAACCGTCCGGGCCTTGGGCTTTGGCATAGAGCTCGATCACCTCGTCGATTTGGCTTTCCAAGGCGCTGTCCGGAGAGGTGGCGAGGGTATATGATGCCGCTTCCAACCACTTGGCTATATCGGAGTCCCTGTAGATGTGCCGGGCGCCCGGCCGGTCGGTATGGTAATCGGGATCGATGGCAGCAATAGAACCCAGTTGGCGCAAATTTTTGTATTGAATATGTAATGTCGTGCGCCGGTTGGTTTCCTGGCGCGGCGCCCAGAATTTATCCAGCAATTGAAGGCGTGTGAAGTCAAGAGGAATCATCTCGCCCTTCTGCAAAGGAACTCATCCTCCCACCATTCAGAGTTATCTATTCAGCGGCATTTTCAGCCGGCATCAGCATCTCCCGGCAGCATCTTCAGCCAGCATCTCCAGGGCGCTTAGCCCACCCATCAGCTCATAATTCTCGGGATCCCTTCTCTGCCAGGCAGAGGTTTCCTCCAGCAAGCGAGCCTTTATTGTTTTTATATCATTATCATAAATGTCCCTCCCGGAATTGGCAGGCCCGGCTACAAAAAGCTGCATGAGGAGGGTATTTACCAGCGCACAGGACAGGATGTTCTCCAGCCCGAGCACCATCTCCCTATACCAGGCAGGTGGTATGAGCGGCCGGCACTGCTCCAGAGACGGTCGCCCAAGATGGATCTGATGCGGCAGGCTACCGTGGTGTCGGCAGAGCGCCGGCGAAATACGCCGCTATGATCGGCACAATTGTGTCCCAGGAAACTATAGGTCAGGTGGTGGGCGTGATATGTCATCTTATATAACTTAAGCAGCGGAGCGACTGCCGCCGTATTATATCTCTCCTTGAGCCAAGCCGCCAGCAACGCATCAGGATGGGCCGTCATGTCCTGGGTTAAGGCATCAAACAGGAAAAGGTTTACCTCATTTCCCCATGGATGGTCAAATATTTCATACACTTCAGGTGACCAGCTCAGCCTGGCAGCCACCATCCCGACCCCAGCTTGCCGGCAATGACGCAGGCGCCTGGCAAATATGTCCAAGTAGTATTGTGCAGTCCAGGTTTACCCGGCAAAAAGCGCCTCATCCCGGCTCGAGGCGCTTTTTGTTTATTTATATACTGCAAGTTGTCCCTTGTTGCTTGGATCGCTGGTTTTTTGCCAGGATTAGCAGGGGCAGGTGGTGAATAATGGCAAATTACTCAACAGAATGAAGGAAAGCAAGAAAGAGGGTGGCGATATGAGTGAACCGGAAATGCTGGTGACGCCCCCGGAGCTCATAAAAGCCAAGCGGGAGCCGGAAATTATCGAGGTGCCGACCCGGGTGGTGATGGCCTTGGATGGAGCCGGCGCCCCGGAGAGCCCGGAGTTTTCAGCCGCCGTGTCGGCTCTTTACGGCATAGCTTATACCCTGCGCTCCGCCCGCAAAAAGGCCGGCAAAGGGGTGTTTAAGGTGGGCTCCCTGGAGGGCGTCTGGGGTGCGGAGCCTAACTCCGGCAGCTCAGCTGCGGGAGTGGGAGAAGCCGGCTTAGGACCAGATGCTGGTGACGTTGGCCCAAGCCTATCGGCAGGAGTGCTCCCACCACGCCACCAGTGGCGTTGGCAGCTGCAGATGGGAGTGCCTCCGGACACAACGCCTGAGGAGTTGGCAGCTGCCGTCGCCACGGCGACCACGAAGCGGGGCGGCAAGCTGGAAGACAACGAGGAAGCCCGGCGGATCAGACTGCTCAAAACCGCTCCGGCACACTTTGTCCGCGTCCTGCACATCGGTCCCTATGCCACCGAGAGCGAGAGCTTTACCAAGATCGAGCGATTCCTTACCGCCAATGGGCTGAAGCGTGAGCCCTGGCATATAGAGGTATACATATCGGACCCCAACCGTACTGCCCCGGAAAAACTCAAGACCATTCTCTTGGCGAAAGTAGGTGGACGAAGATGTACCCAGTCCGAGCTTCAGGTTTTTCCAAATAGTACACTGGGTGTTATATAACATCCCTCCAGATATATCCGGCTTGCCGGCAGATATGGCGGAGAGGAAGACAGCCCGGTCCGGTCTCACAGCCGGTCGCAACTATTCAGGAAATACCGGTTATGCTCCCCCTTGTCCCCCATTCGGCAGGCACCGGTATGTTTTCCGCCTATACGCCCTCGACGTGCCGTCACTTGAGCCAAAAACCAACACCAGGCAAGGAGTGCTCCAGGCCATGGCCGGACATGTGCTGGCCTATGGCGAGCTGACCGGCCTATATGGCAAATGACGGCGCCTCCGTTCCATCGCGGCCTTTCGATATTTTACAATGGCAGCAGGAAAGATCCTATTCCTGTTGAACAATTGTTCGCATTCATTTTTTTGTCCAAGGAGGTTGGCTTCATGATCAAAAAGGTAGCCTTCATTGCCCTGCCTGCGAAAAACCCGAAACGGGCCGGACAGTTTTACAAAGAAGTGCTAGGGTTGGCTCAAAGCGAATGGGATGTCGATGCCTGGGTGGAAGTGGAGACGCCAAGCGGCGAAACGATAGCTTTGGTGCAGGAACCGGAGCTCGCCCCCTACATCGCCTTGGAAACCGACGACATCGAAGCCGAAATAGATAGACTGCGCGCCTTGGGCGTCGAGATTGTGCGTCCCCCGGCACCGCTGCCGGAAGGCGACATGCCTTTCTGCCGGGAAGCGATTATCAAGGATTGCGAAGGCAACCTGCTCAAGCTGCATCAGCGGCTGGCGCCTGAGCCCGGCCAATGCTGATGATCTCCTTCGCCAGTTCGAAGTCGGCAACATACCTATCATAAAAACCATTCCATTAGTCCCCCATCCTTAAGCTATTGGAGGGGAGCCAGATGTACGCTATCGAGGCTACGGGGCTCTATAAACGCTACGGCGAAGTGATTGCCGTCAACGGCATCGATTTAGCCGTAAAGCAAGGTGAAATTTTCGGCATGCTCGGACCCAACGGTGCCGGCAAAACCACTACCACGGAAATGTTGGTCGGTCTGCGTCAACCCGATGCCGGAGTGGTTAAGATCCTGAGCATGGATCCCAAAAAAGAAGGTGCCGCCATCAAGGCGCGCATCGGTGTCCAGCTGCAAACCTCGGCACTGTTCAACCACCTCACCGTGCGGGAAACCTTGGTGCTGATGGCCAGCTTTTTTCCCCGTTGTCGCCCTGTCGACGAGTTGCTTAATTTGGTAGATTTGCAGGAAAAGGCCAACGTGCAGACTCGTCATCTCTCAGGAGGACAGCAGCAGCGCCTGCAGGTGGCGTTGGCCATGGTGAACGACGGCGATCTCCTTTTCCTGGATGAGCCGACAACGGGGCTCGACCCGCAGGCCAGGCGCCGGCTCTGGGACATCATCGAGAAAATGCGGGAGGAAGGGAAAACCGTCTTTCTCACCACTCACTACATGGAAGAAGCTGAAAAGCTTTGCGACCGGGTAGCCGTGATCGATCACGGCCAAATCATCGCCCTTGGCTCGCCTGACGAGCTGATTGCCGCCCATTTCGGGGAAACAGCCATTGAGCTGCCCGCCTTCTCCGGCCTGGACGACCACATGCTGGCTCAACTGGCCGGGGTAAGCCATATACAGCGCCAGAACAGCCAGGTCACCTTATATAGCACGGCTGTGCCGGCCACCGTCGGCGCCTTGCTTGAGCTGGCTCAAAAGCTCGGGGTCTCGCTGGAAAATCTGATGATCCGCCGGGCTACCTTGGAGGATGTTTTTCTTAAACTCACCGGAAGGAGAATCCGGGAATGAAAGCTTACCTGCTTCTTGTACTGGCCAACATCCGGGAATTCAGCCGTGATCTGATGACGCTTTTCTGGTTTCTGGCTTTCCCGCTCATCTTCATTCTCCTCTTCGGTGCCATCTTTTCCGGCAACGGCGATTTGGAGTTCCAGGTCGGGTTGGCTGTGGAAGATCAAGGGCCGGCTGCCGCCGGCATAGCGGAAGCCATGAAGGCGGTGCCCATTTTTCAGATCACCCAGGGTGATAGGGAGGCGATGCTGGCGGCGCTGAAAGAGGGTAAACTGCGTGCCGTCATAGTTTTGCCTGAAGACCTTTCCGCCGCCATGATGGTCGGGCAGCGGGTCGACCTGCCGGTCTATTATGACGCCGCCCAGCAAACCTCCCGTGAGATAGTGCTTTCAGTGATGAAAGATATGACGGCAGAGCTCGACCGCCGCCTCACCGGCCGCCCGCAGCTCATCGGCATCCAGGCCGAACCCATCCAGGCGGGGCGAAAGATGCGTGACATCGACTATCTCCTGCCGGGCATTCTATCCATGTCGCTGATGCAGCTCGGCCTCTTCGGCACCTTCAACTTCGTCAGCATGCGCCAGCGCAAAGTATTCAAACGTTTTGGAGCCACCCCGCTCCCTAAATGGACCTTGCTCGCTGCCGAGATCACCGTGCGCCTCATGATAGCCGTCATCCAGACGCTTGTGATCGTGTTTGTGGGTAGGCTGGTCTTCGATGTGCAGATGGTGGGTAACTGGGCGGTGCTGATCGCCCTGGTAATGTTGGGAGCCACCGTATTTGTCTCGATGGGTTATATGATCGCCGGTTTTGCCAAAACCGAAGACGGTGTGCAGGGGATCATCCAGACCGTGCAATTCCCGATGATGTTCCTCAGCGGCATCTTCTTCCCGGTAGAGTTTATGCCGGCATTCCTCAGGCCGGTGATGACCGCCATGCCGTTAAGCTACCTGGGCGATTTGCTCCGGCAAGAGATGGTCGGTGCCTCCGCCATGCACAGTCTGGCTGTCAATTTGGGCGTGCTCGGCGGCTTCACCCTGGTATCTCTGGCCTTGGCCGTGCGCTTCTTCCGCTGGGAGTAAGAGTAACAGCTAGAAGTAGCAGTTGGGAGTAACATATGCAGGAGTGTTGTCGGCTCCTACTTTGGATAGGGGAAGTGCACGGCATCGAACTCGATGCCGGAACGGGTGAGGAGTTTTTCCACCTCTTCAGCTGTGGCGGAGGTTTCGGCGGCTACCATAAATCTCAAGGCGAAGCCGCAGTCGCTGGAGAGCTCCCTGGGAGTGGGCACCAACTTAGTCTTGAAGCCGGCTCCACTGAGGTGTCTCTCAGCCCGCAGCGCCGCCGAGGTAGTGAAAAAGAGGATGATGCCCTGTCTATGCTCAGGCACTGCCGGCCACCTCTCTCACCGCCTCGAGGGCCCGCTTTATTTCTTCCACCGTGATGAAAGGACCGGGAGCAAAGCGGATGGTGCCGTCTGGAAAGGTGCCTATGGTGCGATGGACCGCCGGTGCACAGTGGAGACCCACGCGGCAGAGGATACCGTAGTCGTCGTCCAGGCGCTCGCCGACCTCAGAAACCTGAAGGCCCTTAATGGTAAAAGAGACCACCGCCGTGCCGGCACTGGAAGCGTTGCCGTAGACTGTTACGCCTTCGCTTGCGCTCAGACCGTTATAGAGGAGGCGGCGCAACTCCTCTTCATGGGCCTGGATAGCGGCAAGCCCGCGCTTCAAGATATACCGCACCGCCGCCCCGAGCCCAGCCAGACCCACGCCGTTGGGAGTGCCGCTTTCGTATTTGTCCGGGAGATATTCCGGTTGCGTCAGGGACTCCGAACGGCTGCCGGTGCCCCCGCGGAGGAGCGGCGGCAGGGCGTCTGTCCGCACGCTTCGGCCAATGGCCAAGCCACCGGTGCCGGGCGGCCCCAGCAAACCTTTATGCCCGCTGAAAGCCAGGTAGTCGATCCCCATCTCGTCGACATGCAAGGGGACACTCCCGGCTGTTTGCGCCGCATCGACCAGCAGTTCCGCTCCCGCCCGGCGCACGGCGGCCACCACTTCGGCGAGCGGCAGGATGGTACCTGTCACATTATTGGCATGCGCCGCCACCACCAAGCGCGTGCCCGGTGTAATGGCTGCTTCCAGGCGGTCAACGGGGAGGCGGCCGTCTTTTGCGCCCGGCACCACCACCACTTCGACACCCTGCTGCGCCAGCGCCGTCAGGGGACGCATTACAGCGTTATGCTCCATCCCTGTGGTGACTACCCTGTCACCGGGACGCAGACAGCCTTGCAGCACGATATTTATGGCCTCGGTAGCATTCTTGGTAAAGATAAGGCGCAGTGGATCCCCCACCCCGAGCAGTTCGGCCAAGGCTTCCCGGGTATCGTAGATGATGCGGGCGGCAGCTATGGACAGGCGATGGCCGGCCCGTCCCGGATTGCCTCCGGCTTTTTCGAGGAAGGCGCTCATGGCGGCGGTTACATCCGGTGGCTTCGGCCAGGAGGTGGCCGCATGGTCAAGATAAATTACTTGCGCAGACAAATGCGGTATTCACCTGCCGCTTCCTCTGCCACCGTAGCCTCCCATCCGGCCAGGCGGGCGATTCTTGCCACATTTTCCCGGGCGGTGGCCGAATCCACCAGCACATCAATAGCGCCTGCTCCGGCACCGGTCATCGCCTGTTTAGCCATGGCGGCCGGCTGCGGACAGGACAGCCCCCGGGCATCGATCACTTTCACATTCATTGTGCTCAACCGGCTATCTCCCTCTCCCTCATGCTGAATCCGAAAACGGCGCAGACCAGCAAGCCGATAACCACAGCGACCGGACCGTAGGTACCAGGTCCCGCCGGTGAGCTCGCCAGGCTGAAATTGTGCGCAAAACCGGCCCCCACCAGCATACCTAATACAAAGATGCCGGCGTCCCCGTCGCCTTCACCGGCTAATATCAGCTGCCTCCCCGGACAGCCGCCGGCCAGGGTGAAAGCCAGCCCGGCCAGCACCATGCCGGCAAAGTTCCACAAAGCGGCCGTGTGGGCCACAGGCTGCCCCGCAAAACCCGGCCTAAACTGGCCTAAAAGCAGGTTGGTCAGGAAAGCCGCGCCGACTAACGCTATAATACCCCGCAACAGGTGCGGGTCGCGCAGCATGATCATATCGCGCACCGCCCCGACGGTGCATAAGCGGCTGCGCTGCAACATAGTGCCGATGACCAGCCCGACCGCCAGCGATACCAGCCAGGGGGCATGCTGGCTGCCCGGCCCTGAAGTCGAGAAGTAGATCGGTCCCGCTGCACTGCCGGCCAGGGAAGTGAAAATATATACAACCACCACTATCAGAATCAGCATCAGTCCCGGCATCACCCAGCCCACGGTGGCCGGGGCCGGCCGGCTGCGGCCCAGACTAAACCCGGCACGCAAAAAGCCAATACCTGCCCAAATGCCCGCCACCAGGCCGACGAGTCCATATAAAGCGTTCCAGTCACCACCGCTCAGACGCAGATAAGCCCGCCACGGACAGCCAAGAAACACCAGGGCCCCTATCATGGCGAAGGCCCCCAGCAAAAAGCGCACTATCGGTGCAGAACCGGTGCGGGGACGAAATTCCCTGAATAACAGGGCTGCCGCCAGTGCCCCCAGGACAATACCCATTATTTCCGGTCTTAAATATTGCACGGTCGCCGCCTTATGTAAACCCAGGGCTCCGGAGATATCACGGGTAAAGCAGGCGACGCAGACACCCATGTTGCCCGGATTGCCCAGCTTGACCAGGATGGGAGCCAACACCCCCACAGAGGCTCCGGCTATCACCGGCCAATATGTATTCAGCCACGACTGTTTATCGGACATTCACTTACCCCCTCACCTATTACCCCACTCAAGAATGAATTATAATTAAGATGAATAGTGGAATAAAACTCTTATGCATTAATTGCATAGGCAGGCCGGAGCCAAAATCCAGGTCAAAGCGAAAAGCGAAATCAAAACCAAAGTTAAAAGAAGGCGGTTTCTGTCTTGGATATTCAGGATTTACAACTCTTTATAACCGTAGTGCGTTTGGGCAGCATCTCTGCGGCAGCACGCCAGACCTCCCTGAGCCAGCCCTCGGCCAGCCGCCGCATCCGGCACCTGGAGCGGGAACTGGGCGTGGAACTCCTGGATCGCAGCAGAGCCGTGGCCACCCCCACCAGAGAGGGGCTGGAGTTTCTGCAGTTTGCCGAGAGGGTGATTCAGCAATATGAAGCCCTGCAACGCCACTTTTCCACTACCTCTCCCCCCTTTCATATGAGCCTAAACATTGCCGCCAGCACCACACCGGGAGAGTACTGGCTGCCCACCATCCTGCCGCCGTTCCAGGCAGATAATCCGCATATACAAATATCCTTATGTGTCATGCCTTCGGCGGCCGTGGAAACCTGCGTGGTGGAACGGCGTTGCGATCTGGGGTTCATCGGCCGCCCGCCGAACCATTCCCATTTGCGCCATTGGGTGGTAGCCGAAGATGAGATAGTGCTGGCTGTCTCTTCCAGCCATGCCTTCGCCGGACGGGAGAAGGTATCCCTTGGCGAGCTGAACGGACAGCCCTTTGTGTGCCGTTCTTCAGGTTCAGCCACACATGAAGTGATCGTCGCTAAATTGGCCGAGTTGGGCTTTCACTTGTCCCGCCAACGTCTGGCTTTAGAGGTAACCAGTGTACCTGCCCAGCTTAATGCCATCGCCGCCGGTCAGGGCATTGGCTTTGTCTCCCGGATGGCCCTGGCCGGCCCGGGACAGAGCCGGGTGGTGCCTGTCCCCATAGCGGAAGTGAAACTAAAGCGAAAACTATATATGATCCAGGATCCGGAA
>DULU01000004.1 GCA_012840225.1 Bacillota bacterium
CTCTGCCGTGGGGCCTGTCCCGGTGCTCTCATTCCTCCAGCACCAGCACATCATAATGTTCCAGGGGCGGCAAGGCATATTGTGTGCCGTGGGTTGAAGCCTTTGCCGCCACTTCCGCTTCGCTCTTCAGCATGTAGGCTTTCCTGGCCGGAGGTCCAGCCACAGTCACAAGGATGTCGGAGACGGGGTATAAGAAATGGTATGGCCGTTGGGTGTCTCCGGTGTGGTTTACCAGGTGAATGAGAAGCCGCCCTGCTTGTTGGCGCACTTCCACCTGCACGGTCGGCGGGGCGGTGGTGCTCACGGCGAAAGCGCCATTGTTGGCCCAGCGGACGGTGTAAGCCAGCCACTCCTCGTGTTCCTGGAGGCGATAACGATAGTAGCTGTCGCCCAAGGCATGGGGGAGATAGACGACCCGGCCTCGGCTCCCGGCAGGATCTCCACTGGTAGCGCCGGCTGTGCCTTCCTCGCCGTGCAGGGCGGCGGCAAACTCGGAGACTTGGCCGATGGCGGTGTAAACACGGCCGGTGGGAGTCAGGTAATGTATGGGGGTGTTCCGGCCGGCTATAGCTTCCACCCGCAGTGAGTAGACGGGGCGGGGGAGGAGCTGTCCTTGGCGGAAAGGTTGCCCAGCCGAGCCGGCTGCACCGCCGGAGGTGGCGGTATCCGCCGTCACTTCCACATATTCTTCCGCCGCCACCGGTGGGAAAGCGCCGACCAGCTTACCCACTCCCAGCACATCGTCCAGGGCACCTTCCCGGCGCGGCTCGCCTTGAGCCAGATAGCGGGCGGTTTCAAAAGTGGCCACCAGGTTGCCGCCTTCCCTTACATAACGGCGCAGCGCCTCAACCTGCTCCTCGCTGAGGCAGGCAGCGTTGGGCAGCACCACCACTTTGTATTTGCCCAGTCCGCCGGAGGTGAGATGGCTGTCTAAAATCACGTCGTAGGCAATATGCTGACGGCTGAGAGCGAGGCACCAACCGGCAAATTCATTGCCGTAGAGGCTGTCGGAGATCTGTTTGCGCCGCCGCCAGTCCACAATTCTCTGTCCTGTACCTGTATCGGCGATGAGGTGTTGTTCCCGTCCAGAGCCGCGGTCTTCATAGATATCGTCGAGGGCGGATATATAGAAAGTGGCGCTTTGCCGGGAATATAGCACGGCGACCTCGGCGGCCGACTCCGTGGCGGTGTAATATGGTTCCTTCTTTTCCAGGAAACCGAAAAACTCATTTATGGGAGCTACCACCGCTTCCCGGTCATGGTCGAGGGCATAATCAAACACGGCGATCCAGGGATTGGCTCCGCAGGCTACCGTTTCCGCTGCCGCCATCTTGGCTTCCAGCGGCGGCAGCCCTATGTAGTGCCAGGCGCCTAAAGTATGGTGGCTGAAGACGACGGCGGGCTTGCCGGCGGCCACCAGATGTTTGGCGGTGATGGCCCAGGGGATGGGCGCAGCGGCGTTTGGCCCGGGATGGAAGAACATTTCGGCACCGTTGAATTCCTGGTGTGCTCCCACCTTTTCAATGTTGCGGGCCACCCGCCAGCTACCGCTGTGCCAGCTTCCGGCGTTGAGGAATATCACCCCGTCCGGATTGACGGCTTTCAGCGCGGCGCGGGCGGCGGCCAAAAAGGAGGCCATGGACTTCTCCCTGAACTCTATGAAGTTCTTCCATAGCGGCGACGACCAGTCTTCAGCCGGCGGCGGCTCCTCCCCATATTCAGCCTGGAATTGCTTCCGGCAGGCCGGGCAATAGCAGCATCCCGGATAGATCACCGGACCATCGAGGAACACCCCGTCCACTCCGGTGCGAGCCACTTCCGTCACCAAAAGGGTAGCCCAGTCCCGCCAACCGCTGTTCACGCAGAAAGTGGTGCCTGAACCGTAGAGCGGGTGGACCCGGCCATACGGCCGCCCGTCGGCCAAGAGTTGCTCCCAGCCCGGATGCTCGGCGGCAAATTCGTAGGCATACCAGTGCATATTTAGATAGGCCAGGACGTGAAGACCCTCACGCTTGGCATGAGGGAGATAGTTGCGGATCAGATCCCAGCCTTCCAATGCCGCATAATGAGGGAAATGTTTGGAATGAAAAGTGACCAGATAGCCTAAACCTGGAGCGATGCCGGGCGTTCCTATCACCCATTCGCAGTTGATGTGCCACTCGTGTTTTTTCCTGTGGGCGAGCTCAGCCAGGTCCTCATGTCGCATGCGCTGCAGGTCCGGACCATAATCCAGGCGCATCATGCGTACCGGCCGCTCCCACCAGGGCAGTTCTGTCCGGTTTTCCATATGTATACCCTCCTACTGTCGTGAAGTGGTGCAGGAAGTCTCTGAACACACTGATTATATCACGATAAACAAGAAAAGAGGGCACTGTGAGGCCGGCGCCCTCCTTTTTATACTTCCGTAAATATAAACCAATTAGCGGCGCCTTCCTGTGTGGCGGGTTGGGATGACGGCAGGCATAGGCCTTCTTGATATAGAAGCCTTTGCCGATTAGCCGACTTTACCGGTTAGCTGGGGAAGTGGAGGAGAGTGAGCTGGTCGATGGACATTAATTCCGGTGATATATATGATATATACTTCCCGCCTCCGGACGGGCAGGGAGGTTGGCGGAGACTGGAGAACCCAGGGCAGGCGCGGGATGTGGCGGGGCTCGATTGGGAAAAATTGGATGAAGCTTTTGCCGTCATGCAGCAGCAGACGAGGAACGGTGGCCTATTCGTGGTGCGGCACGGCTGGCTCGCTTATGCTCGCTGGTTCGGTAAAGGGCATCCTAAAGCCTCTCCCAACCTGGCCTCCTGCGGAAAAAGTTTCACCAGCGTAGCCATGGGCATCCTGCTTCATGAGCATCCGGAGTATTTCCCCATGGGCTTGAATACCAGGGTCTATAACCCGGAATATTTGCCGGCCGAGGCTTTCCCGCTGAAGGATGAGCGCAAAGCTGATATAAAACTGGGTGAGCTTTTGGCCTTTACCGCCGGGATCAGAGGCAACAGTCCGGGGTTTGTCCATGGGAAAGCGGTTGAGCTTGACCCAATCGGGCCGGACGGCTGGCCGGCGATGACCGACGATATCGCCCTCGGCCTGCGGGATTACCCGATAAGAGGCGTGATGACCACCACATCCACCTTGTGGTGTGCGCCGGGCGAAGGCTATTCTTATGCCACCGCTTCCATTCATATAGTGTCGATCATCCTGCGCCGCCTGACCGGCATGGAGCTGCAGGAATACCTGGATATCAAGCTGGGCCGGCCGCTTGGCTGGAGCCGGTGGTCTTTCGGCTATAAGCACACCGAAGCCAGGGCGCATACCCCGGGCGGGGGCGGCATCGCTTTACAAGCCGGAGACATGCTGCGCTTCGGCTATCTGCTCCTGCACCAGGGTCGCTGGCAAGGGCGGGAGGTGGTGCCTGCGGCATATGTAAAGCAGGCTACAATGCGTTCGCCATATAACCCGCATTATCCCTACAGCTTGCAATTCGACATCAACGATGACGGTCACTGGTCGGGTGTGCCTAAAGACGCCTTCTGGAAACGTGGCTCAGGCGGCCATGTGTTATATGTAGTACCTTCCCTGGATCTGGTGGTGTGGAAACTGGGCGGTCGCGATGGGCAATATAGCGAGCAGGATACCGGCCTTGAGCCGTTGCCGGAAGTGCTCCGGGAGACCGAAGAGCGGCCGGATTGGCAGCAGACCGTCGCTGATGGCCAAGGAGCGCGCCGGGTTCTGGAGCTGGCGGTAGCTGCTTGCCTATAGGTGAGGCTGCCCCAGCCGCCCCAGCCGTCGCACGTTGCCCC
>DULU01000088.1 GCA_012840225.1 Bacillota bacterium
GGCCGCCGCTGAAGCCGTCACGGACCTCTGGGCTCGTTTACTGGACTTTTACCGCCGCCGGAGACGGAATAGAAAGGCAGCCAAGGGCCTCTTTGGCCGGGAGGGGAAGAGAGCCCATCTCAGGCAGGATACGACCAAAGCCATGACCGGAGCCGTGACGGGCAGGGAATTGCCGACCACTGCCTTTACCCGCCACCAACCGGTACCCGGAAACGGCTCTCCGGCGGGTGGAAATGCGGCGGGTGAGGCCGCAGGTGAGGCGA
This sequence comes from Bacillota bacterium, assembly GCA_012840225.1. Taxonomy (GTDB): domain Bacteria; phylum Bacillota; class Limnochordia; order DTU080; family DTU080; genus DULU01. The sequence continues at coordinate 264 of DULU01000088.1, forward strand.
TGGATGGCGAGGCAATGGATACAGCAGGCGAGGAGGCAGCCGCCGCCGGAGCCGGTTTTTGTGACCCATTCGCCCTCCCGGTGCGCAGTCGCCGCAAAAAGACCATGGCGGGCGGGGAAGAAGGGGCGGGAGTGTCCCCGGCCGCAGTCCAAAATTCTGCCGCCGCCCATACTTCGGCCACCGCCCTTCTCCGGCCCGGTCAGGCAGAACCGGCCGCCGATGTGGCCGGCGGGTCGCCGTTTTTGCCCGACCAGGCGGCGGAGCCGGTGCTGCAGCCGGAGCTATTGGAAATTTCCGGTCCGGATTATAAACTGCCGTCGCTCAGGATATTTCCCCCGAGCAAAAAGCTCAGCCGCAAGCGGGTGCCCGAATCACCGGATCAAAGCACCATGCTGGAAGAAACACTGGCCAGCTTCGGGGTGGAAGCCAGGGTGGTGGATATCCGCCGCGGTCCGGTGGTCACCCGGTATGAACTGCAGCCGGCTCCCGGCATACAGGTGCGCCGGATTGTCAACCTCGCCGACGACCTGGCGCTTAACCTGGCCGCCGCCGGGGTGCGCATCGAGGCCCCGGTGCCGGGAAAATCAGTGGTAGGCATCGAAGTGCCCAACAAAGAGCCGGCCATAGTCACCTGGCGGGATGTGGTGGAAAGCCAGCAGTTCACCAAGACCCATTCGCGCCTGGCCATGGCCCTGGGTATGGATATTGCCGGCAATCCCGTGGTCGGCGATCTGACCAACCTATTTCACCTGCTGATCGGTGGGGCTACCGGCTCCGGCAAGAGCGTCTGCGTCAACGCCATCATCTGCAGCCTCCTGTGGAAAGCCAAACCTCACGAAGTAAAGCTTCTGATGATCGATCCCAAGCGGGTAGAACTGGCGGTATACGACGGCATTCCGCACCTGATCGCCCCGGTGGTTACCGATCCCCGGCAGGCGGCCGGAGCTTTGCGCTGGGCGGTCAAGGAGATGGAATCCAGGTACAAGCGCTTTGCCGAACGGGGCGTGCGGAACATCAGCTCCTACAATCAGGCCATCCTGCAGGATGATGAGGCCGGTGAGGAATTGCTCCCCTATATTGTGGTGATCATCGACGAGTTGGCCGATCTGATGATGGTCTCCAAACACGATGTCGAAGACAGCATCTGCCGGCTGGCCCAAATGGCCAGAGCGGCCGGGATGGCTCTCATTGTAGCCACCCAGCGGCCTTCGGTGGATGTGATCACCGGATTGATCAAAGCCAATGTGCCTTCCCGCATCGCCTTCAAGGTGACGTCCTATCAGGATTCCCGCACCATTTTGGACCGGGCGGGAGCCGAGCGTCTTTTGGGCAAAGGCGATATGCTCTATTTCCCGGTCGGCATCGCCGAACCGGTCCGGCTGCAGGGAGCGTTTATCTCCGACAGGGAAGTGCAGACCTTGGTGGATTTCTGGAAAAACCAGGGCAGTCCGGAATACCAGGATGTGCTGGAACCCGGCGACGGCGAAGATAGCTCCCAAAACCTCGAGGACGAAGAAGACGAACTTTTTGCCGACGCCTGCCGCCTGGTGGTGGAAACAGGCAATGCTTCCATCTCCATGCTGCAGCGCCGTTTCCGGATCGGCTACGCCAGGGCGGGACATTTGATGGACATGATGGAGAAGCGAGGTATTGTCGGTCCCTTCCAAGGCAGCAGACCTCGTGAAGTGCTGAAAACCCTCGACGAACTCGATGATTTTATATAGCCATTGGGTGAAAACCCCGGCTTTACTCATTTCAGCCGGAAGGGGGGATGAGCGGTGCAGGAATTGGGGGAGTACCTCAAGGCAGGTCGGGAAGCAAAAAATCTCAGCCTGGAAGATATGCATGAGCGCACCAAACTCAACATGCGTTATCTTAAGGCGATGGAGGAAGGCCGCTTCAGCGAATTGCCGGGGCGGATATATGAAATAGCCTTCCTGCGCCTTTATGCCAGGGAAGCGGGCTTGGATGCCGATGAAGTTATTAAAATATATAATGATAAGCGTCATAGTTCACCAAAACCGGCAGAGGTCGTTTCCGGCCAGATGGCTCCCGGCGGCGAAGGGGCCAAACCGGAAACCGTGGAGAAAATGGCGCCGGAAACAGGTAAAGTAGAGCCGGAGCTTGGCAAACCTGAACCCGGCCAAGCGAAACCTGATGCCGGAATGACAACAACAGAGCCCGATGTCGACAAGACGGAGCCAGACGCCGGCACAACAGGGCCTGATATCTCGAAAAAAGCGATTGCCGGGCGGACCGGTACCATGGTCCGGCTGTTGTTGCTTTGCGCCAGCCTGCTTTTATTCATCGCTCTCTATAACGCCTTCCGGCAGGAAGACGACTTTGCCGACCTGCCGCCGCCTGTAGTGTATGAAAATAATCAAGATGATCAATTAGAAGATGATTTGGCTGCACCTTCGGCACCGGATGTTCAGAATGACGAAGGCAGTTTTGAACCGGAGGAAGCAGATGAACCAAGAGCAGCCACAGAAGCGCAAGAAGCGGAAGAACCCCCCTTAGGGGATGCGCTGGGACAAGAGGAGCTGGAGGGACAAGAAGAGCCGGTGGAGCAAGAGGAACCGGCGGTGCAAGAGGAACCGGCGGTGCCAGGGGAGAACGAAAACCGCGATGAACCTCTTGGACAAGTGGAGCCGGAGAAGGATGAGGATAGAGCTGCACCGGACTTACCGGACAACGGACCGGACCATATAAATATGTTGGGCGACTCGTCTCCAGCTACAGCACCGGCTACGGCTGCCGATCCTCCTTTGGTCACGGCCGACCCGGAGCAAACCACGACGGATGAGGTGCAAAATGAGAGCGATTAAATGGCTGTTAGTGGCGGCATTGGTGATTGTCGTAGGCGGCATCAGTTTCTTCTCCATGTTCTTTACCGATATGTGGTGGTTCCAGCATTATGGCTTCAACAGCACTTTCTGGGTGCAGGTGGCCTGGCTATGGGGTACCAGGATCGCCGCCGGGCTGCTGGCCGCCGCTTTCATCTGGCTAAACCTGGCTATAGCCCGCAAAGCTGTAGCTCAGGCCATGTTCCGCTTCGAGGATCGCTGGCCGGCCGGATTGACCTGGTCGGCTGTGCGCTGGGGTCAAATTCTGGTGAGCCTTGGCCTGGGCCTCATTTACGGCTCGGCAGCCGGCGCCTATTGGCAGCGCATCGCCCTTTTCTTCAATAGTCAACCTTTCGGCATACTTGATCCGATCTTCCACCGGGACGTGGACTTTTATGTCTTCCAGCTGCCCTATTATAATCTGGTACAATCGCTGAGCATGGGGCTATTGATACTGACCCTCATCACCGTCGGCGCCATCTATCTCTTCACCGGCTTTTTCCAGTTCGACGGGCTCAAGCTGCACCTGGAAGGCCCGGCCCGCTGGCATTTGAGCTTGCTCCTGGCCGCCATTTTGGGCCTTAAAGCTTGGGGTTATTATCTGGGCCTGTATGAGCTTTTATATTCCAGGGCCGGGGTGGTCTTTGGCGCCACCTATACCAACATGACGGCCAACCGACCCGGCTTATATATCCTGACGGTCCTGGCCTTGCTGACCGGTTTGGCCATTTTGATCAACGCCTTCCGGCCCGGAGCCGGGCGCTGGATCGTGGCCGGACTGGTCACCATGGGCGTAGCCTCGTTTGTGGTAGGCGGGGTTTATCCCAATATAATTCAAAAGCTGATCGTGGATCCCAACCAACTCAAGCTGGAGCAGCCATATATAGACAACCATATCGCCATGACGCGCATGGCCTATGACCTGGACAAAATCGAGGAGATCGATTTCTTCCCTGACGACCAGCTGACCAGTGCCCAATTAAGGGAAAATGAGGTGACCATCAGGAATATCCGCCTGTGGGACTGGAGCTCCCTCCTCCAGGCCTACCGCCAGTTGCAGGAATTCAAGACTTATTACAGCTTTGTCGATGTCGATGTGGACAGATACACCATAGGCGGGGTATACAGCCAGGTGATGCTGGCTGCCAGGGAGATGGATACCTACGGCTTGCCGTCGCCCAACTGGATCAACCAGCACCTGCAGTATACCCACGGCTACGGGGTGGTGGTCAGCCCCGTCAACCGCACTACCAGCGAGGGGTTGCCGGAGTTTTACCTCTCGAACATCCCGCCCGTAGGCCGGGAGGAACTGCGCATCACCAGACCGGAGATATATTACGGCGAAGCCCGCTCCGCCGTGCCGTATGTGATCGTCAACACCGGCGCCAGGGAATTTGATTATCCCAGCGGCGACAACGACGTCTTCACCCAATATGCCGGCGACGGCGGTGTGCCGTTGAGCAACATCATCCGCCGCGTGGCCTTCGCCGCCCGTTTCGGCACGCTGAAGATCCTCTTGTCCAACGATATCGGCAACCAAAGCCGGGTGATGATCTACCGCAACATCAAAGACCGGGTAAAGCGGGTAGCCCCGTTCCTGGCCTATGACGGTGATCCATATATCATCATCCATGAAGGCCGTATTCTCTGGATTTTGGACGCTTATACCATCACCGACCGCTTCCCCTATTCCAGGCCGGTCCGCGGCTGGAACAACACCCTCAACTACGTGCGCAACTCCGTCAAGGTGGTGGTCGACGCCTATAGCGGGCAGATGGACTTCTATCTGATCGATGCCGCCGAGCCCCTGGCCCGGGCTTTGTTCGCCGTCTACCAGATACCATACCGCACCCTGGAGCAAATGCCTGAGAATGTCCGCGCCCACCTGCGCTATCCGGAAGATCTTTTTGAGGTGCAGTCGGTATTGTTCGCCACCTATCATATGACGGACACGCAGGTCTTTTATAACTCCGCCGACGCCTGGGAGGTGCCGGCAGCCAACAAAGGCAGAGGGTTGATGGAACCCTATTATGTGATCATGAAGTTACCCGGTGAGGAAAAAGAGGAGTTTGTACTCCTGCGGCCATATACGCCGATAAATAAGAATAATATGGCGGCCTGGATGGCAGCGCGCTGCGACGGGGAAAACTACGGCAAAATCCTGGTCTACAAGTTCCCGAAGGAGGGCTTGACCTACGGCCCGGCGCAGATTGAGGCCAGAATCGATCAGGATGGCGAGATATCCCAGCTCTTCACCTTGTGGGGGCAGATGGGCTCGGATGTCATCAGGGGCAATCTGCTCATCATCCCCATCGCCAGAACTTTGCTCTATGTTGAACCTATCTTCCTCCAGGCCGAAACCAGCCAGATGCCGGAACTGAAAAGGGTGATCGCCGTCTTGGGCGGCCGGGTGGCCATGGGTCTGAATCTGAGTGAAGCACTGCAGAAACTGATCGGGGACTGGTCCGCTGCCGGAGCAGCGGACGGTTTGTCCACTCCTGGTGTCGCAGGAGCGACTGCAGCGGAGGCTCAGAGTATGAGCTCCCGTCAGGTCAAGGAATTGGCCAAAGAGGCGGAAGAGCGGTTCAGGGCCGGCGATCTGGCCGGGGCCGGCCAGGCTTTGCAGCGGCTCTTGCAGGCTATTAAGGAATTACCGTAAGCCGGGGAGGCCTGTCGGGCCGGACTGGGCGGACAGGGAGTCAGGCCGGACAGGGAGTGACGCCGCACCAAAGCCCCGCCAAAAATTAATATGGATATTGGACATACATCTCACCCCCGGGGGCATATATTTGTCCCGAAAAGGGGGTAGATGTAAAATGGCAGGTGGAAAAAGACCAGGATTTTTGGGACAGGAGCGAGACGGTCCCGGCTTGACCTTTCTGCTGATAGCGCTGGTGGTCATTGCTGTGGCCGGAGCCAGGTTTTTCGGCTTCAATCCGGCCAAGACGCGCCAGGCGGCGCCCAGCGCACAGGTAACTGCGCCGCAGGCTGAAGTGGCCAAAGGCGAGGTACTGCCGGTTTTGATCTATGCCGCGCATCCCAGCGAGAACTATTCTCCCCGGGAACCGCATGCCAAAGGTGAGGGAGATGTGGTCACCATAGTCGAGGTCCTGGCCGGCCATCTGACGGAAGCCAAAGTGCCGGTTAAGGTGATCGGCGACATCAAAGCGGCTCCCTGGGGCGAAGCTTTCGAGGCGGCCCGGCTCGCTTTATTGCCGGCCATCAATGCCGCCGGGCGCATTGGGGCCATCATAGATATTCACCGCGACGCCCTGGAAGACAAGCCGCCGGGATATACCACGGTTATGGTCGGCGGGCAAGCTACAGCCAAAATTCTCCTGGTGGTCGGCGATTTGGAAAACCCGTATGTGCACGAAAACCTGATCTTCGCCGAACGGCTGAAGAATGAGCTGGAAGCGCTGGCCCCAGGGATATGCCGCGGTGTCAAAGTGCTGCATCAGGCGGTCAATGGCGATCTGCATCCCAATGCGGTGCAGGTGCACATCGGCGACTATTACGATAATGATATAAACGAAGCCAGATTGGGCACGGCCGTTCTGGCAAAGGCTATAGTCAGGGTGCTGGGCGGAGTGTGATTTAGCGGATGTATCGTCATGTCCACATGGTAGGAATCGGTGGGGCGGGAATGGCCGCCATCGCCAAGGTGCTCTTGGCAATGGGAACTGTGGTCTCCGGCTCCGATCTGGCGGCAGGCGAGGCCACCAAGGAGTTGGAGCAATGCGGCGCCCGCGTCTATATCGGCCACCGGGCTGAGCAAATTGGGCCGGCAGAGGTGGTGGTGGTCTCCACCGCCATCGGTCCCGATAACCCGGAGGTGCTGGCCGCCAGGGCGGCCGGCATACCTGTTCTACATCGCTCGGAGATGCTGGCGGAGATCATGCACGCCAAGAAGGGGTTGGCAGTGGCCGGCGCCCACGGCAAAACCACCATCACTTCCATGCTGGCCTTTGTTTTGCATCACTGTGGCCTTGATCCCACCTTTGTCATCGGCGGCGTGGTACCCGGATTGGGAGGCGCCCGTTATGGACGAGGGGAGCTGGTGATTGCCGAGGCCGACGAAAGCGATCGCTCCTTCTTGCGCTACCGCCCGCATATTGCCGTGGTGAGCAGCATCGAATCCGACCATCTGGAACACTATGACGGTACTTTTGCCAAGATGGTGGAGGCTTTCGGGCAGTTCCTGCATAACGTACCGGTCGAGGGTGGCCTGGCCATACTCAATGCCGGAGACCCCCATCTTCAGGTTATCGGGCGGGAGCTGGCCTGCCGGGTGATCTGGTATGGTCGCCCCGCTCATGCTGATTACAGAGCGCTGGAGATAGAAGCGCACGACCACAGGACGAGCTTTCTCGTGAGCGAGAGAGGGCATCTCCTGGGCCGCTTTTCCCTGTGCATTCCGGGCGAGCACAATGTGGAGAATGCCCTGACGGTGGTAGCCGTAGCCAGGGAACTGGGTCTGGAGATGGATGAACTGGCCGTCCACCTGGCGGCCTTTCCGGGGGCTAAAAGGCGATTCGAAATCCTGGCCGATGGGGAAGTGTTGGTGGTGGATGACTATGCCCATCATCCGTCGGAGATCAAGGCCACCATTGCCGCCGCCAGAAAGGGTTATCCCGGGCGCCGCCTGGTGGCGGTCTTTCAGCCGCATCGCTACACCCGCACACACTTTTTATTTACCGAGCTGGCCGGCTCTTTTTCCGCAGCCGATCTGGTGGTGTTGACCGAAGTTTATGCCCCACCGCCAGATCAGTGGATTCCAGGCGCTGAAGGAGCAGCGCTGGCCGCCGCGGCCGGTCGGGAAAGCGGGCGGCCGGTGCATTTCGTGCCGGAGAGGGCCGAGTTGCCCGGCTTCCTGTGGCGGATGCTCAAGCCGGGCGATGTGGTGCTCTTTATGGGAGCCGGGGACATCACTTTAGCCGCCAAAGAGTTGGCGGAACAAATGCGGGCATAATAAATGATGATATGGATATTCTTCATCATTTAAGCGGCATTGATGTTCTCCAGGCTTTCCTCGCCGGACCGGGCGATACCAAAGAATGGTTCGAGATAAGAAATGCCGCCGCACAGCTGTCGCTCGCCCATGGTTTCGAGCGGTTGTTGTCTCTCGAAACCATCAATGTCGAGCTCTATGAACATCAGGTGGAGGCGGTACTGCGGGTGCTGCGGCATATGCGCGGCCGGGCGGTGCTGGCCGATGAAGTCGGCCTGGGTAAAACCATCGAGGCAGGGGTGATCGCCAAAGAATACCTGCTGCGCGACCTGGCCCGGCGCATTTTGATCCTCGTGCCTTCCTCCCTGAAAAACCAGTGGAAAAGTGAATTGGAGGAGAAGATAGGCCTCCATTTCCAGATCGCCTGCCGGCCGGCTTCCTTTGCCAAAGATCTGGTGCTGGCCTCCATCGACACCGCCAAGCGGAAAGAAAATGCCGCCGTGATTCATGAGAGGCCCTGGGATCTGGTGATTGTGGACGAGGCGCACCGGCTGAAAAACAAAGCCACGGTAAACTGGCAGTTTGTGAATGCCATCGAGAAAAAGTATCTGCTGCTCCTCACCGCTACCCCGGTGCAAAACGACCTGAGAGAATTATATAATCTGATCACGCTGCTGAAGCCTGGACAGCTCAAGACTTTCACCCAATTCAAGCGGGAATTCATGATCGACCGCCATGCCCCGAAAAATGTCTCCGGCCTGCGCCGGCTTTTGTCGGAAGTGATGGTGCGCAAAAATCGCCGGGACACTTTGCTGTTTTGGCCGAAGCGCCATGTGCGTTCCTTCTCCGTACCACTGGGCCACGAGGAATCCGCCTTTTACCGCTTGATGGTCGAAGAACTGGGGTGGGCTTATCGCTCCCGGCCGACCGGCAAACGCAACATCCTCCCATACCTCCTCCTGCTCAGGGAATTGTGCAGCCATCCGCAAACGGCGGCCAAAACCCTGACTGGTCTGGTCAAGGCCGGACGGTCCTCCATTTTGCCGGCCGAGCGCTGCCGCCGACTTTTGGCTTGCCTGCCGCCAGGCCCACCGGCCAAGCTGGTTTGGACCATGGATTTTGTCAAAAAGCTCACCGAGCCGGCCATCATTTTCACCGAATTCCGCACCACCCTTGAGGAGGTGGCCGCCGCCTGCCGGAGGGCGGGATGGGCTGTGGAATTGATCCACGGCGGCTTGAGCGCTGCCGAAAAGGAGCAGGCCGTCGCGCGTTTCAGGAAGAACGGCCGCCTTTTGCTCAGCACGGAGTGCGGGGGTGAAGGATGGAACCTGCAGTTTTGCCGGGTGTTGCTTAACTACGATCTGCCCTGGAATCCGCTGCGCCTGGAGCAACGTATCGGGCGCATCCACCGCCTGGGGCAAAAGGACGATGTGATGGTGGTCAACCTGGCCACCGAAGGCACGATGGAATCATATATTCTCTATCTCCTGGAGCAAAAGCTGGGCATGTTCGACCTGGTGATCGGGGAACTGGAGCAGATCCTCGCCGATCTGCCCGGCTCCTATGAGCAGCTTTTGGCCCATTTGGCGCTGGAGTCCCGGGATGAAGAAGAGCTGCGGGCCCGCCTGGAGGCTTTCGGAAAGGAACTGGAGAGGGCCTGCCGGGTCTATGAAAATGTCAGGCAGCTAAACATGCAGCTTTTTTCGCCTGACGGCCGGTCTGTTTATCTGGAGGCTTGATATTTGGAGGCTTGCTAGGTAAATTGGAGGCTACTGTTGCAGACCAGGTGGAGCGGGCCGCGGCGCAAATCCGGGCCTTTACCATACGCTTCCTCAGAAACCTCGGCGCAGAGCTCCATAGCGGCGGGGCGAATAAGGCCGGGACGAGCGGGGGAACCGGCCGCAGCAGCCTTGGCGGCGGCAGCATTGGCGGCGGCAGCATTGGCGTTGCCTGTCAGCCCATTTACGCTCACCTGCCGCCCGATCTGGCTGCAGAGCTGGGGGTACCGCGGGAGTTGCATATCGTCTTTAGCCCCCCGGTGCCGGCAGGTGCTTATTATGTCACTTACGGCACCCCGCTTTTGGAGCGCATGCTGGAATTGGCGGCTTCCAGAGGTACAGGCTGTCACCTGCTCCTTTCGTCGGGCCTTGACCCAGGATTTGTGAACATGGCCATGACCCGCCCATACTCCGCTCTGCCGGAGGATGCGGCAATAGAGGAAAGCTCCGGCAATATTCAGCCGGATTCCGCTTATCGCCGGTTTTGCCGGACTTTCACCCGCCTCAATATAAAAAATGGCCTGGCCGAGTGGCACAGCAGAAAGCTGGTGCATCATCAGCAGGTGCTCTTCATCTTTCGCGTCTCTTTCATCGCCGACGAAAAAGAGGAGATGATTGTGCCGGTGCTGATGGATCCTATTACCGAGTCCCCCGACACCTTGGTCGACCTGAACGCCGCCGTCTCCTTCACTCCTCCTCTGTCAGGACTGCCTACCCTTTTGGAAGGAACCGGCGCTGCCAAAGGAAGCAGGGGGCCGGCCCCGGATAAGACTGAGGCACCTGACAAGGCCGAGGCCGGAAAAAAGCCTAAAAGCACCGGCACCGTCGCCAAAGTGTCTCCACTCGCTCGCCTGGAGCCGGTGCCGCTCTCCTCCTTCCTGGCCCGGGCGACGGATGACCTGCCCAGGGAAGCCTATAGCCTACTTAGGTTGTATAAACAAGCCGGATCCCACTTAAGTGAGCTGGTAGCGGCCAAGGCTCAAGCATTCAGAGAAGCGGCGGCCGGGCGCATGGCGGCGGAGAGGGAACGCCTGGAGGCCTATTATCGCGATCTGGCCGCCGAACAGCTTGAACCGCTGCGCCGCCTTTTCCGGCGCATGGCCGGGGTTTCCGTGCGGGCTCACCTGGCCCACAGCTACGATGATCAGCTGACCTGCCACAAGCGGCTGCAGGAGCTGAAAGCGATGGCCCAGGAGCTGGAGCAAGAGTGCCAGGAGGGCTTGTCGTCCCTGGAAAAAGAGAAAGAGCGGCGCCTGCATGAACTGGCCGCCGGGTATGCCGTCCGCCTGGAAGCCTGCCTGATCGCCATCGCGGCCATAAGGGTACCCCGGTTGCAATTCACCTTGCACCTGTCACAAGCATCTCCGGACAACGGCAGCAGAGCGAGAGAATTCTCGGGGATATACGACATCTGGCGCGACAAGCTGATCGATGTGGCCTGTGAGGTCTGTGACGGCGACCTTGATGAAGCCTCTTGGTGTGCCTGCGACCATCTGGTCTGCTCCCGGTGCCAAGGTCGTTGCCCAAGCTGCGGCCTCCCGGTATGCGCCGCTTGTGCTGCCGGCCGCTGTCACCTATGTCAGGCCTATATTTGTCATTCCTGCCTGATCACCTGTCCCCTGACCACCGGTGCCGGCACCGGCACCAGTACCGGTGCCAGAGCCGACTTCAGCGCCGGTCGCCGTCAACTTGATGAGCTATATATCTGTCACACCTGCTCAGCCACCTATTGTGAGGTGTGCCGGCGGTTGACGCCGAGCGACGGCCGGCCAACACCCCCCCTTCCTGATCTAACGAGCCTACAGTTAACGGGCCGGAAGCAAAAGGCAATAGGCAATAGGAAATAAGCCATCCCGCGCCGAATATATGAGCGATTGTTCAGTTTATTATATTTGACGGGGGACGCGCCTTGGATGTCGGCACCTTTATAAACCGCATCACAGCCCACCAGCAATATGCCGGGCAACTGGTCCACCTGGAGGTGTTACCGACTCGACAGGCCGTCTTTCAGGCGCCGGCACAACCGCTTCCGGAACCGGTAGCTCAGGCTTTGGCCGGCATCGGCATCAACCGGCTTTACTCCCATCAGGCGCTCGCCGTCGATTTGGCCAGAGAAGGCCGGCATTTTGTGGTGGTGACCGGCACCGCCAGCGGCAAGACGCTCTGCTATCACCTCCCTGTACTGGAAGGGCTCCTGCAGGACGCCGGCGGGAAAGCGCTCTATCTTTTTCCCACCAAAGCTTTGGCTCAGGACCAGCTGCGCGGGCTCCTGCAGCTGAAGGAGTTATGTCCCGATCTGCCGCTGTGCGCCGGCACCTATGACGGCGATACCCCTCCGGCAATTCGCCGCCGGCTGAAATCGGAAGGCAACTGCATCCTGACCAATCCCGACATGCTGCATTCCGGGATCCTCCCGAATCATGCCGGCTGGGGGGAATTTTTCGCCTCTCTCCGCTGGATCATCATCGACGAGATCCACACCTATCGCGGCATATTCGGCAGCCACGTAGCCAACGTCATCCGCCGCCTAAAGCGGGTATGCCGACACTACGGCTCCAACCCGCAGTTTTTCTGCTCTTCGGCCACCATAGCCAATCCCAAAGAGCTAGCCGAAAAACTGACCGGGGAGACGGTTGTGGTGATCGACGACGACGGCTCGCCGCGGGGCCGGAAATATTTCGCCTTTTGGAATCCGCCCCGCTTCGGAGAGACGATGGAGCGGCGCAGCCCTTTCTCGGAAGCTACGGTGCTGATGACTGAGCTGATCAAAGCCAGGCATCCCACCATCGCTTTCAGCAGGACCCGCATCGGTGTGGAGCTGCTTTACCGCTACACCCGTCAGGAGTTGCAGCGCCTGAGCCCCACGCTCGCCGGGGCCATCAGAGCCTACCGGGGCGGATACCTGCCGGCCGAACGCCGCCGTATCGAGCAACAGCTGTTCTCGGGAGAACTCCTGGGCGTGACCAGCACTAACGCTCTTGAGCTGGGCATCGACATCGGCTCCCTTGATGCCTGCCTGATGGTGGGTTTTCCGGGCTCCATCGCCAGCGCCTGGCAACAAGCGGGAAGAGCCGGCCGGGGCGGGGATGATGCCCTGGTGGTCTTCATTGCCCAGAACGCCCCGCTCGATCAGTATTTGATGATGCATCCCCATTATTTCTTCGAGAGCAGCTGTGAACACGCCACCGTCGACCCGGATAATCCTTATGTGGCGCTGAATCACCTCCGGGCAGCCATATTCGAACTGCCGCTGCGAGTGGATAAAGAAGAGGAATTCGGTCCCATGGCGCCGGCGCTGGTGGAACTATTGCTGGACCTGCACCAGATCGTAAGGCGGGGTAACAGCTGGTATTGGGTAGGTAAGGGCTTTCCCGCCGACGATTTCAGTCTGCGCACCGCCGGGGACGACACTTATACAATCATCGACACCACGGAAGGAAAAAATGTGGCTATCGGCTCCACCTGCGAGCTGACGGCCTTCACCCAGCTTTACACCGAAGCCATCTACCTGCACGACGGCGAGCCGTATTTTGTCTCCAAGCTGGACACCGCGGAGAAAGCCGCCTATGTCCATCGCGTCGACCCCGACTACTATACCCAGTCGATCACCGATCGCCGCGTGCGCATCCAGGCGGAGGAACTCTCCAAAGAGTGGCGGAAGAGCCGGGTGAGTTTCGGCGATGTGGATGTCACGTATATCACCTATATGTATAAAAAGGTGAAATTTGCCGACCGCGACAGTCTGGGCTTCGGCCGCATCGACCTGCCGCCTATCGTCTTCGACACCTGCGCCATGTGGCTCTCGCCGTCTCTTGAAGCCTTCCGCCAGGTGCGGGCGGCCGGACTGGTACCGTCGGAAGGTATGGCCGGAGTGGCCAATGTGATCGGTGAGGTGCTGCCACTTTTTGCCATGTGCGACCCTTCGGATATCGGTACCGCCGTCGATTCCTCCAACACCGGGGTGCCTACTTTATTCGTGTTCGACAGATACAAAGGAGGCGCGGGATTCGCCCAGAAGGCCTATGAACTGGTGGAAGAAGTCCTGGCCGCCTGCTGCCGGCTGATTCTGGATTGCTCCTGCGCCGACGGCTGTCCTTCCTGTGTGGGGGCGCCGGTGCCACCATTTCCCGGCATAGAAGTGGACAGCGAAGCCAAAGGCCGCATTCCCGACAAAGAAGCAGCGCTGGTCATCCTGCACGCCTTGCTGGAGCGCCCGTATGTACCGCAGGTCAAAGCCGGGAAAAAAGCCTATGCCGGAGGAACTGCGGCTGCCGGTGGGGCTGGGAGAGCCGGAGGTGCCGCCCCGCCGGTGGAGAGCGAAGAGCTGATCGAGCGCCGTCCGGCCGAACCGCTCCCGGAAAATCTAGAAATTCGCCTGCGGCAACAGATCACCCGCCTGCAAGTCACCAACAGGCACAAAAACCAGGGCGCATAAAGCCGGCCTGGCGACCGCCCGGGGCCGGTAAAGCTTCTCCAGCTCCATGAGGCGCCGGCGATATCCGCCGTCATGGCTGTCGTCATCGCTCTCGCCGCCTTCGTGGCCATCGCCGCCTTCGTGGTCATCGCTGCCGGCGTGGTCATCGCTGCCGGTGTGGTCGGCCATTTGTATTTTGTTTTTGGCATAATAACTGTGTAGCAAAAAGCGTTCGGCCTCCAGCGCCAGGAGCGACTCCCTGGCCCAGCCGTCATCCTCTTTGGCCATTACGGCAGCGATGTAGCGACAGGCTTTATCCATGGCTTCTTCCAGATCCACCTGCCTGGGCAGACAGTGGCGGGGCGGGGTCTCCACCAAAGTGCGGCTATCCAAAAGGGCAGCCAGACCCGGGCAAATAGCACCGCCGGTCAGGTCGATGCCCAGGGCATAAAGGCGCTCGTCGCCATTACGCCCTTCGCAGGTGACGACCATATGCAGCAATAAATATGGTTTATAAACTTCATCACCAGAGGCGTTACATCCGGCGGGACAAACCGTAAAGCGGGAAAAACGCCCCAAGCGGCGGGCTGAAGACAGCATTTGCGTCAACCTGTAGCTGCCTTTGCACACCAACTCCGCCCGTTTGTCCTCCTGAGCGGCTTCCTCGGTGAACGCCAGATATATAACCGTCAGTCCGGACTGATCCGGCGGCTGAAAGGCCGGATGCAGAGGTTGGCGTCCTTCCAGGACGGACAACTGCTCCGCTGTCAATTCCACCCGCAAAAGTTGACCTTCTGTCCCCATCCCGGCGCCGAGGGCCCGGAAATATTCGGTTATAAACTGCCTGACGGCGTCTCCCGGTGCATCCTCATATTGCGGCTTACCTGCTACCAAGTTAACCAGCGCTCCATCTTCTGCTGCTTATCCCGCTCCTCGGAGAGGAGGGCGGAAAACTGCTCCGCCAGTTGCTCAAACCGCCTTCTTATCTCGGTTTGATCCGCCGATGAGCTCAATATGTCATAGACTATTTTTTCAAAGCCGGCACCGCCGCCCAACCTTGGCAAGATGCCTTCCAGGCCGCCGATCACCATATTGAACATATTGATCTTCTCGTGCAGGAGATAGATGATATATTCTTCAATGGTGTTCAAGGTCTTCATGTTGTATATATGCACGTCCCGCGTCTGTCCCAAGCGGTGGACACGACCGATGCGCTGCTCGATGCGCATAGGATTCCACGGCAGGTCGTAGTTGACGATATGGCAGGCAAACTGGAAATTTAAACCCTCACCGCCGGCTTCCGTGCTGACCAGCACCTCACCTCTGGTGCGGAAAAGCTCTTTGATCCACTCCTTGCGGCTGTTGGAGAGCGAGCCGTCGAAGGCCAGTACGGCAAAGCCTTCTTGCTCCAGCCGTCGGCACAGATATTGCTGGGTGGCGCGGTATTCGGTGAAAACCAAAGTCTGGTCGCCGATTTTCTTCAGCGTCTCCACCAGGCGCTCCGCCTTGCTGCAGGTCGGGCAGGATTCGGCCTGCACAAGAAGTTTCTGCAGCACTGAGGTAAGGTAAGGATCCCTGGTTTGCGCCAGGATGTTTTTCAGGGTAAAGGTGAGCGCCATGGGGCTGGAGCAAAGCTCCCGCTGCAAGGTGACCAAGGTAAGCGGGTTGAGGGTGAAGAGGGCGGCGGAGGGTGCTGCGGGCAAGTGCCACAGGGCTGAGACGCTCCGATACAATTCGCTCTCTTCCTGCTCCAGATGCACTTCCACCTGGTGTACATGCCGCCTGGTGAACTCCACGGAATGCGGGCCCCGCCGGTTTCTGATCATCACTTGGCTGAGCAGCTTCTTTAATTCCGGAGTCTCCCGGGGCAGGCGTTTGTCTTCCACATACCTTTTGACGAACTGCTCATAGGTACCTAACCAACCCGGCTTAAGCAGGGTGATCATGTTGTACAATTCCCTCAGGTCGTTGTGCACCGGCGTAGCTGTCAACATTAGAAAGCGTTTTTTGTTTATTTTATTCACAAACTGCCAATTGCGCGTCCTGCTGTTTTTCAGTTTGTGTGCTTCGTCGCATACCACCAGATCATAAGTCAGGTTGCAGATGATGTCACAATGCGGCCGGCGCTTAGCCGTATCCAGACCGGCGATGAGCACATCGCACCGCTCCCAGTCATACTCGCTCCTCTGCAGATAGGCGGCTATGCCGAATTTTTCCTTCAATTCCATATACCACTGCCAACACAAGCCGGCCGGGGTCAGGATCAGCACCCGCCGCACCAGGCCGCGCAGCATATATTCCTTAATGATCATTCCTGCTTCGATAGTCTTCCCCAAACCCACCTCATCGGCCAGGATAGCCCGCCCGTCCATCTCATGCACCACCCGCCTGACCACGGCCAGCTGGCGCGGATAAAAAATGAAACCGTGGCGGCGCCAACGGTCCGCCAGGTTGGGAATGATCAAGAGATCCGTTCCGCCTTTGTTGATGGAAAGAGCCAACGCCCGGCAAGCCAGACGATACCAGATGAGAGAGGAGCGCCGGCGCTCTTCGATGTGGGCCAGCATCTCCCTGGCCGCCGTCAGGGACAAGGAGAGGCCGAAATGCTCCGTGACCGGCCATGGGGGAGTAAACTCCTCTTCAGGCAACGGACGAAAATAGTCCTCGTACCGGAAGGAAAGCAGAGGAACGGTGATGGGAAAAAGGCGCAGCGGTACCTCATTTTTATCCGGAAGCACAATCTCCTCGTCTTTTACCTTCACTGTGACACTCAAAACACCAAAGCCCCCCCACAAACAACTCACACTTAGCTAGCATAGCCGCAGCCGGTGTTGTCCATGCCTTCTGGGTGAGGAGGAATTAAATAGCAGACAGCCAATGTATACGCAGCTTAGCAAAATATACCAAGGTATACTATGCTTGTGGCTAAGGGGACCGGAATGCACGACTTGATGAGAATCGCTCTTATCTGGCGCTTGTTGGCCGTAATGATATTGGTAAATTTAATGGTATGCTCGGTGGGCTCGCCGGCCGGCGCAACCGCAGCGCCAGTCGCAGCAACCGCAACCTCAGCAGTTGCTTCAGCTGCCACTACCACACCCCCCGAGCCCATACCCCAGCCCAAGGTGGTATATGGTTATGAAACCGGCCGCTATGGGGGAGAGTTGACCGGAGCGGTGCTCGGCGACCCCGGCACTTTCAATCCGGTGATCGCCGCCGACCTCACAGCCAATACCATCCTGGACTGGGTTTTTGACGGCCTGGTGGAAGTGAATGCTCTCACCGGAGAAGTGGAACCGGCTCTCGCCGCAAGCTGGGATATTTCCACCGACGGTCGCACCTGGACCTTCCATCTGCGGCGGGGAGTGGTATGGCACGATGATCAGCCCTTTACGGCCGCCGACGTGCTCTTCACTCTGGACGTGATCCATGACCACGGCATTCCCACCCCCCCCCGCCAGCTGCTTTCGGTCAACAAGATGCCGGTGAAATATGAGGCCCCCGACGACTACACAATCGTTTTCCACTTGCCCGAACCCTACGCTCCTTTCCTGCGCCGCCTGACTTTCAAAATTGTGCCCAGGCACCTCTTGGCGACCGCCTGGCGGGAGGGACGCTTCATGGAGATGTGGGGAGCGCACACTTCAACTGCTGCCGTGATCGGTACCGGCCCTTTCCGCCTGGTGCGCTACGAGCCGGGTCAAAAGGTGGAACTCCTGCGTCACCCGCGTTACTGGAAAACTGATGCCGCCGGGAACAGACTGCCTTATCTTACCAAATTCACCCTGCAGATCGTCGGCACGCTGAGTGAGGAGAGGGAGCTTTTCCAGCGTGGCTTGGTTGACTATTTCTCCATACGCGGCAGCGAACTCGACGACTTTATCTCCGGCCTGGATCCCCAGGCCTACCAGGTGCTCGCTGCCGGTCCCAGTCCAGCTTGGCTGATGATAGTCTTCAACCAAAACAAACGCTTCGTACCGGCGCCGCAATTGAGCTGGTTCACCAACCAGGCCTTTCGCCAGGCAGTGGCACATGCCGTGAACAGGGAAGCGCTGATCGAAGCGGCCTGGAACGGCCGGGGCACGCCGCAGTGGAGCATGTTCAACGAGACTAATAAAGCATTTCACTGCGCGGAAGTGCGCCGCTATCCATATCAGCCGGAACTGGCTGGCCATCTGCTCCAAAGCGCCGGCTTCTATCATGGGGAAGACGGCCGGCTGTTTGATGCCGCCGGACGGGCAGTGAAATTTACCATCACCACCAATGCCGGCCATAAAGCCAAGCAGATATTGGGCAGTATATTGGTGGAGGATTTAAGGCGGCTGGGAATGGATGTGGATTTACAACTGGTGGATTACAGAGAGATGACGGAAAAGCTGCTTTCCGGACGAAACTGGGACTGCCTGATCATCAGCCTGGCCGGCGGTGATCCTGAACCGGACAGCACTGCCGACATCTGGACCTCAGGAGGCAGCATGCACTGGTGGAACCTCGGCCGCTCCCCGGCACAGGCCGCCTGGGAGAAGCGGCTTGATGAGCTGTTCCACCTGGGGCGAGCGGCGACGGAGCCGGCTGTGCGCAAGGAGTTATATGACGAAGCGCAGCGGATAGTGGCCGAAGAGTTGCCCGTCATCTTCACGGCCAACGAAAATATCTACACCTTGCTGCGGCAGGGCTGGCATAATGTGCGGCCGACGGCCTGGGGCGGTCCTCTGCACCAGTTGGAGGTAGTTTTCTACTCCGGCTCGTCACGTACCTCACTCCCATCACTCCCCGCAGTCCCCTCGCTCCCCTCACAATCCATACAATCCTCACAATAGGACTTGGCGGCCGGGCAAATGAATGTTATAATTCATGGTAACGTGCTTGGGCATGTGGAGCATGTGGATGGTATATGCATATGGGCCTGTAGCTCAGCTGGGAGAGCGCCGCGTTCGCATCGCGGAGGTCGAGGGTTCGAATCCCTTCGGGTCCACCACTTTTTCCTCTCCTTGGTAAAAGCATCATTGGTAATTGCGTCATTTGTGTTCCCCAGCGCTTTTTCCAAACCGATTCGTGGTGGGTTGCTTGATGCATGCAGAACCGGTTAAAGTGGGCGTGGTCTCCCTTGGCTGCGCCAAAAACCTCGTGGACTCCGAGGTTATTTTAGGTTTATTGAAAGAAGACGGCTTTGAAATCACCGCCGATCCGGCAGAAGCCGAGGTCATTGTGGTCAACACCTGCACCTTTATCCAGAAAGCCTCCGAGGAAGCCATAGATACCCTGTTGCAGATGAGCGAATATAAAGATAAGGATAAAGGCCGCTGCCGTGCCCTGATCGTCGCCGGCTGCCTGAGCAACCGTTATGGTACCCAGCTTTTGGCCGAGATGCCGGAGCTGGACGGGGTGATGGGTACGGCGGACATCCGGCAGGTGGGGGAGGTCATCAGAGCCGCCCTGGCCGGAGAACGCCCGGTTTATCTCGGTGATCCTTCTTCTTTTATTTATGATCACACCATGCCGCGCCTCCTCTCCTCGGGCGGCTGGACGGCTTATATAAAAGTGGCCGAAGGCTGCAGCCACCGGTGTGCCTATTGCATCATCCCCTCCTTGCGCGGGGCCTACCGCAGCCGGCCGTCGGCATCCATTTTAGCCGAAGCGGAGCGGTTGCTAGCCGCCAGGGTCAAGGAGATCATCCTCATCGCCCAGGACACCTCCAGATACGGCACCGATCTCTATGGGGAAAGCCGTTTTGCCGATCTGCTGGCGCAACTGGCCGACCTCTGCGGGAAGGATGCCTGGCTGAGATGGCTATACGCCCACCCGGAAAGTATATCTGAGCGCATCGTCGAGGTGATGGCCGAGAAACCGGCTATCTGCCCATATATCGACCTGCCGTTGCAGCATGCCTCCCGCCGGGTGTTGCGCCTGATGGGACGGCGGGGCGATGGAGAGAGTTATGGGCGGCTGGTGGACAATTTCCGCCGGCTTTTGCCTGGAGTGGCGCTGCGCACCACATTTATAGTCGGCTTCCCCGGAGAAACGGAGGAAGACTTTCAGGAATTATGCGCCTTTGTCAAAGAGCAACGTTTCAATCACGTCGGCGTCTTTACCTATTCACCTGAAGAAGGCACCTCGGCCGCCTCCCGGCCGGATCAGATCGATCAGGAGGTAAAAGAGGACAGATACCGCCGTCTCATGCAAATACAGCGGGATATAGTCCGCCGGCATCACAGACAGCTGATCGGAAAACCATTGGAGTTATTGGTGGAGAAACCGCTTGGCCGGGACCAAGGCCGGGGCCAGGGAATTTGGGCCGCCCGCAGCCGGTATCAAGCCCCCGACGTCGACGGCATCACCTATCTGAAAGGCGAGGGGCTTCAACCCGGACAGATAGTAAAGGCGACCGTCACCGGCGCCCGGGTGTACGACCTCTATGCCGAAGCCGGAACAAGAGAGCCGGGAAAAGGGGAAAGGGAAGGGAAAGGAGAGGCAGAGAGGAAAGAGAAGAAGTTGGCGTCAGAGGAGCGAGGGTCTCTTAAGCAAGGGGTAAAAAGCTGATGAATCTGGCGTCGACCCTGACCCTTATTCGCATATTTCTGGTACCGGTCTTCCTGACCCTGTTGTTGCAAAATGTACCATATGGCGCCTACTGGGCCACAGTGGTGTTTATATTGGCTGCCGTGACCGACGGCTTGGACGGCTATGCGGCACGGGCCCGCCGTGAAGTGACAAAATTCGGCCAGTTGATCGACCCGATTGCCGATAAGCTCCTGATTTCCTCAGCGATTGTGGCGCTGGTGGATTTGGGGCAAATGTCGGCTTGGGTAGCGGTGATCATCATCGGCAGGGAATTCGCCGTTTCCGGGTTGCGTCTCTTGGCGGCGAGCGAAGGAGCCATCATTCCTGCCGGCAAACTCGGCAAATTAAAAACGGTGAGCCAAGTGGTGGCCATCTCGGCGCTGTTGATAAATATGCCCGGCTCGTCATGGCTCGTCTTTATCGCCACCGTGCTGACGGTTTGGTCTGGTGTGGATTACTTTATAAACGCCCAGGGCTACTTCAAGGAAACCACTTAGCCAAGATAAAAATAGCCGGGGGCGAAAATGGGTGAGCCACTTTGCCGCCCGGCCGACCAAAAGGCGCAACAGATTACCTTCGCCACGGTTTGTTTCACTCTTTAGTTCACATTATGAGGCGGATATGATCTCGCCGCCGGCCACCGCCTCCTGTGCGGATTCTTCGTTGGCTTCCTCTCCGGAACCGGGTGTCATCATTTCCATTTCTCTCTGCAGTTCGCTGAAGAAATTATCTTTGTTGCCGAAGGCGTAAACGATTTGGCCATACTTCAGGCCGGCTTCACGGGCAATGGCCGCCAGGGAGAGGGTTTTGTTATTCTCCGCCATCCTCCGGGCCGCCTCCAGAGCCATCCGGCGGGCATCCTCCCGGGCCATCCGCCGTCCGGATGCGGCTTTACCCGCAACTAGAGCCTGTTGTCCGGCTTCCACTTCGGCTTTGGTCTCCGAGAGTTGGCGAAACGCCTCCAATGTATACTTGTCGATGCGCCTGATACCGGCTTCCAGGTTGCTCATCATGGTTTCCAATTTACCAAACTGCTCTTTCACGGTGGCCAGATCCTGGGTCAGGTCTTTCAGGCAGGTTGAGACCGCTTTCGTCACCGCTTCTTCAAGGCGCTCTCTATCAGCGCCGCCTTCCAACTCGCTCCTTCTGCCACCGATGTTCGCCAGCCAGTCCAAACAGTTTTGAAAGGCGGCGAAAGTACGCTGGCCCATCTCGGCATACAGCTCTTCGACCGGGTCGACATCCCCCTTGCCGCTGCGGGGCAATCCCTGCTGACGCAGAAAGGACTCCGCAGCCTGCTGCCGTTCCAAATTAGCGTAATACCGCTGTTTTTCGTTCATGTATGATGCCTCCTCCATTGCATATGAGCGAACTCTTATTAAATCTATGTTCAAGAACCCGCCCTTTTATGCATAAATTGGTAGAGACACATAGAAAATCGCTATATTTTTAATGTACTTGGCGAGATGCTGCCAACACAGCCGGCCGGCAAGAGAGCCGGCAAGAGTCCCTCAACGTCCCATCAACATCCCATCAACATCCCATCAACATCCCATCAACTCAGCGTCCCATCAATGTCGTCAACATCTCATCTCATCAACCTAGCTGCTTGGCGAGAAAATCTGCCGCCGTCTGACAGAGCGTTGTTTCCAGATCGCCCATGGGCTTATCTTTAGACAACAGGAGCACGCAACCCACCACATCGCCTTCATGGATGATCGGCACCATGATCTGATGGGCATCTTCAAATCCCGGCACCGGCAGCTTGCGGTCGGTGGAAAAAGAGCTCCATGCCCGCCGTTCTTCCATCAAATCGGATAGCTCGTCGACCACCGGACGACCGATGAAATTCTTCTTGCCGACACCGGCCACGGCTATGTAGGTATCACGATCGGCAATCACCGCCACATGGCCCGTGGATTCGAAGAGCGAATCTGCGTACTCCTGGGCAAAGTCCTCCAGATCGGCAATGGGGGAATACTTCTTTAAAATCACCTCTCCATCACGATCGGTAAAGATCTCCAGAGCGTCTCTTTCTCTAATGCGTAACGTGCGGCGGATCTCTTTCGGGATGACAATGCGGCCAAGATCATCAATCCGCCGGACTATACCGGTTGCTTTCATTAACGGATACCTCCTGCCATGTAAGATTTACTTTACATTAGCCAGTTATGCCTTGATGAGCAGGAAGTTTGTGCTATCGGACATATGGCAGGAAGGGCGCAGCAGGTGAAGAAAAACCTTCTTCATAAGGAGGTGGCAGCATTTGACATACATGGAAATTCTACCGGTTATACCGGCCTCGTCGGACACATCACGCACCCGGAAGGTATGCCGCGCCCTGATTCGCAATGCCCTTCCGGCAGCCCTGCCAGCAATTCTCCTCTGTAGTCTTTTCTTCATATCCTGGACGGCACCGGTATCCGCCGGGCCGGTGGTCACTGCGGAGGAAGCATTGACCGGAGCAGCCATTTTCTCTCTTTCGCTGAGCTATGATCAGGCTATATCATCCTCCTTGCAGAGTTGGCAAAATCCGGTGGTGCTGGGTAGCAGCCGGCTGTTACATAATGTCGGTTACTCCGCAGGGGTCGCCCTCACCCTGGGAGGGATATACCTGGCTGATGAAGAGACCGGTATAGATGCCATAAAATCGGTATTGCTGACTCAGGCGGCTGTTAATGTGGGTAAGGTATTGCTGGGGCGGGAACGTCCCGACACGGAGAACAGCCGGGGCCGCTTCACCGGTATGAGCTTTGACGATGCCTACCATTCCATGCCCAGCGGCCATACGGCCACGGCATTCTCCTTGGCTACAGTGCTGGCCCATCATGACCCCAAACGCTCTTGGCTCTATTATGGTTATGCCACAGTGATGGGTCTATCCCGGGTGGTGCTGGCCAGGCATTGGCCGAGCGATGTAGTGGCCGGCGCCTTTATCGGCATTATCTCCGCCCGCCTTGTGCTAGATGCAGGGGATTGAGCAGGTGCTGGCAAGGGTTAGCGAGCAGGCCAGGGGGATACCTTCCGGAGACTCCGTGATTCAGCGCGGGGCTGCCCCCCTGGCAAAATAATACCCATATGCCTTGAACCGTCTCTGCTGAGCCGGGGTTTTGTTTTTTTTCCATATTTTTACCGCCTCCCATTCCAACAATATGACCGCCGGGCACCAGTCAGGGACCAAAAGCAGCTGGATAGAATCAAGCAGCAGATCTGCACCGAAAGGAATTAGTGATTTTCAGGCAGGAGGATCTAAGCCTGGATATGATGGGGCCGGCGGGGTGACGTTTACCTGGCACCGGAACAGCACTAACAGAATTTGCCGGCAACTAAGGCCAAGCGTTCTAGCTGGCCTTATGTTATAATTGGTGACAGCCGGGGCTTTGCAGAGCCGGAGAACCCGGCTGAGAGCGACATTGCTAGACATTACTATTATAACTGCTATTACTTTTTACGATGGGAGTGTTTCAGGCCATGGGAGATAATAGAATACATATTATCCTCTTGGCCTTTGTCGTCACTTTGGCCTTGTCTTTCGGTGGGGGTAGATTGTATTACCAGATGAGAGTAGCCGACCCCCTGCTGCAGGAGATCCAGGGACAACCCGGAGTTGCTGAAGCGATGGTGGTATCTTCCGGGAAAACCAAGGATATCGTCGTCATCCCGGAGACAGGAGCCGATCTGATAGAGGTCTACAACAATGTGGAAAAGCTGGGACAGACCAGACTGGGCTCGTCTTTTCGCGAGGTAAAAATCCAAGATAACCGTAGTGCGGAATTATCCGAAGTGCTATACCGCATTCACTTTCATGTATATGAAGGCATCGCTACCGGCATGTTCACCACTATGAAGGAAGAAATCGACACCGTGGTGGCCGGAGAATCCCTTACCGATTACAAAGTGGTCGTCACATTGGGGCGGGTCTTCATCCATTTGGAAAATGGCGAACACATGCTGTTCGAAGTGATCCCACGGCCAATGATCGTCGCCGGAGCGCCGGCAGCGGTAGCGACGGCGTCGGCGAAGGCGGCGGCAGTGGCACCGGCAGCGACACCATCGGCATCGTCAGCAGCGACACCGGCAAAGGTGGTGAGGTTGTGGTGAAAGAGATCGCCATCGGCAGTACGGCAGCTTTGTTGGTCTATGCGCTGGCCGGCGGCTATGATGTGACGCCCGTCATCTTTTTGGCCGGTATCCTCATTCTCATGCGCTTCCTCGTCTACGGCAAGGAGATGGGACGAAAATTTGAAGTCCTGGGCGGTCCGGAACAGAAAAATGCCCCTGGCCAGGTGACCTTCGCCGATATCGGTGGACAGGAAGAGGCGAAAAGGGAATTCAGGGAAGCCCTGGAACTGCTGCGGCGGCCTGAACAGGCGGCCAGGCTTGGCGTTCGTCCGCTGAAAGGTATATTGCTGGTCGGTCCGCCTGGGACGGGGAAGACCCTCATGGCCAAAGCGGCGGCCAGTTTCACGGATTCTTATTATCTGGCCGCGTCCGGCAGCCAGTTTGTGGAAATGTATGCCGGAGTAGGTGCCCAAAGGGTGCGGAAGATTTTCCAGGAAGCCCGCAGCCTGGCGGGAAAAGCAGGAAAAAAAAGCGCCATCATCTTCATCGACGAGATCGAAGTGCTGGGCGGTAAACGCGGGAAACATACCAGCCACCTGGAGTACGACCAAACTCTGAACGAACTGTTGGTCCAGATGGACGGCATAGGTTCTGATAAAGAAAAAGTGAAAGTGCTGGTGGTGGCCGCTACCAACAGGGCGGATCTCCTGGACGGGGCCCTGTTGCGTCCCGGCCGGTTCGACAGGATGGTGCGGGTCGATCTGCCGGATCAGGAGGGCAGACTGCATATTTTAAAAATTCATACCCGCAGGCGGCCGCTGCATGACGATGTGGATCTCACCACCTTGGCCAAGGAGACTTGCGGTTTTTCCGGAGCCCACCTGGAAGCAATGGTGAATGAGGCAGCCATCCTGGCCATGCGGGAAAACCGGGAGACCATCACGGCCGCCGACTTTAAGGAAGCAATCGACAAGGTCCTGATGGGCGAAAAACTGGATCGGCGGCTGCGGCACCAGGAACTGGAAAGAATTGCCTATCACGAGGTGGGCCATGCCCTCATCAGCGAATTGGTGAAGCCCGGCTCAGTATCGGTGGTGACCGTTACTCCCCGTGGGCAGAGCCTGGGTTATATCCGCCGCCATGAGGATAACGATCAATACCTCTATACGGAAGAGGATCTGATGGGGCAGATCAGAATATGCCTGGCCGGGGCGGTAGCGGAGAAATATTTCACCGGCAGCCGCAGCACCGGCGCCGCCGGCGACTACCGCCAGGCGGTGGACCTGGCCGAACGCCTCATCAAAGCCGGTCTTTCCGATCTGGGGGCCATAAATCCGGACACTGTGCCGACCAAAAGCGTCCATGAAGAAACCCAGCGCCTCATCAAAGGTGAGGAAAAGACCGTAGTGTTGGAAATTGAGCGACACGCCGAGCAGTTGGCAAAAGCTGCCGCCGCCTTGTTGGCCGATGAGCGGATCAGCGGCAGCCGCTTCAGGGAACTGGTAGGCTTGCCCGAAATAAAGCCCGAGTCGGCCGCCTGAAAGAGACCATGCCGATTGATACGCTGCCGATGCAGGTAAACTTTATGGCAGCCACGAAAACCTACAGCCGGTCGTTTTGTTGTATAATAGGCTGGTTGGAGGTGTCGTTTTCATGGGTTTTATCTCTTTTGCCGATTCTTTGAGATTGTCCAGGGATGAGGCGAGGAAGCTCGCCCGCCAATATATCAACCCTGGTTTGGTAACCATGATGGGCTTGCTCAACTTCGACAAGCAGTTCACCAAAGCTCAGGGGGTAAGCGTGTGGGACAAGGACGGCCGGGAGTTCTTAGACTTTCTCGGCGGTTACGGCGCGCTGAATCTCGGGCACAATCCCCCGGAAGTGATAGAAGCCCTGCAAGCCGTCATGGAGCGGCCGAACATCCTGCAGGTGACCATCAATCCGTTCGCCGCCGCGCTGGCAGCCAACCTGGCCGCTGTGACCCCAGGTGATCTGGAGCGGGTATTTTTCTGCAATTCAGGAACGGAAGCCGTAGAAGGAGCTTTGAAACTGGCCCGAGCCTATAGCCGGAAGCCGACCATTCTTTATATGGACGGTGCTTTTCACGGCAAGACGCTGGGCTCCTTATCCGTCTCCGGGCGGGAGAAATACCGTAAGCCCTTCCAGCCTCTGCTCAGCGGCTGTGAGCAGATTCCCTTCGGCGATGCGGCAGCCTTGGAGAAGCGCCTGCAGCAAGGCGATGTGGCGGCGGTGATTGTAGAGCCCATACAGGGCGAAAACGGCATCAAGGTGCCCCCGGACGGTTATCTGGCGACCATGCGGGAACTCTGCAACAAACATGAAGCATTGATGATCGCCGATGAAGTGCAGACCGGCTTTGGCAGGACCGGCAAACTATTCGGCTGCGAGCATGAGAATGTGGTGCCGGACATCATGTGCCTGGCCAAATCGCTCTCCGGCAGCATGGTGCCCATCGGTGCCGTTATCGCCCGGCCGACGGTTTGGGATAAAGTCTATGGAGGCATGGAGAACGCCACCCTGCACACCTCCACTTTTGGCGGCAACACCTTGGCTTGTGCCGCCGGATTGGCGGCCCTGGAGACGATCATAAATCGTCGCCTGCCGGAGAGGACGGCGGAGTTGGGCAACTATTTTCTGGAACAGACCAGAAAGCTGGCGGAACGTCATCCGGTCATCAAAGAGGTGCGCGGCCGCGGGCTCCTCATCGGCATCGAGTTCAAGGAAAGGGAAGGCCTGGCAGACAGGCTGACCGGCGGGAAGCTCAGCGAACTGGCGCGTGAATATTATGGCGCCATGGTGGCCGGCTCTCTGTTGAACGACGAGCAGGTGATCACCGTCTTCACCCTCAACAATCCCAACGTTATTCGCCTGGAGCCGCCCCTCATCGTCACCAAGGAACAGATCGACCAGGTGCTGGCCGCCCTGGACAGAGCGTTGGGGAAGACCGGCTCGCTGACCAAAGCAGCTCTCACCACCGCCAAATCCATGTTTTCCGGGCTTTTAAAAAGAAATTAAACGAAACCGGCCGCAACAATCAGCGGAAGAGAAGCGTGGAAGAGAAGTATAGTATAATTATTATCAACACAAGTAATGGTACAAGCTACCGCCAAAAGAAAATGGAGGGTTCTCTTGGGCTTATTTAAAGCGAAAATCGCGGAACTGATCAAAGAGAAGCTGCCGCCGGCGAGCCCGGGCCTGGATCCGGATGAGGTGGCCCTTGGCGACCTCCTGGAAGCACCCCCGGATCCGGCTTACGGCGATATGGCTTTTCCCACCTTCAGCCTGGCCCGCACATTTAGGCGAGCGCCGGCGAAAATCGCCGCCGATCTGGCGGCTGAGATCAACAGGGCGCGGCCGGACTGGCTGGAGAAAGTGGAAGCGCTGAACGGCTATGTGAACTTCACCCTCAACAAGCCGCTCGCCGCCCGCTCCGTCCTCACCGCCATCAAGAGCGAAGGTCGGCGCTACGGTTCTTCAGGTGCCGGACAGGGCAGGAAAGTAGTTATAGATTTCTCTTCACCCAACATCGCCAAGCCTTTTGCCGTCAACCTGCTGCGCACCACCGTCCTCGGTCAGGCCTTGTCCCGGCTTTATGCCTTCCAGGGTTATGAAGTGGTGCGGGTGAATCACCTGGGGGACTGGGGCACGCAAAACGGGCAGTGGATCGTGGGCTACCGCCTGTGGGGCGATGAAGCGGCTCTGGCTGCCAATCCGATCAAGGAATTGCTGCGGCTTTATATCCGCTTCCACGAAGAAGCGGAAAAGCATCCGGAACTGGAGGATCAGGCCAGGGAGGCTTTCCATCTCCTGGAGCAGGGCGACCCCGAAGCGCTGGCCTTATGGAAAAGATTCCGCCACCTCTCCATTGAAGAGTTCAAAAGGGTGTATGCCCGCATGGGCATCGAATTTGATTCCTATGCCGGAGAAGCCTTCTATTCGGACAAAATGGAACCGGTGATCCGGCTTCTGCAGGAGAAAGGCATGCTGGTCGAGAGCGAAGGAGCGACGGTTGCTCCCCTTGATGAATATAATCTGCCTCCCTGCCTGATCCTGAAGAGCGACGGCTCCACCCTTTATCCCACGCGGGACCTGGCGGCCGCCTTATATAGATGGGAGCAATATCAACCTGCCTTGGTCCTCTATGTGGTCGATGTGCGCCAGTCGCTCCATTTCCAGCAGATTTTCACCGTGCTGAAAAAAGCCGGCATGTCCTGGGTGGATCGTTATGAGCACATCGCCTACGGTTTGATAAAATTCCAAGACATGATCATGTCCACCCGCAAAGGCGCCATCGTCTTCCTGGAGGATGTGCTGGACGAGGCGGCCAATCGCTCGCTGGAGATCATCAAGGAACGCAACCCGGATCTGCCCGACAAGGAAAAAGTAGCCGAGCAGGTCGGCATCGGCGCCATCATCTTTCGCTTTCTCATCTACAGCCGGCTGAAGGAGATCTCTTTCGATTGGCAGACCGCCTTAAGCTTCGACGGCGACACCGGTCCCTATGTGCAATATACCTATGCCAGGCTGTGCAGCATCCTGCGCAAAGCAGGCACCGAGGGAGTAGATGTGGAAAAGATTGGAGAGGATCCATCCTGCCTTTGCTTTGAAAAACTGTCCGCCCCTGAAGAGGCCGCGCTGATTTTCGAACTGGAACGGTTTCCCGACGTCTTAATACAATGTGAAGCCGGCCGGGATCCCGTAGCCTTAGCCCGCTATCTTCTGGAGCTTTGCCGCGTGTTCAACGGTTACTATCACCAGCACCGGGTGATGGGCAGCGACGCTATGGCCGAGCGTTTGTTCCTCCTGGCGGGGGTGCGCACCGTCTTGCAAAATGGTCTCTATCTGTTAGGTATGTCGGCCCCTGAGGAGATGTAAAGCCGGCGGTCTTCTGGAGGTAGTAGCCGATGACCTTTGGACTGGGATTTATTGCTCTCCTTTTAGCTGTAGGGGGGTTTGCGGCCTATCAGGGCGACCGCGTCGGCATGCTGGCCGGGCGGCGCCGCGTCATGCTTTTCGGCCTCAGACCCCGCTATACGGCCAGGGTCATCACCGTCATCACCGGCATCATCATCGTTTTGATCACCATGGTCAGCATGTTGCTGTTGAGCAGCAACATGCGCCAGGCCCTTTTCGGACTGGATGAGCTGCGCCAGGCGGTGACCACCCTTTCAGAGGAAGTAGCGGCCAAGAACGACGATCTGTCCCAACTGGAACGGCAACGGCTGCAATTGATCGCCAACATCTCCGAGCTGCAAAAAGAGAACGAAGCGCTTGAGGCGCAAAACAAAGAGTGGAAAGACAGCAACGATCAACTGAAAAAGGAAAACGCCGGCCTGGTGGAAGAGAGAAACAGGCTGATCGAAGAGCGCGATCGGCTTGAGGAAGAGCGCAAACAATATGAGATGCGCACCAAGAGTTTGCTGAATATAGGCAACTTGCTTTATGGACAGCAATTGTGGCTGAGGCAGGCCAGTATCCGCTATCACAGAGGTGATGTGCTGGCGAGTTGCGTGGTGGATACCGGATTGTCCGCCGCCGAATTGCTCGCCACACTAAATGCCCTGGTGGCCGAAGCTGATGAAAAGGTGCGGCAAGCCGATCCCGACACCCCGGGCTTGAAAGTGGAAGCCTACATACCCAATCAGGGAATCGTGGAATCCGAGGTGTTGATCGGGGCAGCGGTGCAGGCCATCCGCAATGCTGCCGCTGCCGATCCCGAACTGCAAAGCGTCATCGTGCAGCTGCGCGTCTCGATGAACGCGGCCTCCGGGGAAGCGGTCAGTGCCGATTTCGATCTCATCCGCAACGTGAAAGTCTATAATGCCGGCGATGTAGTGCTCAGGCGGGTTTTTGACGGCCGCATGAGCCCACCGGAAATATTTGAGGAATTTTACCTATTTATATCCACCCAGGTGCGCCAGGCGGTGATAGAAAAGGGCCTGCTTCCCCTGGATGCCAGAAATGACGGCGTATCGCTTTCCGACGCTTATATGATCGTGGAACAGATCGCCGCCCAAAACCGCTCCGTGGAGCTGATCGCCTACGCCAAGCGGGACTGCTGGACCATGGGCCCCCTGGAGCTGGCTTTCCGCCTGCAACCGGTCCATTAGGCCGGTCCATCAGGGTGGAAAAACTGCAAATTCTGCATGGGAAGGTGTGCCTTTGTCCGCCAACAAGCGTCCGCATTGGGATGAGTACTTTCTCGCCATGGCCCGTCTGGCCTCAAAACGCTCCACCTGCCCCCGACGCCGGGTGGGTGCGGTGCTGGTGAAGGAACACCGGGTGCTCGCCACCGGGT
Organism: Bacillota bacterium; assembly: GCA_012840225.1. Taxonomy (GTDB): domain Bacteria; phylum Bacillota; class Limnochordia; order DTU080; family DTU080; genus DULU01. Next base: position 31,195 of record DULU01000088.1, read on the forward strand.
ATAACGGTTCGGTGAGAGGAGCGCCGCACTGCCTGGATGTCGGCTGCCTCCTGGTGACGAAGGAAGGACGCCAGTCCTGCGCCAGGGCGGTGCATGCCGAACTGAACGCCATCCTGCAATGCGCCCTGAACGGGGTGAGCAGCAACGGTGCCGTGTTATACTGCACCGATTTCCCCTGCAGCGACTGCGCCAAAGCGTTAGTACAAGCCGGAGTGAAGCGGGTGGTCTACCTCGCCGACTATCCCGACAAAAATTCCAGCCTGATCCTGAATGAAGCCGGCATCACTCTGGAAAAAGCTGCCGAACCGCAACTTCTGGATAACTGAGATACTGAATAAAATGGCACGAGTACCTCCAGTTGCCGGCGGGCGGGCAAAGGAGTGCCTCTCCGGGTGGCGAAAAGGAAGAGATGGAGGGATGCCGTGTGGCGAGAGCGAGAGCGAACGCAAGAACAAGAGCGAGAGAAGACCGCAACAGAAAAAGCATCATCACAGCAGTGCTGGCCATTATAGGCATTATCATTGTGGGCGGCGGCATTTATTTGTGGCAGGTAGGTGGCGACCCGGTGCAGAAAGCCAAAGCCGATGTGCGGCGGCACCGTTTTGAGCGCGCCGTTGAGCTGCTCGGTGAGGCGGAAAAGGCCGACGGTCCCATCCTGGCCACCAGAATGGCTCTGCTTGTCGGCTTGGTCGGCGCCGATGCCCAAATGCAGCAGGAATTGCAAAACATAGAGAACAAAACCCGCGGGATCCTGGAAGACAGCAAAGCCCTGGAAGAAGGCAAGGCGGTCAGCTTCAATCGGCTCTATAAAAACCGCCAACTTCTGGAGAAACTGGCCGGTGAATTCCGGCGGCAGTATGTGTCCGGAGAGGCGATCAGCACGCCCTGGGACGACGGGGTATTGCCCTTTAGAATCAATGTGCGCGCCTTGGAGTCGGCGCTGCAATCCCTGGACAACGGCAACATAAGCGAGAAATATCTCAACACCTTAACCAGCAGCCTGCAGACCATCGGTGTCTTCCAGGTACTGCAAACCCTGTTGGGCGGCACCGAGCAAGCCGTCCCCCTGAACGGCACATATAAAACCGCCACACTTTTGTATTACATCGGCGCCCGGGTGGAAAACAGCGAACTAAAAACCTGGTATATGGAGGAAGTGGCCAAGCTAACCACAGAGGACGAGGAAGTAGGCCGGCTGGCAAGGCAATTTCTGAAACAGTGATCAGCACCGCCGGTGCGGCGCGACGCAAATAAAAAGGAGAGCGCAATGGGCATACTGAGACGCATCGGAAGCGAGGCCATGTCTTCCTTTTTTCTGGCCGGTTTGTCCCTTTTCTTATGGCATGGAATAATGCCGCGCCTCGCAGGGGTAGGTATTGCCATCCCTCGTTCCGGCGCCGGCGGCCTTATCATCACCCTCCTGGTGGTGGCGGCCACCTATTATCTCTTGCTCACACTGGCTTTATATATCACCCGCGCCCTCAACCCCGACATCAACGCCATCTCCACAGCGTACATAGGCGGCTGGTGGATCGTCGCCCTGACGGCTTTTCTGGGCGTTTTCGATCCTGTTTTTGAAGATATCTTAGGACTGCCCATGTCGACCCGAGCCACGCAGTTTCTGTTCCTCACCCTGGCGGTAGGCCTGCTCAGGTTCTGGCGGGAAGCGATTATCAGGCGGCGGGTCATGCAGTGGGAACAACAATCGGCGGCCGCTGGGCCGTCCGGTCGACTACCGGAAAAACTCGCTGCCGATCCCGACAATCCGGCGAATGCAAAGGAGGCCTGAATTGCCTGGGCTGGGTATAGAGGAGATAGTGGCTTTTTTGTTGGCCATTACCGTTCATGAGCTGGCACATGCCGTCGTGGCCGTGAAGTTGGGCGACCCTACGCCGCGCCTGGAGGGCCGGCTGACTTTAAATCCCCTCAAGCACCTGTCGCTCACCGGCACCTTGATGCTCATTCTGGCCGGCATCGGCTGGGCTAAACCTGTGCAGGTGAACCCCGGCTACTTCCGCCGACCCATGAGGGACATGATGTGGGTGAGCCTGGCCGGACCCGGCATGAATCTCCTTACGGCCGTAGTCTTGGCCCTCTTGTTCAGATCGACGATGGATCTCTTCCGTGACGTGCCCGGAAGCATGTGGCTGATCCGCTTCTTAGCTGTCGCGGTGACCCTCAATGTCTTGCTGGCTTTCTTTAATCTGATACCAATACCTCCCCTGGACGGTGCCAAGATTATCACCAACTTTCTGCCGGCAGGCACCGCCTACCGGCTGAAGCAGATCGAGCCCTGGGGCTTTCTGATCATCCTGGTGCTGTTGCAATATGGGGGGCTGAGCAACTTCCTGCACTGGCTGACGCTGACCACCGTGCGCCGGCTGATAGCTTGATCCTTTGATCCCGGAGGGATGAATGATGTGCGTCGCATTGGCGGAAGAAGTGGCGTTATTGCTGAACAGGCGCGAAGAGACGATTGCGGTGGCGGAATCCTGCACCGGAGGATTGCTGGCCCACTGCTTGACCAATATCCCCGGCAGTTCCGCCTATTTCAGGCGGGGCTGGGTGGTATATAGCAACGAGGCCAAAACTGCCGAGCTGGGCGTGCCCAGCGCTCTGATCGCTGCCCACGGAGCAGTGAGCGCCGAGGTGGCGGCGTCTATGGCCGGCGGCGCCAGATGGCACGACGGCAGCACATATGCCCTGGCCATTACCGGTATTGCCGGACCGGGCGGCGGAACACCGGAAAAGCCGGTCGGCACCACCTATATCGCCCTGGCCGGTCCGGCGGGCACCAAGGTGCAAAAACATGTTTTTGTCGGGGAGCGGCTGGAAGTAAAAGCAAGCGCCGTCAAAGCGGCTTTGTGGCTGCTTAAGAAAGAACTGCTGGCACAGAACTAAGGTTCGTTATATAATGGACATGAGAAGGAAGGCGCGCATTCATGTCGAATCCATCCATGCCGGCCGTGCCTATGGAAACGTGGCGTGTTTTTGTGGCTGTGCCTTTGAGCGATGAGGCGGTGCATCAGCTGACTTCCCTCATGTCGGAAGCCAAGGGCTTTTCCGGTCCGGGCGTCAGGTGGACGGGGGAAGGCAATCTGCATCTGACGCTGCGCTTTTTGGGTGAGGTGCCGGTGAAGCAGCTGGATCTCATCAAAAAGGCCTGCCAGGCGGCGGCGGATAGTTGTCAGGTTCTCCATCTCTCGCTCTCCGGGACGGGAGCTTTCCCAAGTTGGCGGCGGCCGCGGGTGCTGTGGGCCGGTATAGGCGGCGAGGTCCCGCAGTTGACCGCACTGGTCGCCAGGCTGGAGCGGGAGCTGGAAAGCTTGGTCCCGCCTCCGGACAAGCCGTTCGCTCCCCATGTGACGATAGCCCGCTGCCGGGAATGTCCACCGGCACTCAGCAGTTTTTGGCAGAAGGCTGGATCCCGGCTGGAGCTGCCGTTTCCGGCCGAAAAAATTATCCTCTTCCGCAGCCGGCTTTTGCCCGGCGGGGCGAAATATACACCGCTTTTCACAGCCCAACTCGCTCCTCCTTCCGCATGAGGGATATAGAAAGAAGGAAGCGCTATGTCGATGGATGAAAAGCAAAAAGCATTGGAAATGGCCTTGTTGCAGATAGAGAAAGCCCATGGTAAGGGGTCGATCATGCGCCTCGGGGAGGCGGCACACACTAATGTCGACGTGATTCCCACCGGTGCGCTCACTTTGGATATCGCGTTGGGGGTGGGCGGTATCCCCCGCGGCCGGGTGATAGAAATCTACGGTCCGGAGTCATCCGGAAAGACCACCCTGGCCTCCCACATCATGGCCGAAGCGCAAAAGGCCGGCGGCATCGCCGCCATGATCGACGTCGAACATGCCCTGGATCCGATTTACGCCAAAAGGCTGGGGGTAGACATCGAGAACCTCCTGATCTCCCAGCCGGACAACGCCGAAAGCGCCCTGGAAATCGCCGAGGCCTTGGTGAGGAGCAACGCCGTGGATTGCGTGGTGATCGACTCGGTAGCCGCCCTGGTACCTCGGGCCGAGATAGAAGGGGAGATGGGCGATGCCCATGTGGGCTTGCAGGCCCGCCTGATGTCGCAGGCCTTGCGCAAGCTCACCGGGGCCATCAGCAAATCCAAAACGGCGGTCATCTTCACCAACCAACTGCGGGAGAAAGTCGGGGTGATGTTCGGCTCGCCGGAGACCACTCCCGGTGGACGGGCTTTGAAATTCTATGCTTCGATACGCATGGAAGTCCGCCGGGTGGAATCGCTGAAGCAAGGCAATGATGTGGTCGGCATCAGGGTGCGCGTCAAAGTGGTCAAAAACAAAGTGGCCCCGCCTTTCAGAGAAGCCGAATTCGACATCCTTTATAACCAGGGCGGCATATCCAACGAGGGTTGCATCCTGGAAGTGGCTTCCGCTCTGGATATCGTCCAGAAAAGCGGTGCCTGGTTCTCCTTCGGCGAGACCAGACTGGGTCAGGGAAGGGAAAACACCCGGGATTTCCTGAGGCAGAACCCGGAGTTGACCAGAGAAATCGAACGCCTGGTGCGCCAGCGCCTTGGTCTGCAGATGCCGGGCTACCGTAATCTGGAAGAAAAAGCCGGTGGCTGATGCCGATGACCGAGAATAACAGGGCAATTACCGTGTCGGCCGTTAAAAAAGCCCGGCGCTGGCCCGGCTCCTATCAGGTCAGCCTGTCGGAGGGCAAAGCTTTTATCTGCCCCGACGAGGTGTTGGTGCGCTGGCAGCTCTCCACAGGGAAGGAGATCGGCGCCGGGCTCTTGCCGCAGCTTTTGGTGGAAGCGGCCGCCGTTTTGGCCAAGCATGAGGCGGCGCGCCTATTGGCTCGGGGCGAGAAGTCCGGCGCCGAACTTTTGTCGGCTTTGATCAGAAAAGGCATCGAGGCGACAGCGGCCCGGGAAGCCGTCCAATATATGGTCAAAATGGGATATATTAATGATGAGGTCTACGCCCGCAACTTGGTCGCCCGCCTGAAACAGCGCTCCGGCTTCGGAGCCGCCGCCGTTTATGAACAGCTGCTCAGGAAAGGCGTGGAACGTACCCTGGCCAAAGAAGCGGTGGAGCGCGGCTTTACAGAAGAGGACGAGCGGCGCATCGCCTGGCAGATGGTCAAAAAGCGCCTGCGGCAGAGCCGCCGCTCGCACTCCAATCAGGAGCAGCTCTCGAGCCGGGAGCAGCTCTCGGGCCGGGAGCTGCAGCAGTTGGCCGCCTATCTTTACCGGCGCGGTATGGAGAGCGCCACCATCGAATGGTGCCTGGAGCGCCTAAAAAAAGAGGAGACGGATGCTTTCAGCGCCGGTCCGGATGACGACGACATCTACGGCCACGGCAACGGCAACGGCGCCGACCTGGGCGACGACGGTGACGGCAGGTACATTGACAGTGGTACTCAAGATAGATAGAATTAATGAAGGGTAAATAGCCCTCGCGGCGGTGCGGTCCCGGTGGTTTGTTCCCGATGGTGCGCCGGTAGATAGTGGTTCCCATCCGGGTTTGCATATATGATTTAAATATGTGGTCATGAAAAGACCGAGTAAGTAAAATGCTCGGTCTTCCTCTTAATCACAAGCACACAGATCACCCTCTGGCCCGATACTGACCGCAATCATACGCATGCAAAGAATCACTGTTACAGGTCGTAAAAAGAAGGGGGTGAATTCTATTACTACCATCATCACATCCATTTTGACGGCAATTATTGCGCTGGCGGCCGGTTATTACCTGCGCCGCATTGTAGCTGAAGCCAAGCTGGAATCTGCCGAAGCAGAAGCTCAGCGCATCGTGAGATCCGCCACCCAGGAAGCAGAAGCCAAAAAGCGCGAAGCATTGTTGGAAGCGAAAGATGAAATCCACAAAATGCGGATGGAGAGCGAGAAAGACCTCCGGGACCGGAGGAGCGAGCTCCACCAGATGGAACGCCGCATTTTGCATAAAGAAGAAGTTCTGGACAAAAAGCTGGAACAGGTCGAGCAGCGGGAAGCCGCGCTCGAGAAGAAAAGGAAAGAAGCCGAAATCGCCGAACAGCGGATTCTGGAGATGAGCGAGCGTTGGCAAAGCGAATTGGAGCGTTTGGCGGGCATGTCCCGCGAGGAAGCCAGGAATTTCCTTTTGAAGCGCACGGAGGATGAATTGCGGCACGAGATGGCCATGAAGATCAAGGAGATCGAGACGGAGGCCAAGGAGGAAGCGGATAAAAGAGCACGTAAAATCGTGTCCATGGCCATTCAGAGATGTGCGGCCGATCATGTGGCCGAAACCACCGTATCGGTGGTAAATTTGCCCAACGACGACATGAAAGGGCGCATCATCGGCCGGGAAGGCCGCAATATACGGACGCTGGAAACTCTGACCGGCATCGATCTGATCATCGACGATACTCCCGAAGCCGTGATCCTCTCCGGTTTCGATCCGATCCGCAGGGAGATGGCCCGCATTGCCCTGGAGAAGCTCGTGGCCGACGGGCGCATCCATCCGGCCCGCATCGAGGAGATGGTGGAAAAGGCTCAGAAAGAAGTGGAGCAAGCCATTCGCGAAGCCGGTGAGCAAGCCACTTTTGAAACCGGCGTGCACGGCCTGCACCAGGAACTGGTAAAGCTCTTGGGGCGCCTGCGCTATCGCACCAGCTACGGCCAGAACGTGCTCAAACACAGCATAGAGGTAAGCCACCTGGCCGGCATTATGGCCGCCGAATTGGGGTGCGACGTGCAGCTGGCCAAAAGGGCCGGTCTGTTGCACGACATCGGCAAAGCGGTGGACCATGAAGTCGAAGGATCGCACCTGGAGATCGGCCGGGAGATCCTGCGCAAATACCGGGAGTCCCGCGACGTGATCCATGCCATGGAGTGCCATCACGGCGATTATGAACCGCAGTCGATCGAAGCGGTGCTGGTCACGGCGGCCGACAGCGTGTCGGCGGCCCGACCCGGAGCCCGCAGAGAAACACTGGAAAACTATATCAGACGCCTGGAGAAGCTGGAAGCCATTGCCGACTCCTTTGAGGGCGTCGATAAATCATATGCTATTCAAGCTGGCCGGGAGATCCGCATCATCGTGAAGCCCGACCGCATCGACGACGCCACTGCCGTAAAGGTGGCGCGCGATATAGTCAAGAAGATTGAAGCGGAACTGGAATACCCCGGACAGATCAAGGTCACGGTGATCCGGGAGACCAGGGCTGTGGAATATGCCCGCTGACTATGGCATCCTTATTTAGCGGAGATTCTTTTCCAAAGGGTCTCCGCTATTTAAATAATAGCCAATACACTTAAGGCAGCAGGATTCGCGGGACCGGTCTAGAAGAGTCGGTCATGGTTATCCTGCAATGAGGTGACGCTCTTGCCAATTGTCAGATATCAACCCACAATGCAAGGTGAAGGTTTATCCCAGCAAGCGTCGCTTTTGGTATCGATATTGCTGCATTATCCGGAGTTGGCTTCAGTCAGGTTCGGACCCGTGGACGGGCAGATACTCTTCTCCTTCATGCTGAAGGAAGTCTGCCAGGAGGCGGAACTGGAGGCCTTCCGCCGGGATCTGCGGCAACACCTCGAGGCCTTCATGGAGATCACCGGCCGGAAAGCCAAAGTGTGCAAAGTGAGAAAGGTCCAGCACGACCGGCATACCTTGATCGAAGTGATCAGAGATGTGGCCACCCTGTCCCAACAGGAATTGTCTCTCCTGCTCAACCTGGTTCGCTCGCGGTTCGCCTCGCAATTGATGGTGGAAGGGGGGGATTTGTGGTCTGAGGAAGACGCAACGGCGCAAGAAGAACTGATCGATGAGATGCTGGAAGATGTGCGTATCCTTGCCAGGCGGAGAGAATTGGTCGGTTACAGAGACGACGGACGAGTGATGGTATTCAACCGCCATTCTGTTGAAGCCCGCAAGAATTGACGCCGAACACTACGTTGTCTTCACAAATAAATTCTCACTCAAGGAGGTAAGCCACAGCATGGAAGTCCTAAAGGTTTCTGCAAAATCCAATCCTAATTCTGTAGCCGGTGCCATGGCCGGAGTCATCAGGGAGCACGGAAGTGCCGAAGTCCAGGCTATCGGTGCCGGGGCCATCAATCAGGCTGTAAAAGCGGTGGCTATCGCCCGCGGGTTTGTCGCTCCTTCGGGGGTGGATTTAATCTGCATCCCGGCTTTTACTGACGTAGAGATTGACGGCGAAGAGCGCACGGCGATAAAATTTATCGTCGAACCAAGATAGCGTGCCACCTACAGCACAAACACCTCCGTCAGCCTGTGCGGCAGTCGTCCGCAAAGGCAGAGGCATCGTCTGCCCTCCTGCAAGCGAAAGCGTATATGCCCTATCGGCAGGAGGGTATATTATTGCTGTCGGTCAGGAGCCGGCGATCAACGGAGGTGAATAGCTTTGGACTGGTTGGGTGCAGTGGTGCGCTTCGTGGTTTCGGCTATAGTATTGCTCGTGGTAGGCTTCATCGTGCCGGGTTTTCAAATGATCGGCTTCTGGAATGCCTTGCTGGCCGCACTGGTGATTGCGGCGCTGGGTTGGGTGATTGAAGCTACTTTTGGGAAGAGCGTATCGCCGTATAACCGCGGGCTGGTCGGTTTTTTGGTTTCAGCTATTGTCATCTGGGCGACGCAGTTCGTCGTGCCGGGCATGCAGGTAGGCATATTGGGTGCCCTCCTGGCGGCTTTCATCATCGGGGTGATCGATCTGTTTGTCCCGACCGCAGTGCGCTAGAGAGCCATGATGCCGGGCGAGGCAAAGGTGGATGAAAGCCGGCGGCGGGCGTGATTCACGTCCGCCTTTTTTACTTTTTACCCCGGATTTTTCAAGGGAGAAGACAGGCGGCAACTATGGCATATCAGATTCACCTCCCGATATTCGAAGGTCCTTTCGATCTACTTTTTCACCTGATCAAGCAGCAGAAAATCGATCTGAAAGAGATTCCGATTGCCGAGATCACCGAGCAATACCTCAATTACCTGACCGCCCTGGAAGAAATCGATCTGGATATGGCCGGCGAATTTTTGGTGATGGCCGCCACCTTGCTCTCCATAAAGGTGAGGATGCTCCTGCCGGAGCCGGCGGCGGCGGATGAGACGGAGGAAGAGCCGGTCGATCCTCAACAGTTGCTGATAGCCAGGTTGTTGGAGTATAACAGATATAAAGAAGCTGCCGCGGAGCTTGATCGTTTAAGCCGGGGCCGGGAGAAGCTCTTTCCCAGGGGAGCAGTGATTCCTTTAAGCAGCCTGGGCTGCCGCTATACCCGGCCGGTGGGCGATCTGACGGTCCGGGATCTGAAGGCAGCCATGGAATCCTTGTCGGCGGTTGCAGAGCCACCTGATCTCACCCCCATCATTCCTGAGGTGCGGGTGACGGTCAGGGAGCGGCTGGAGGAGTTGCACCACTTGCTGAAAAATCAGGTGCGGCTCGCCTTTCAGAGCCTGCCGCCCTCTTTGCTGCAGCGGAGCGAAATAGTGGTGACTTTCCTGGCTATGCTGGAATTGATACGTTTGGGGTTATGCCTGGTGAAGCAGGAGGAACCGTTCGGCCTCATAGAACTTATGCCGGCCCCCGCCGGGGGATGGGAAACCGGAAGCCTGGAAACTGAGGCTTGGGAGAAAGGAGAGCCTTCCGGTGCAGGAGCCTGAGAGCGCTGATCTTCACGCCAAACTGGAAGCGCTGCTCTTTGCGGTGAGCGAGCCTGTCCCTTTTGAAGCCCTGGCAGAGGTGTTGGGAGTGCCGCTTGAGGTGATCCACTCCACCCTGAAAGAGCTGGCGCTGGAGTACGAGCGTCCGGAGAGAGGTTTCCTGCTCGACCAGGTAGCCGGCGGGGTGAGGCTCGTGACGAAGCCGCAGTATGCCGGGCTGGTGGAGCAGCTTTTACGCCCCTTGCGCACCACGGGCCTCACGGTGGCCGCTCTGGAGACCCTGGCCATAGTGGCCTATAAACAACCGGTGACCAGAGCCGAAATCGAAGCGGTGCGGGGCGTGAAGGCCGATTCGGCCCTGGCCACCTTGCTGGAGCGCCGCCTGGTGGCGGAAGCCGGCCGCAAAGATGCGCCCGGACGGCCGATACTTTATGTCACCACCCAGGAGTTTCTGACCGCTTTCGGCTTAAACAGCCTGGCGGATTTACCGCCGCTGGCCGAACCGTCGACCAAGAACTAAAACCTATACGAACTATGAATTAATATGAGCCATCGCCGGGGGCATCCTATGCAAGGGGAGGGCCTCCGCATGCCGAGCGGTTCACCGGCTTTGCTGCTTATCTTTTTGATACTCATCATCGCGGCTTTTTGCCTGATCCCCATCGGCTTGGGTTTTGTCTTAATATATAAAACCGGTGCGGCGCCGCGACTTTTTGTGATCTTCACCGTTAAACACTTATTCTACCGGCGCATTGCCGCCACTCCGGCTAGGTTGGCCGCCCGGGTCACCCTGGAGGAGTTGGCCGAGGAGAAGCGCATCGGCGAATCGACCCTGCATAAAATCCTGGCTCTGGTCGATCTGCTTCAGGTGTATCTATTAGGTCACAGCCCTGCCGACCGCAAAGGCCGGGCCCTTGGCTCGCCGGTGCTGCATCTCTTTGTAGGCCCGTTCGTCATGTTCAGCCGACATTTCTGCCGGCTCGAATTCTCCTGGCGCACGGTGTTCGGCACAGGGGATCCGGCCACCACCGCCACCGTTTCCGGACTCCTTTGGGCGCTCAAATCCAGCCTGGCTCACCGCCTGGCCCAAAGATACCGTTATATCTCTCCGCCCGTCCTGGCCGTCCGCCCCGAGTTTCGCGCCGCGGGGATTGCCACCGAGGTCAAGTGCATATTTCACCTATCTCCAGGTCAGATTATGTGGCGAAAGGTGCAGTTTGCCGCTCGGCGCTGGCAGGGGAAAGGGGCCGGTAATTATGGAAAATAAACATCCGATTGAAGGTCTGATGCAGACGGCGATGGAGAGCATCAAAGCGATGGTGGATGTGAACACCATCCTGGGCGATCCGGTGGAAACACCGGACGGCAGCGTCGTCATTCCTGTTTCCCGGATCAGCCTCGGCTTTGCTGCAGGTGGTTCCGAATACGAAGCCGAAGCGAAAAAGGAGGCGAATCAGTTTCCTTTCGGCGGGGGCACAGGTGCCGGCATCTCGGTCAACCCTGTGGCCTTCCTGGTGGTCGGCCAGGGGCAGATCAGGCTTCTGCCGGTGGACGGCAATGCCGTGCTGGAGCGCTTGCTGGATATGGCGCCCCGCCTTATCGATCAACTGCAGGGCATGGTGAAGACGGGGCAAAACGGTTTTATCCCCGACGCCCAGATATAAAGGGCATCACCTATAAACGCCGAGCATTTATGCACCGAGAAAAAGCATAAGCCCGGCGCATAAATTGTGCGCCGGCGGCAGGACACCCGGAGCGGCCGCTCGAATCTGAAGCGGCAGAAGTCCCGGCTTTCGCAGATGAAGACCTTCGGCCAGGCCGGTGGTCTTTTTCGTTCTGTATATGGTAAACGAGGGGGAAGGATGCCAGATGGCCGGGGTAAGGCTGCAGAAATACCTGGCGGATTGCGGTGTGGCCTCCCGCCGCCAAGCCGAGCAGATGATCAGAGACGGGCGGGTAAGCGTCAACGGTCGCCGCGTCGAGCAGTTGGGAGTCAAAGTGTATCCTGAGTTGGACCGGGTGGCGGTGGACGGCATACCCGTGACGGCCGCGCAGAAAAAGGTGTATTATATGGTCAACAAACCCCCCGGCTACCTCAGCACGGCGCGGGATGAGCGGGGGCGCAAGACCGTGATGGATCTTTTGCCGGCCTGGCGGAAGGAACGCCTCTATCCGGTCGGCCGCCTGGATCTGTGGTCAGAAGGGCTGATGCTGCTGACCAATGACGGCCGTCTGGCCCTCAAGCTCCAGCATCCCCGCTACGGGGTGGAGAAGACCTACCTGGTGACGGTGGCAGGGGAGCCTTCGCCGGCTCTTCTGGCGCAGATGGAGAAGGGCATGATTTTGGAGGACGGCCCGACCTTGCCGGCGCGCATCACCGTGATCCATAGAGGGGAAGAGACTGCGGAACTAGAATTCGTCCTGAAAGAAGGGCGGAAAAGGCAGATCAGAAGGATGTGTGCCGCCGCCGGCTATCCGGTGCGCCGGCTCAGGCGGATCGCCATCGGTCCGCTAAAGCTGGGAGAGCTCCAACCGGGAGGTGTCCGCCGGCTGCGGCCGAACGAGGTGGCCGCCCTTTATGCCGCAGCAGGTGAAGAGCCGGATGTCACGAATTAACATTTCAACCATAACCAGACCAGGAGAGATAGCATGAGTGAGCAATTCCGGCCGCCGGCGATGACCAGAGCCATCCGCGGCGCCACCACCGTCGCAAATAATGATGCCGAAGACATTGTCTCAGGTACGGCCGAGTTGGTGACGGAGATCATGAGGGCCAACCGCCTGCGCCCTGAAGACATGGTGAGCGTCATCTTTACCGTCACCCCGGATCTGAACGCCGCTTTTCCGGCCGTGGGAGCCAGGCGGGTGGGTCTATCGGGGGTGCCGCTGATCTGCACCACCGAAATCCCCGTACCCGGCAGTCTCCAGAAGTGTATCCGCTGCCTGATGCATATCAACACCACCATGCCGGCGGCGGAGATCAGGCATATATACCTCCACGGCGCCCGCGTCCTCCGTCCCGATCTGGTCTCCCGGTCGAACGAGGCCGCAGAGAGCGGCACCTCCACCGGCTCCACCGCCTCCGCCGCCTTCACCGCTTCCGCTGCTTCCGCCGGCTCCGCCTCCCTTCCGCCCTTTTCTTCCCTCCCTTACCGGGCGACCATCGAGCGCATCACGCCCTATGTGCCGGGCAAAGCCATAGCTGAGGTACAGAAAGAGCTGGGGCTGACCGACGTGATTAAGCTCGCCTCCAACGAAAACCCCCTCGGACCGTCCCCGGCGGCGGTTAAGGCGGTGGTGGAGGCGGCCACCACGCTGCACAGGTATCCCGACGGCGGGGCCGTCGCCCTGCGGGAGGCACTCTCCCGGCAGTACCGGCTTTCCCCGGATTGCGTCTTCGCCGGCAACGGCTCGGACGAAATCATCAAGCTGCTGGCAGAGGCCATGCTGAACCCCGGCGAGGAAGTGATCATGGCCGACGTCACTTTCAGCGAATATGCCTATGCGGCGCGTCTGATGGGAGCGGAGGAAGTGGTGGTGCCGCTGCGGGCGGGGACCTTCGACCTGGAAGCCATGGCCGAGAGGGTCACCCCGAAGACCCGGCTCATCTTTGTCTGCAACCCCAACAACCCCACCGGCACCTATGTCGGCCGTGAAGCGGTAGAGCGCTTTCTGGACCGGCTGCCGGCGCATGCATTGCCGGTATTCGACGAGGCCTATGCCGAATACAGCACCGCCGCCGACTTCCCTGATATTCCGGCTTTAATCCGGGAAGGACGCCGGCTGGTCAGCCTGCGCACGTTTTCCAAGATATACGGCTTGGCCGGCTTGCGGGTGGGTTATGCCTTGGCCTGCCCCGAAGTGATCGCCCTGCTGAACCGGGTGAAAGAGCCGTTCAATGTCAACTCGGCCGCCCAGGCGGCAGCGCTGGCCGCTCTCTCCGACAGCGCACACGTGCAGAGATCCATAAAGGTCAATGAAGACGGCAAACGACAGTTATACCAGGGGCTTGATCGCCTGAAGCTGCCATATTATCCCACCCAGGCCAATTTCGTCTGCGTGGATGTGGGGCGGCCCTGTCGGCCGGTATATGAGCGCATGCTGCGTGAGGGAGTCATCGTGCGGACCCTGGACGGGTTTGGGCTGCCCCAGGCCTTGCGCATCACCATCGGTACCAGAGAAGACAACGAGCGCTGCCTCCTGGCTTTGGCCCGCGCTCTCACCGCCAGGTAAGCCATGTAAAGAGAGGTACGATCATGATAGTAGTCCTGCGTAAGGAAGCCACCGCCGAGGAGATCAAGGCGGTTATAGAAAGATTGCATGAATTCGGCTTCCGCACTCATGTCTCCGAGGGTGTGGAAAAGACCATCATCGGTGCCATCGGCGAGAAGACTGCCGACAAGATCCAGCGGCTGGAGATGACTCCGGGGGTGGAAAAAATCGTTCCCATCCTCCAACCCTATAAGCTCGCCGGCCGCGAATTCAAAGCCACCGGATCAACCGTGGCGGTGGGGCCGGTGGTTTTCGGCGGCAAAAAAGTGCCGGTGATCGCCGGACCTTGTGCCGTCGAGTCGGAGGAACAGATGCTGACCATCGCCAAAGCGGTGGCCAAAAGCGGCGCCGCCATGCTGCGGGGCGGGGCATATAAACCCAGGACCTCGCCATATAGCTTCCAGGGACTGGAGAAAGCCGGCCTGGAGATCCTGGCGGAGGCCAAGCGGGTGACCGGTTTGCCGGTGGTCACCGAGGTGGTCAACCCGGGCGATGTGGAACAGGTGGCCGCCGTGGCCGACATGTTCCAGATCGGCGCCCGCAACATGCAAAACTACGCGCTGCTCCGGGCGGTAGGCTTAAGCTCCAAGCCGGTGATGCTGAAGCGGGGACTGTCGGCCACCATCACCGAATGGCTGATGGCGGCAGAATATATCCTCTCCAGCGGCAACAACGATGTGGTGCTGTGCGAGAGAGGCATCCGCACCTATGAGACGGAGACCCGCAACACCCTGGATCTCAGTGCGGTCCCCGTCATCCATGAGATTTCCCATCTGCCGGTCATTGTCGACCCTTCTCACGGCACAGGCAAATGGCGGCTGGTGCTGCCGATGAGCAAAGCCGCCGTGGCGGCGGGAGCAGACGGCTTGATGGTCGAAGTGCATCACAAGCCGGAAGAAGCCATGTCCGACGGCCCGCAGAGCCTGCGTCCGGAGAATTTCCATGAGATGATGGAGCAGATCGCCGCCGTGGCGGCTGCTGTTGGTAGGGAGATATAATGCCAAAGCGGAAAATAAAGGTAACCATCTTCGGCATGGGCCTGATCGGCGGTTCGCTCGGCCAGGCCTGGCGCAAAGCGGGAACGGCCGAAGTGACCGGCGTGGTACGCCGGAAAGAGGCCGTGGAGGAAGTGCTGGCCGTAGGCGCCGCCGATAAAGTCGTCACCGACCCGGCTCTCGGCATGGCGGAGGCGGAAGTGGTGGTATTCGCCCCTCCGGTGGCCCAGATCGTCCCTCTGGCCCGGCAGGTGTGGTCCCTGGCGCGGCCGGGCACCGTTTTCACCGATGTGGGGAGCGTCAAAGGCCTCATCTGCCGCACCTTGTGGCAGGAGATGCCTGCCGATATGATTTTCATCGGCGGCCACCCCATGGCCGGTTCAGAGCGGGCCGGCGTGAAAGCGGCCGATCCCTATCTCTTCGAGAATGCCGTCTATTGCCTCACTCCGCCCAAAGGGATGAAGGAAGATCACCCGGCGCTCGCCACCCTGCTGCATTTGGTTAAATCTGTGGGAGCCAGGGCGCTCATCCTGGATCCTGATGATCACGACCTGATCGTGGCCGGCGTGAGCCATGTGCCGCATCTGGCGGCGGTAGCCCTGGTGCAGTCGGTAGCCAAAGCCGAAAGCGGCGGGGTGAACATGTTGCAGCTGGCGGCCGGCGGCTTCCGCGACACCACCCGGGTAGCCGGTGGGGCGGCGGATATCTGGCGGGACATCTGCCTGCACAACCGCCAGGCCATTTTAACCATGCTGGATAAGCTCATGGGAGAGCTGACCTTCCTGCGCCGGGCTATTGCTGCCGGCGACGGAGAGGCCCTGACGAACCTATTCGAAGAAGCCCGCCGGGTGCGAAGCACCATTCCCGCCAGGCTGCGGGGCGTATTGGGTGCCGTGCATGAGATCACCTTCATCCTGGCCGACCGCCCGGGCACCATTCACGAGGCTACCGGCCTCCTGGCCGCCGAGGGTATAAACATAGTGGATATCGAGATCATGCGGGTGAGAGAGGGAGAAGGAGGCACCTTGCGGCTGGCTTTGGCTGATGCCGAGGCCGCCGAGCGGGCCGTGAAGATATTGACCGCCCACGGGTATACCGCCAGGCGCCTGTTGTGAGGATAATTTGATGAAACGGCTTTGCATTGCCATTGACGGACCGGCCGGAGCCGGAAAAAGCACTGTGGCTAAAAAGACGGCCGCCAGTCTGGGCTATATATACATCGATACCGGAGCGATGTACCGCGGCGTCACATCCCAACTTTTAGCAGACGGGGTGGATATTAGCGACGCCGCCGCCGTGGCGGCGGCGGTGGAAAACTGGGAGATCACCATTGTTCCGGGGCTGGATGAAGCGGAACCAAGAGTGCTGATCAACGGCCGGGACGTGACATCCGCCCTGCGGCGCCCGGAAGTCAGCCGGGCGGTGCCGCAGGTGGCTGCCATTCCGGCTGTGAGATCCAAGTTGGTCAAGGAACAGCGGCGGCTCGGCCAGGAGGGCGGGATTGTCATGGACGGCCGGGATATCGGCACCGAGGTGCTGCCTTTTGCCGAGGTAAAAATCTTTCTCACGGCTTCGCTGGAGGAGCGGGCCAGGCGCAGGCAAGCCGAACTGGCGCAAAAAGGCTATCAGATTGATCTCGCCGCTGCCCGTAAGGAGATCGCCGCCCGCGATCATGCCGATACCAACCGGCCCGTATCACCCCTACGCCGGCCGGCGGACGCCTTGGTGATCGATTCGACCGCCATGAGTGTCGAAGCCGTCGTCACTCGCATACTGGATTATTATAAAACCAGAACTACCAATACATAAGACAGGGAAGGATGCCCGTGTTATATTCACTGGCCAAAGCTATTATAAACTTTGTTTTTATTGTTTATTTCCGCCGCCGCATTGAAGGCTTGGAAAATATCCCGGCACAGGGCGGCTGTCTCATCGCCGTCAATCACCTGAGCTATGCCGATCCACTGCTCGTGGGGTTGGCCTGTCCCCGCCCGGTGCACTTTATGGCCAAGGCGGAACTCTTTCGCGTTCCTTTGCTGAAATCCATTTTGCCCCGCCTTCACGCCTTCCCGGTCCGGCGGGGGGCGGCAGACCGCCAGGCCATCAGAAAGGCGCTAGAGCTGCTGCAAAATGGGGCCGTCCTCGGAGTGTTTCCCGAAGGTACCCGCAACCGCCAGCGCCAAAGCGACGGCGACATGCTGCCGCTGCACGGTGGGGCGGCGATGCTGGCCCTGAGAACCGGCGTGCCGGTGGTGCCGGCCGCCGTGTGGGGCACCGGGCGCATCGCCGGACCCCTGGGCCTGCCAAAACCCGTAAAAATCGGCATCCGCTTCGGCCAGCCCATTAACCTGCCGCCGCCGGAGCAAGTTAACAAAGAGAGTGTAGCGGAGGCCAGCCGCACCATCATGGAGGCTATCAAAAACGTCCTGGATGAAGTCGACCCGCAACAGCACCGGCAGGGCGGCGCATGAAAGGCTTGATTTTTATCCTTTTTCGTACCTGTTTTTAGTTAATAGGAAGGAGTCAACCTGCAAAAGACGAATATGGCTGCTGAAGCAGCATCATTCTGAACCAGCTGTTAATACTAAACAGCAGGGCGAGGAGGCCAGGGAAGGCAGGCAATCGCTAAGCACGGAGAGTTTTGGGGGGTACTAAAGGGAAATGGCTGAAACACGCGAAGAGCGCACACAAGAACTGACGGAAAAAGTGACGGATGCGGTCGTCGAGACGACCAACGCGGAAACAGGCACGGCAGAAACACCGGCAGAGGCGAACGGGAGCCAGACGACTCCAGAGGCACCCACACCGGCCGAGAGAGAAACCGGCTCTGCCGTCACACCCGACCAGCAGTATGCGGAAACGTTTGTCACCCTTGAACCGGGGTCCATCGTCAAGGGTCGGGTAGTGCAAATCAACAATGATGAAGTGATGGTGGATGTCGGCTACAAAACCGAAGGCCGGATTCCACTGCATGAGCTCGGGTTGAAAGCCGGGCAGACACCTCAGGACATCTTGGCCGTCGGTGACGACGTTCATGTCTATATAGTCAAAATCGAAGACGCCGAAGGCAATGTGCTCTTGTCCAAGCGGCGGGCGGATATCCGCCTGGTGTGGGATAAACTGGAGCAGATGTACCGGGAGTCGCAGACCCTGGAAGCCAAAGTGACCGAGCGGGTTAAAGGCGGCTTGCTGGTGGATGTCGGCGTGCGGGGCTTTTTACCTGCTTCGCATGTGGCGCGCAACTACATTGAAAACCTCGACAAGTTCGTCGGCGAAACTTTGCGCCTGAAGATCATCGAAATCGACAAACAGCGCAACAATGTGGTCCTCTCCAGGAAAGTCGTGCT
This sequence comes from Bacillota bacterium, assembly GCA_012840225.1. Lineage (GTDB taxonomy): Bacteria > Bacillota > Limnochordia > DTU080 > DTU080 > DULU01. The sequence goes on from DULU01000088.1 coordinate 49,444, forward strand.
GGAAGAGGAATACCTGGCCGCCAAGGAAAAAGTCTTCTCCTCGCTTAAAGAGGGTATGATCACCGAAGGGGTGGTAAAGCGCATCACCGACTTCGGCGCTTTCGTCGACATCGGCTCGGGGGTGGAAGGGCTCCTGCATGTCAGCGAGATGGCCTGGAGCCGGGTGAATCATCCTGCCGACGTGGTCAAAGAAGGCCAGGTCATCAAGGTGATGGTGCTGAACATCGACAAGGAGCATGAACGCATCTCCCTCTCGCTGAAGGAAACCTTGCCCGATCCCTGGGATACGGTCAGCAACCGCTATGTGGTCGGCGAGATCGTGGAAGGTGAAGTGACGCGGGTGGTCGATTTCGGCGCCTTCGTCAAACTGGAAGACGGCATCGAAGGCTTGGTCCACATCTCGCAGATGGCCGAGCAGCATGTGACCAATCCCAACGAGGTGGTCAAGCCCGGCGACAAAGTGCAGGTGAAGATCGTGAGCCTGGACGAGCGGGCGCGGCGCATCGGCCTATCCATACGCGAAGCCCTGCCCAAGCAGCCAAAGAAACCCAGACAGGAGGCTGCCGAATCGGGCGATTATATCGACAAGACCCATGATGCTCCGACCTTCGGCGATGTCTTCAAGGACCTCTCCAAGCTCATCGAGGAGAAGGCGGAAAACAACGCCAAGAATAACGGCAACTGACTCTGAGCCTGTCCGGCAGGTCGCCGGGAGGCCGTGAGAGGCCGTCGGAGCGGAGCCTTGATGAAGAGGCCGCCAGATCTTAAGGGGCCTCAGGGGGCCTCCGGGGGCCGTGAGGGGTCGGTTGACCATTAATTAATTCATATTCACACATCACTCCGATCACCAGTCGCAATGAGCCGCTTCCCAGCCGAAGCGGCTTTTATATTTCCGCCTTTTGCCTTTGCCCTTTCGCTATTCGCCATTCGCCTCTCGACTTTTCCATTCGCCTTTCAGGAAACCGGCGCCGGTGCTGCAGCATATTGCCTCGGGAAAAAGGGGAATATACTGCTGGAACAGCCCAAGAAAGGAAGTGCGCACATGCCTCTTGGTTTGATTCTCCTCTTTATCCTGGCGGCGATAGTCTACTTCGGCCTGGCGGAACGGGTGTTGGATCGCCTGCGCCTCACAGACACCCAGGCGCTGATCTTCCTCGCCTTAATGGTGGCGGGGAGCTTCATCACCGTCACCTTGTTGACGGCGCCGTTTGAGCTCACCGTCAATCTGGGTGGCGCTGTGGTGCCCGTCATTTTGGCCGTCTATCTCCTGTGGCGCGCCGACAGCACCTGGGAATGGGTGAGAGCGCTCCTGGCCGCCGCCGGCACTGCCGCCGGCATCTGGCTCATCGCCTCGCTCACCGATTTTGATCCTCCCCAAGCCGATCTTTTCGATCCGCTCTGGCTCTATAGCCTCGTCGGCGGCGTTATTGCCTACCTGCTCGGCCGCTCCCGCCGGGCGGCCTTTGTGGCCGGTACCCTCGGCGTCATCCTCGCCGATTTAGGTCACCTCGTCCAGGTGTGGCGGCGCGGCCTGCCCAGCACGGTGGCCATCGGTGGAGCAGGGGTGTTCGATGCGGTGATCATTGCCGGCATCATCAGCGTCGGTCTGGCCGAACTGGTGGGAGAAACCAGGGAAAGGCTGCAGGGTGGTCCGGACCTGAGCGAGGAACGCCCGCTGGCTCTGCATCAGGACGAAGGGACGGCAGAAGAAGGCGGAAACTCGCGGCGGCAGTCGGAAAATGAGGAAGAAGGTGAATAGCATGAAGAAAAGCACCACCGATCGCATTACGAATAGCATGACGGTAAATAGAATAGCCGGCAAATATATATATCTTCCTGTATATCTCCCGGCGGCGGCGGCCGTGTTGGCCGTGAGCATATTCTTGAGCATGGGTATAATCCTCTGCCTCCATGCTTCGGCAGGAGCGGCCGTGCCCATGACTCCTCTCGGTGAGGAGTGGGGAGAGCGCCGCGACGGCGGCTATTATCGCATCGTGAACCTGGAGGGCCAGTTTTTGACCACCACCGCCCTCGACATCGACGTGGATGATGTGTTCATCGCCGAAGACAACGAGCGGTGGATCATCGACCGCATCGACGGAGACACTGCTTATGCCCGGAGCGACGGCAAAGAGAAGATGCCCACCATCTTCAATAACTCTCCCGGTCTGGCCGGCATGGCCTGGCAGTGGGCCGCTCAGCTCGTCAGTTCCGCCAGAAGGCAGAACGGCGAAAAAAAGGTGATCGGCATATTCCAAACCCACAACGACGAGTCTTACCTGCCGACCAGCGGTGAGGAATCGGAAACCCCTCAGGGGGATATCCACGAGGTCGGCCTCGCCTTGAAGGAAAGTTTGGAAAAGCAGGGCTACACCGTCGTATATTCCGATAATATTCATCTACCTCACGATGGCCAGGCTTACCTGAGATCCCGGCGCACGGCCGCCGAACTGAGCAAAGATAGGCCGACCACCATCATCGACGTGCACAGGGATGCCGTACCCAATGCCGCCAGCTACCGCACCACCATCAACGGCGAACAGGTGGCCAAAGTGCGTATTGTGGTAGGCCGGCAAAACCCCAATAAAGCCATGAACCTCAATTATGCCAAACGCCTCAAGGCGGCCATGGACGAACGTTTCCCGGGTTTGAGCCGGGGCATCTTTATGGCTAAAGGAAACTATAACCAGGATCTCGGGCCGCGGATGATCCTCCTGGAATTCGGCACGCATACCCTCAGCCTGGATGAAGCGAAGAAAGCTGCCGCTTTGGTAGGTGAAGTGCTGCCGGCGGCCGCCGGCATGGCTCCGGGGACGGGTGCCTCCGCCCAAAGTCAGATGGGGAGTGCCGCCATGAACACGGTGGCCTGGCTTTTGGGCCTCTCCGTCGTCGGCGGCGGGATTTGGTATTTCCTGAACAAAGAAGGCTTCTGGCGCCGGCGCCGCAACTGAAAACGATTAATAATCATCCGCAGAAAGGCTGGCCTTTTTTGCAGATCATCTACACCGATTATGGCGGGGCCCATTCCACACAGGTGGCTGCCGCTCTCCATCTGGGTATACTTTCCAGGGACAAAACTCCCTCGGCGGAGGAACTTATGGCCCTGCCGCTTTTCGACCGGATCACCAAAGAGCATCACGGCTGCCTGATATATATGGGGCGCGACGAGGGAAACAATGATATCTATATCCTGGGGCGGGGGAAAGGGGAGAAAATTGTCGAGCGGGCTATCGCTTGCGGCGCCGCTCTGACGCCGGGTGCCGGCCAAATAATGAAGATCCGCTTTTTTTGTACGCTCTCTTGTGTTAATCTGTGGATGCGGATCGGCGGTTACCTGAGCCGGTCGCTCGGGTGGGTGAGCCTGGGCCGCCCCTTGGTGATATTCGGCACCCGTCGCGCCTTTCCCCAACTGGTGGAGCTGGTGGATGAGGCGCGCCGCCGGGTGGCTGCCGCTCCCGACACTCCGTTTCTGTTAGGTTCGGACAATGAAGACCTGCTGGCCAAAACCGGCATCACCGCTACCGGGCTGAGCGAACGCCTTCCGGCACCATGAGGGGCCGCCAGGCGGCTAAAGCAGGTGCTGGAGGAAGAGTTGTGGCGATCATCAGCGGCATTAAACCGGGTTCCATTGCCGAGGAGGCCGGTCTCGTCCCCGGAGACGAATTGCTGAGCATCAACGGCCATAATTTGCGGGATGTCATCGACTACCTGCACCTGTCGGCCGGGGAAAGCCTGGTGATGGAAGTCTCCAAAAAAGACTCCGGCGACATCCTGGAAGTGGAAGTGGAGAAAGACCCGGCCGAAGAGCTGGGCCTGGTCTTTGCCGAGGCCGTCTTCGACGGGAAGCGGTTTTGTGAAAACCACTGTTTCTTTTGCTTTGTCGACCACAACCCCCAGGGCTTACGCTCCACGCTTTATGAGCGGGACGACGACTACCGGCTCTCTTTCCTTTCCGGGCATTATATCACCCTCACCAATCTGACTGATGAAGACTGGCGCCGCATTGTGGAACTGAAACTGTCGCCGCTTTATGTTTCCGTGCATACCACCAATCCCGACCTGCGCGCCAGAATGCTCGGCAACCGGGAGGCGCGCCTCATCGGCGAGCAGTTGCGCTTTCTGGCCGAGCATGATATCACCGTGCATGCGCAGATCGTCCTGTGTCCCGGAGTGAACGACGGGTCGGAGCTGGAGCGCACCCTGTCTGACCTGGCTTCTTATTTCCCCGCTGTGGCTTCCGTGTCGGTGGTACCGGTGGGGTTAACCAAATATACCAAAAAAGGCGAAGTTGGGGAAAGCGGTGAGGGAAGTGGTGGGAGTAGCGGTGGGAGTAGCGGAGAGGGCAGCGATGCCCGGCCGCACCCCTTGCGCCCCTATCGCCCGGAGGAAGCGCAGCACCTGGTGCGCGAGATAGAAACCCGGCAAGCCGCCTGCCTTGCCCGCTTGGGCACCCGCTTTGTTTGGCCGGCCGACGAATTCTATTTCCTGAGCGGGGCCGATGTGCCGCCCCATGCGGTGTATGAAGATTATCCTCAACTGGATAACGGGGTGGGATTGACCCGCCGCTTCAGACGGGAATTTCGCCAGGCTTGGCGGGAAGCGCAAGCAGCGGCGGCGGATGCCGCCCTGTTGCCCCGGCGCCGGGAAGCTTTCAGCCTGGCCACGGGAGTGCTGGGATACCAGGCTCTTAAGCCGCTTTTATCGGTCGTCAAGGCCCATGTCCCGGACCTTTATGTTTATGCCGTACCGAACACCTTCTTCGGCGAGACGGTTACCGTGTCCGGGCTTTTAACCGGGACGGATCTGTTGACATACCTGCGCGGCCGCCCGCTGGGAAAAGCTTTGGTCATACCCGGCGTCATGCTGCGCTCCTCCGGCGACGAGGCCCATTTTCTCGACGGCCTGTCCCCGGCCGACGTGCAAGCAGAGCTAGGTGTGCCGCTTGTGGCTTTGCATTCGGCGGCAGATCTGGTAACATTCCTTTGGGAACAGGTAACATGTAGAGGTATATGTTAGGAGGTTGGATTGCCGGTGGCCGAAAAACCTATGGTAGCCATTGTGGGACGCCCCAATGTAGGTAAATCCACCCTTTTCAACCGCCTGGCCGGAGCGCGCATCGCCATTGTGGAGGATCAGCCCGGAGTCACCAGGGATCGTATATATGCCGATTGCGAGTGGCAGCAGCACCGCTTCACGCTGATAGACACCGGCGGCATCAAAACCAGCCCGGCAGACGTGCTTGAGGCAGCCACTTTGGATAACGTCAAATATGCCATAGAAGAGGCCGACCTGATCATCGCCGTGGTGGATGCCCGCGCCGGGGTGACCACCCTTGACCTGGAGATGGCCGACATGCTCCGCACCTGCGACAAGCGCATCATCCTCGTGGCCAACAAAGTGGACACCCAGGAAGCGGAAGCCGGGATTTACGAATTCTACCAGCTGGCCTTGGGAGACCCCTTGCCGCTTTCTGCCGAGCACGGCAAGGGCATCGGCGATCTGTGCGATCTCATTGTGGCCGAGTTACCTCCCCCCGCCGGCGAAGAAGAAGCGGGCGATGAAATCAAGGTGGCGGTGATCGGCCGGCCCAATGTGGGCAAATCATCGCTGGTAAACGCCATATTAGGCCGGGAGCGGGTGATTGTCAGCGATATCCCGGGCACCACCCGCGATGCCGTGGACACCCATTTCCAGCGCCACGACCAGAAGTTCGTCATCATCGACACGGCAGGCATCAGAAGGAAAGCCAAGGTCGACACCCCGGTCGAGCATTACAGCGTTCTGCGCGCTTTCAAAGCCGTCGACCGCAGCGACGTCTGCCTGATCATGATCGATGCCCAGGACGGGGTTACCGAACAGGATAAAAAGGTGGCGGGATACGCCCACGAGGCCGGTAAAGCCTCCATCATCGTGGTGAACAAATGGGATCTCATCACCAAAGACGGCAGCACCATGAGCCGTTATGATCGCCTGATCCGGCAGGAGTTGGCCTTCATGTCCTATGCGCCCATAGAATATATCTCCGCCACCCAGGGGCGGCGCCTGAACGAACTTCTGGATCTGGTGGAATATGTCGCCCAGCAGCACGCCCTGCGCATCACTACCGGCCGACTCAACGAAGTGATCCAGGAAGCCGTGAGCTTAAGAGAACCGCCGACCGACAAAGGCGTGGCCGCCCGCCTCAGATATGTGGTACAGACAGGCGTGAAGCCGCCGACCTTTTTGTTCTTCGTCACCAATCCTCACCTGATGCATTTTTCCTACCGGCGCTATCTGGAAAACCAGCTGCGGGCAGCGTTCGGCTTTGTGGGCACCCCATTAGTCATGAACTTTAGATCCGCCAAAGACGACGGCGGCAACTGAGCGGCGGGCGGTGGAGACCGGCGGTTCAGCGCCTCTTTATGCTCCATCATTATTCACCCAATCTTCATCCCCCCTGACATAAATGCGCATGGTTATCCATATAGATGTAACACATTCTGTGGGTATGGTCCCACTCTGCCTGGGGAGTAGGGGCCGCTCTCTTGGGAGGGATGCCCGGTGGAGAAATTTGATATTTTCAGAGATATAACCGAACGCACGGCAGGAAGCGTATACATTGGGGTGGTGGGACCGGTGCGTACCGGTAAATCCACCTTCATAAAACGCTTTATGGATCTTCTGGTGTTACCGCACATCGAAGACGTCAACGCCAGGGAACGGACCGTCGACGAGTTGCCGCAAGCCGGAGCCGGCCGCCAGATCATGACCACCCAGCCTCATTTCGTGCCCGACGAACCTGTGCGCCTCAATCTGGCCGAGGGAATCTCTTTCCAGCTCAGGTTGGTGGATTGTGTCGGCTATCCTGTCGAGGGGGCCAAAGGCTTCACCGACGAGACCGGTCCCCGCATGGTGCGAACGCCCTGGAACGAGGAGCCCATTCCTTTCCAGCTGGCGGCGGAGATCGGCACCCGGAAGGTGATTGCCGAACATTCCACCATAGGCCTGGTAGTGGTGACCGACGGCTCGATCACGGATATCCAGCGCGACAGCTATATAGAAGCCGAAGAACGGGTCATCAGGGAACTAAAGGAGCTGGGCAAGCCGTTCCTCGTCCTGCTTAATACCACCAAGCCTGAACAGCGCGCCGTGCAGGAGCTGGCGGCAAATCTGGAGCGCCGCTATGGGGTGAAGGTGATTCCCGTCAACTGCCTGGAGATGACCCAGAGCGATCTCCTGGGCATCCTGCGCGAAGTGCTGTATGAATTCCCGGTGAGAGAGATCGGCATCGACCTGCCGGCCTGGGTGGAAGAGCTGGAACTGGATCACTGGCTGCACGAGCAGTTCCTGCAGGTGACCAATGAAGCCCTACAGCCGGTAGCCCGCCTGCGGGATATCGACGGGGCTCTCTCGGTGATCGCTCAGGCGGAAAATGCTGCCGGAGCCAAGCTGACTTCCATGGAGCTGGGCACCGGGACGGCCCGGATTCAGGTGACCGTAGCCGAAGAGCTCTTCTATAAAGTGCTGCAGGAGCTGACCGGCTTTGAGATCAGCGGCAACCATCACCTCATCAGGTTGATGAAAGAGCTGTCCGTCGCCAAGCGGGAATATGATAAGCTGGCGGAAGCGCTGCAGCAGGTGAAGGAGCACGGCTACGGTATCGTGGCTCCCAGGTTGGAGGATATCACCTTCGACGAACCCGAGATCATTCGCCGGGGAGGGCAATTCGGCGTCAGGTTGAAAGCCAGTGCGCCATCCTTGCATCTGGTTCAGGCCAACATCATGACTGAGGTCACGCCGTTTGTCGGCACCGAAAAACAGGGAGAGGAGTTGGCCCGCTATCTGACCGAGGAATTTGAGCACGATCCCGGCAAGGTGTGGAATTCCGATTTTCTCGGCAAATCTCTGCAGGAACTGATCAGGGAAGGCATACAAAGCAAGCTGACGCGCATGCCGGAAAATGCTCAAGACAAATTGAGGGAAACCCTGAGCAAAATCATCAACGAAGGCAGCGGTGGGCTGATCTGCATTATTCTTTGATCCGGCATTCTTTGCACCGGAGCGTTAGCGCACAATCGGGCCGCCTCTCCAAACCCCAGGCAATAGCGGTGCGCCGGTTTTCACCAGGCGCACCAGCTTTTTTGCCTTTGACGGCATACGTTGGCTAAAGGCGGGAGAGTCTATGGGTGAGGAAAGGAGGCGCCGCAATTGAATAAGGCGGAACTTGTCGATAGCGTAGCGCAAAAGGTGCAAATGACCAAAAAAGATGTGGGCATGGTGGTCGATTCGGCGCTGGAAAGCATCAGCGAAGCTCTGGCAACCGGCGACAGGGTGCAGTTGACCGGTTTTGGTACATTTGAAGTGAGAGAGCGCGAAGAGCGCCGCGGCCGCAATCCGCAAACCGGCACCGAGATCATCATCCCTGCCAGAAAAGCTCCGGTTTTCCGTCCCGGCAAGGCGCTGAAAGAGCTTTTGCAGTAAAATTGCCGGCTATTAAAAGAGCAGGTAGCCAGGGATAGTGCCGGTCTACTCTGTTTAATTACCACCATCGTTTGCCGATGAGCCCGGTGATTTATTCTGCCGGGCTTTTAAATTGGCTGGGGTAGTTGTAGGTCGGGGTAGTGGTAGACTGGGCTAGTGGTAGGCAAGGCGATGGAAGGGCGAATTTTTTACCAAAGTACGGTCGGCTCACTCCCGACTGGCGGCGTCGGAGAGACCGCACCATTCCCCAAGGCTCCTAGCTTGGGTTTTCCTGCAGTCAATCTGATCAGCAACCATCCATCGCAACCTACTTTGGTAAAATTTTCGCTTACCCCCGCATTTAGGCGCTACTTTGGTAAAAAGTTCGCACCCTCTCCACCGCCGGCCGGCACCTCTCGGCAAAATATTTACGCCCATCCTCGTACCGCCGCCGCCATCCCCTCATCCCTAACCGCCTATCCCCGCACTCTTCCACCCCAGATCAATTATTTCCTAAACAGGAATCAAGGACAGATGATGCGAACTTATTAAGTATTATTGTGTACATCGTGTACACCGCATAAGGAGGTAGGACAAATGAGGAGAAAAAAGCTGTTTTTGGTAATGGTGGTCTTCTGTATAGTATCGTTGGCGACGCATGCGGCCCTGGCGGCAACGGCAGAAAAACAGAAAATAGTGGTCGGTCATTTTCATTCCTGGGTTCTCTCCGATGCCTGGAATCAGCTGGTAGCTGCGTTTAATGAAAAATATCCCGATATCGAAGTAGAGCTTTTGCACGCATTGCAGGAGGAATACGAAGCTAAACTAAAAACACTCATAGCTGCCGGCGTAGCACCGGACTTGTTTTTTGCCGGCAGCGGTCCGGCTGCGGAACTGGCCAAACTTGGCGCAGTAGAAGATCTAACGCCTTACCTGGAGCGCGCCGGTATGAAACTGCCGTCAGCGGAATACATCCTGGGTGGTATTGCTCCGCCATATTTGTCTGACGGCAAGGTGTATGCCCTCGCTTTAGAGGCGTTGACTAGAGGTATATATATCAACATCGAACATTATCAACAGGCCGGCCTAAACACGCCCGGAATTACATGGACATGGAACGAATTTTTAGCCAATGCGCAAAAGCTCACTACACCTGGAACACGCTGGGGATTTGCCATTAATGCCACGACATCCTTTGGTAATCTGAATCCCGTTATCCATTCTTTTGGCGGCAGATGGTGGAATGAGAACCGTACAGAGCTTGGCTTTAATACCTCAGAATTCGAACAAGGCGTGAAATTCATCGCCGATCTGATTAATGTTTACGGCGTAACGGGAGGTAACTTCCCCAATGCCTCGGCATCGATGTATCCAAACACGCCGTCGGTCAATTATAACTTCAATCCCAACCGTGTCCCCGACTGGAGATTTTTACCTTACCCAAGGGGGAAACAGGCTGCCGGAGCGATGTCCACCGAGGGCATGCTGATGATGAAGAGTTCCAAAAACAAAGAAGCGGCTTGGAAATTCCTCGAATGGGTATTCTCTCCGGAAGGTCAACGCGCCTGGGCGATAGCCAACCGGGTCATTGTACACATTCCTACCTTGCAGGAGTATTTTGCTCCTAATGCCGGTCCGGCAGCTCGCCAGAGCTTAATACAAACCATTGTATATAATAACGAGCATAGGGTCGTAGATTCACCGCTGAACACAGCCTGGGGTCCGGCGGTAAGGCTGATAGAGGAAAATGTGCGCGCCGCCTTCAGGGGCGAAATTTCACCCAGGCAGGCTATAGAGTCGGCCTGGGAGGCTTGCGTCGCCGAACTGAACATGCTGAAAGCGCAGACCGGACTATGACGAGACGGCCGACCGGCGGCTATTTCCGCCATAGCTCATAGCCGCCATATTGCCCATCTACTGCGGCGCAGGTTGGTCGAGGGCTTCACTTGAGGTCACCAACCTGCGCCTTTTGTTCCGGGTTTACCAAAGCCTTTTCGAAGTGATATAATAAGCAAATAATGCCATGGCCAACAACCTGTCCACTTTCTCCTCTAGCCGGCTATATACGGCGGCGGCCCTGGTTTTCTGCATAGAGCTAAGAGTTAAAAGAGCTAAAACATTGGTAGGAGCGGGTTATGGTGAAACCAATTAAAATCGCCCTTTTGGGTTTAGGCAATGTCGGTGCGGGAGTCTGGCGCATCCTGCAGCAAAACGGGGCAGCTATCGCCGGCCGGGCCGGCGGCCCCCTGGAGATTGTCGGTATCGCCGTCCGGGATGTTAACAAAACCAGACTGGTAGATGTGCCCGCAGCCCTGCTGACAACCGATCCGATGCCCCTGATCGCCGATCCCGACATCCCCATCGTGGTGGAGACCATCGGCTGCCCCGGTGGCGACACCGGTCCTGCCGGGCGTTTTATCATAGAGGCTTTGAAGAGAGGCAAGCATGTCGTTACCGCCAACAAGGAAGCCCTGGCCAAACATGGGGCGGCCTTTTTCCGGGCCGCGGCGGAAGGCGGGGGTAGCCTATATTACGAAGGAGCAGTGGCCGGCGGTATCCCGATAGTGAAAGCCTTTAAGGAGTCTCTGGCGGCCAACCAGGTGCAAACCATCATGGGCATCATCAACGGCACCACCAATTATATGTTGACTCGCATGGACAAAGAAGGTTTGGAGTTTGCCGATGTGCTGGCCCAAGCGCAAAAGCTGGGCTATGCCGAAGCCGACCCCACCTCCGATGTGGAAGGGCACGATGCCGCCTATAAGCTGGCCCTGCTGGCCTCCATCGCCTTCGAAGCCGAGATCAACATCGATGATGTATACCGCGAAGGCATCACCCGCATCACCGCCGAAGATCTGCAGAGCGCCCGTGAGCTCGGCTTTGCCGTCAAACTTTTGGCCATCGCCAAGCAGGATGCCACCGGAATTGAGGCCAGGGTGCATCCCACCCTCATCCCGCTGAGCCATCCACTGGCGGCGGTCGGTGACGTGTTCAATGCCGTCTTTGTGCAAGGCGATGCTGTGGGTGATCTGATGTTCTATGGTAGGGGAGCCGGCATGATGCCCACAGGCAGCGCCGTGGTCGCCGACTGCATTGATGCCGCATTGAACATCAGACGGGGTGTCGGTGCGCCGCGCAACGGCCGGCCGCCGGAGCGCAAAGCCATCAAACCGATCGAAGAAGTGACCGCGCGTTTTTATCTCAACTTCAAGGTGATCGACCGGCCCGGCGTGCTGGCCGCCATCGCGTCGATCCTGGGGCAAAACAACGTCAGCATCGAATCCGTCATACAAAAAGGCCGCCGTCAGGACCCTGTGGGGTTGGTGATCGTCACGCACAGCGTGCTGGAGCGGGATATCCGCCGGGCGCTCGCCGCCATCAGCGAACTTTCCATGGTCAGAGCCATAGCCAACGTCATGCGCGTGGAAGGAGAGAATTCATAGATGACCTGGCAGGGAATTATCCATCAATATCGGGAGTATCTGCCTGTAAGCAAAGACACTCCCATCGTCACCCTTCTCGAAGGCAACACCCCGCTCATACCTGCGGATAACCTGGTGCGCCGGGCCGGCCTGCCGGGCGACACCAAGCTGTTTTTGAAATATGAAGGGCTCAACCCTACCGGGTCGTTTAAAGATCGGGGCATGACCATGGCCCTCAGCAAAGCCGTGGAGGCAGGCGCCCGGGCAGTGATGTGCGCCTCCACCGGCAACACCTCCGCCTCCGCCGCCGCTTATGCCGCCAGAGCCGGGATCAAGGCCATTGTGCTGATTCCCGACGGCCACATCGCCCTCGGCAAGCTGAGCCAGGCCTTGGTGCATGGGGCAGTGGTGCTGGCGATTAAAGGCAATTTCGATGCCGCCTTGCGCATGGCCAGAGAACTGACGGAGAAGTATCCTATCACATTAGTCAACTCGATCAATCCCTACCGCATCGAAGGGCAAAAAAGTGCCGCCTTCGAGATCTGCGACCGTTTGGGGAAGGCCCCCGACATACTGGCCATCCCGGTCGGCAACGCCGGCAACATCACCGCCTACTGGAAAGGCTTTAAGCAATATAAGGAAGCCGGACGCATAACCGCCCTACCGAAAATGTGGGGCTTTCAGGCGGAGGGAGCCGCGCCGATCGTCTTGGGCCGGCCCGTGCCCAACCCGGAAACCATAGCCACCGCCATCAGGATCGGCAATCCGGCCAGCTGGCAGGGGGCCACAGCCGCTCGCGATGAATCGGGCGGTCTGATCACTTCCATCACGGACAAAGAGATTCTGGAAGCATATCATTTATTGGCTGAGAGCGAAGGCGTCTTCTGCGAACCGGCTTCGGCCGCCTCGGTCGCCGGGGTGCTGAAGATGGTCCGCACCGGCCGCTTGCCCGCCGCCGCCACCATTGTCTGTGTCTTGACCGGACACGGGCTCAAAGATCCGGACCGGGCCATCGCCGAAAGTACCGGTCCCAGGATGGCGGAAGCAGCGGCGGAAGCCGTGGTGGATATTGTCTTGAAGGAGATTGAACAGTGATACCCATGCGGGTGGTAGTGGAAGTTCCGGCCAGCACAGCCAATCTGGGACCCGGTCTGGATGCTCTCGGCTTGGCTTTGGACATCAAAAACCGCTATGTTTTCACCGCCGGCGAAGACGGTCCGGATATAGAAATATATGGAGAAGGAGAAGGGGAGCTACCCACCGATCACCACCATCCGGGATACCGAGCCTGTATGGAGTGCCTGGCGGAGTGGCAGGTGCCCATCCATGGTCTCTCCATCAGGCAGACGAACCACGTGCCCTATTCGGGAGGACTGGGCAACAGCGCCACCGCCGTGGTCGCCGGCCTCCTGGCGGCTTACAAGTTGGCCGACCGCCCCATCGATACCCACGACATACTGCAAAAAGCCGCCAGGATGGAAGGGCATCCCGACAATGTGGTACCGGCTTATTTAGGCGGTCTCTCCGTCAGCGTCGTCGACGCCTCCGGCCGGATCGTGACGAACAGCATAAAGCCTCCGGACGATCTGCAGATTATACTGACCGTACCCCGCTTCACATTAAGCACCTCCCGCTCGCGGAAAGCCTTACCCGCCCAGGTGCCGCTGAAAGACGCCTTATATAATGTCGGACGCACCGGGCTTTTGGTGACCGCCCTCTCCGCCGGCAGGTATGATCTGCTGGGGGAAGCTATGGACGATCGCCTGCACCAGCCGTACCGGGCAGCATTGGTGCCCGGGCTGATGCAGGTATGCCGGGCGGCGAGAGCGGCTGGGGCGGCCGGGGCGGCGCTGTCAGGTTCAGGCCCCACCGTATTGGCCTTCTGCTGCCGCCACCAGTGCGATCCCGACGCCGTCGGCCAGGCCATGGTGGCTGCTTTTGCCGAAAACAACATCCCGGCTTACCACCTGGTGGTCGAACCGAATTACGAAGGAGCGGTGGTGTTTACCACCAGCAGCGTCGCTGTTGGTTAGGTTAGCGATTAGGCATTCAAAACAAGGAGTGATATCCCTTTGCGCATCATGGTGCAAAAATTTGGCGGCAGCTCGGTGAAGGACGCCGACCGCATCAAAGCTGTGGCCCGCCGGGTGATCAACGCCAAGGAAGAAGGATGGCATGTGGTAGTGGTGGTATCGGCCATGGGAGATACCACCGATGAATTGATCGCCAAAGCCAAACAGATCACGGCCCGCCCGCCGCGTCGGGAGATGGATATGCTGCTGGCCACAGGGGAACAAGTGTCGATCGCCCTGGTGGCCATGGCCATCGATAGCCTTGGCTATCCCGTGGTCTCTCTGACCGGGGCGCAGGCCGGCATCGTCACCGATAACGTGCATACCAAAGCCCGCATCCAGCAAGTGGGTGCCGAGCGGGTCCGCAAAGAGCTGAACGACGGCCGCATCGTCATCGTGGCCGGATTCCAGGGCATCAATGCGGAAAACGACATAACCACCCTGGGAAGGGGCGGTTCCGACACTACGGCGGTAGCCCTGGCCGCAGCTTTGTCGGCCGAGGTCTGCGAGATATATACCGATGTGGACGGCGTTTACACTGCCGATCCCCGCATTGTGCCCGATGCCCGCCGCCTGGACGACATCTCCTACAGCGAAATGCTGGAAATGGCCAGCTTGGGCGCGGTGGTTTTGCAACCGAGAGCCGTGGAGTATGCCGCCATGCACGGGGTCAGGATTTACGTGCGCAACAGCTACAACAACAACAGGGGAACTTATGTACAGGAGGAGCGCGTCATGGAAAAAGATATGGTAGTGGTGGGTGTGGCCCACGACACCAATACGGCGAAAATATCCATCACCGGAGTACCGGACAAACCGGGTGTGGCTTACCGCCTGTTCTCCCGTATGGCTGCCGAAAACATCAATGTGGATATGATCGTGCAGACGACCAAGGCTGACGGCCTGGCAGACATTGCCTTCACCACCAGCAGGGACGACGCGCAGAAGGCCTGCGAAATTGTGGAAAACGTTAAAAACGAATTGAACGCCGAGAGCGTCCGCCTCAATGAAACCGTGGCGAAAATATCCATAGTAGGCGCCGGCATGGTCACCAATCCGGGTGTGGCCGCCCGCATGTTTGAAGCCCTGGCCGAGGAGAACATCAATATCCATATCATCAGCACCTCCGAGATCAAGGTGTCATGCCTGATAGATGAAGACCGGATCAAGGACGCGGTGCGGGCCGTACATGCCAAATTCGGGCTGGTGGCCGCCACGGCATAAAATAAAACAGCTCAACTTCTTGGCCAATCAACCATGCGTTATGGCTTGTAAAACTGCGCCGGATATGCTATCCTGTTTAATGTGACAGTGATGTGTCGGGCTGTGGCGCAGCTTGGCTTAGCGCGCTTGACTGGGGGTCAAGAGGTCGCTGGTTCGAATCCAGTCAGCCCGACCAGGAAAACACAAGCTAGAAGCCCTACCGTTATGGTAGGGCTTCAGCGTTTAGTTGGGTAGGAGTTACCCGGTGATTACACTGTTGCTGGTTAAGGAAGTAAGCATATGTACCTGCGGGCAGGCGCTGATGATTTTTTCTCATGGAGATAATAGCTTGATCGGCTTCATCAGGTGTCATCAAACCCGCTGACGACCTCCTAGTACAACATAGCTTGGAGAATGTGCATCACACCACCGTAATGCATGTATGAGAGTGGTCCCGCATCAGAGATTAAGATACTAGATGACATCATCCGCCTCCGTTGGATGCCGGAGCGGCATAATATCGGCATTCATCCCAATTCGCTCAAGAGCGGTTTGCAGTCTTGCAAAACTTACTTTACCAGCTTCATACTTGGTTCCGCCTATCCAAAATGGGACCTCCAATTTGATACGTGTTTTGGCCGGTCAGGATGATACTGAGGTCGTATTTGACGACGGCACTTTGGTGCCGATTGTCGTGAACCTGGACTCAGGTCAGTTTGCTGATTTCTTTTTCGAGATTACTGTGCATGTAGTCAGTAATAAGCCGGTATATGTCGGCCAGTATGGCAGCGGCGAACTCCGTGACCCGGCGAACGATAATCGCGCCCCCTTTTTTATGCAAATCATTCCCACCGATCGGTTTCTTAGGGAGCATCCAAGCACCTCATCCGGACTTGGTAAACAATCAGGGTAGACTCATTAACGATTGCCGCGCAGCGCACGGCTGATGGCGAAGTATTCCTCTTCCAATTGTTTCACCTTGTCCGGGTCGTTGGTGGCGGCACTCAATTGGCCGGAGAGCCAGGCCAACCGGTTCTCCAGCACCAGTCGCTCATCCGCCGACATAGCCATAGCTGCATCAGCAGCCTGCTCAGAAGCGACAGGTTCTCCTCTATGTGGTGCGCTGTCGGCTGTGCCGGACGGCTTCTTGTGCCCGCCGCCAGTTCATGTATTCGTTGAACGTACCTGGATACACCTCAATGCGCTCGTCCCTGATGCACAGCACTTTGGTGCAGACGTTTTGGATCAGGTAGCGGTCGTGCGACACCACCAGAATGGTGCCATCGTAGGCGCGCAAGGCTTCTTCCAGCTTCTCCCGCGCCGGTAAGTCGAGGTGGTTGGTAGGCTCATCCAATACCAGGACGTTGTATCCGCACAAAAGGAGACGGATTAAAGCCACCCGCTTTCTTTCGCCGTAGCTCAAAGCTTGCAGCGGCTTGCACCAGGTCTCTTGCGGGAAGAGAAACGAGGCCAGCAAGTAGCAGGTGCGTTGTCGTCCTTCCGGAGTGCGGACAGGCAGGAGCGACAAGACACCATCCAGCAAGGTGGCTGACAGGTCAAGGCTCTCCATCTCCTGCTCCAGGTAACCCGGTCGCAGGCTGGGAGTGCGCCACACGTTGCCCCAGGTGGGCTGCTCTTCTCCGAGCAGCAAGCGAAGCAAGGTCGTTTTACCGGCGCCGTTTGGGCCGATGATGCCCACCTTTTCACCGTGCAGAATGGCGAAGTCGGCGTGACGGAAAAGCGGACGGCTGTAGGCGTGACCCAAATCGGTGGCCAAAAACACCCGGTTTCCTGTGCGCTGCTCCTGATCCAGTTGCAGCGATATGGCTGCTTGTGCCTTGGGCTTTTCAACACTGCGCTCTTTTAGGCGCTCCAGCCGCTTGATGGTGGCCTTGGCTCGCTGCGCTCCCTTTTTTGCCTTGCTCCGGTAGAAGTCATGCTGGCCGGCCCGGCGATGCGCCGCCAAAAACCAGCGCATTTGCCGGTCGATGGCTGCCTCAATGCGCTTTATTTCCCGCTGGGTATTGGTGTAATTGCGCAGTTGCTGCTGGAAAGCGGCTTCCTTCTGCTGCCGGTAATTGTCGTAGTTGCCGTTGTATGCGGTGATGCCGTTCGGTGAGAGTTCGAGTATCCTCCCGGCTACCTGGTTGAGAAAGTAGCGGTCGTGGGAGATCACCAGCACAGTGTGTGGGTAGTCCCGCACGAACCCTTCCAGCCACGCTATGCCTTCATAATCGAGGTGATTGGTGGGCTCATCGAGCAGCAGTAGGTCCGGTAGCGACAGCCATATGCGGGCCAAAGCCAGCCGGGTTTTCTGCCCACCGCTTAAGTGCTCAGCCGGCAGGTTGGCATCTGCACCACTAAACCCGAAGCGGGCGAGCGCTTCGGCTGCGGTAGCGCGGGCAGCTGCACCTAGCATCGCTTCTTCGGCGGACAACACAGCAACCGCTGTGGCAGCAGGACCAAACTCCGGGTATTGGGGTAGGTAGCCGCACGTAACACGGTCGGAAAGATAGGTGACTGAACCGAATGTGGGCTCATCAAGGCCGGCCAAAATGCGGAACAGCGTGCTCTTGCCGACGCCATTCGGTCCCACCAGGGCGGCCTTTTCACCTGTGCTCAATATAAAATTCACGTTGTGGAAAACGGTGTACCAGCCAAAGCTCTTGGCCAGGTTGGTCACGCGCAACAGAGTCTGAGACAAAGCGAACACCCCCGGATTTTACTGGGGGTGAGAGCATCAGCAGCGCGTGAACACAATCCCACACCGGCTAGGTGGGGGAGAAAGAGGGACCTATCTTAGCAGCGGCTGCTGCAGCTCTCACCCGAGATTTGCTTTGGAGTCAGAGCTGATGTAAATCCGCATTTGCGTCTCCTTGCGCGTGCCCGCCGGGATTCGCAGCCGGTAGAACAACCGGCCGCATTCAGAAGTTTACCACGAATCGAGTGATGGCACAAGAGCGCTGTTACACCAGCGCCAAACCACGCAACAGCACCAAACCACGCAACAGCGCCAAACCTCACAGCAAATCAAATCCTCGGCTAGGTCGGCGCGCTCGGCGTACGAGCAATCCGGCCGGATAGCCATATCCTGTAGCAAAGTTGAAGCCGTACATATAAACCATCACAGGCGCATCAGCAGTTACTGTGTGTTCACCGGGTCCCACTTCCAGCGCAACCCACATATGATTGCTGTTCGGCATCGCAGCAAAACCATCTACCGGTGCGCCATCCAAAGCCACGTTGGTTCCGGGGGGCGCCACTATATTGATATAGTTCATTGAATATTCAGGTATGCTAAAAAAGCGGTGTTCCGTCAGAAAGCGGTTGGTAGGAATGATCTGCATGAAAAAAGGGTCCCGATCGTTGTTCGGAGGCGGATTGAGCCCACCGCTGCCATACTGCCCGACATATATCCGCCTATTGCTGGTTACATGTACCGGAAGGCTGTAAATGCTATCGAATACCTCGCCTGCGTTGAGGGTTACGATCATTGGGTCAATGCCGTCATCCAGCCTGACAATGGTGTTGTCCTTGATGGCCAGCACACGCACCAAATTGGCTGTCCCGTTTTGCAAAGGCGGAATCAAGTAGTCTATTCCCAACAAAGATGTAGGGATGAGCTGCTCCGCCAAATAGTCGCATGACATTATGGTTGGAGGTATATCAGCGCAGCGGTTTCCGCCATATATGGCAATGGGCTTATTGGCAGTGACGATAGTGCCTGTGGTGTCGCCTTTATGGCCGCAGGCATACTGCCATGTTTGCCCTTGGTTCAGCGTAATGTGAATCGGTTCCCCGGTCTGGCTGCCTGATAAGCTGACACAGCTGGGAATCACTGTTATACTTGTACCGTCTTCCGTGGCTACTATTGTCATTTGGCTTGGAGCTAAGTCCGGATCTACTCCTCTATCGCTGATGTCTTCACGGTAGGCCAACGTCGCCAACGGCTGATGTGCCGTAAGCGGCAGACTGGCCAGAGCAGCCACCGGCAGCGCCAGATAGGCTTCAGTCGAGGTAGTAGGCAGCTCGGGACTGTAAAAAACTACAGTGACCGGATGGCTGGCAGTTACCCGAATCCCTTTGTCCTCGATAACCTCATTAGAGCGTATTGCTGCTTGCGACGGAATTGTGACCAAACCTGGACTGCCGGGCGAAGCAGTACCTGCCACATTAAACGCCAAACCGGGAATAGCCACCTCAAAGTCGGTGTTGGCCATGTCTGCCATAATAACGATCTGCCCATTGTCGTCGTTATCGAAGTTGCCGGGATAGGCCAACCAAAACAATGTACCTTTATGAGTGATGTTGTCGGCCATTTTTAATCACTCCTGTTGCCAGGCAAGAGATAAATAAGATAATATCTAGGATATGTCTACCTGGTGCGAAGGCCATGAGAACAATTTCCGCTTTTACGGTTTTTATCCATATATACAAATAGAGGCTGCCCCAATTGAGCCTCTGGGACAGCCCCGTACACAATTCTCAGGAGCGCCGAACTACGGCTGCATCTTTAGCCGGCGGCGCTTTGCGAGAGCACATAGCCGAATTGACTGTTATACAACTCGGCATAGAACCCGCCTTTGGCCAGCAGTTCCTCGTGCTTTCCTTTCTCCACCAGGCGGCCTTCGTTCATCACCAAAATAACATCGGCGTTTCTGATGGTGGAAAGGCGGTGGGCAATGACGAAACTGGTGCGCCCTTTCATCAGCTGCAGCATCACTTGCTGGATGCGCACCTCGGTGCGCGTGTCGACGTTGCTGGTGGCTTCGTCCAGAATCAGCATGGACGGATTGGCCAAAATGGCCCGGGCAATACACAGCAACTGCTTTTGACCTTGTGAGATGTTGGAGACGTCTTCGTTCAGCACCGTGTCGTAACCGTTGGGCAGGGTGCGGATGAAGTTGTCCGCCCAGGCCGCTTTGGCAGCCGCCACGATCTCTTCGTCGGTGACATCGTCCCGGCCGTAGGCGATGTTCTCCCGAATGGTGCCGCTGAATAGCCAGGTGTCCTGCAACACCATCCCGAACATGCTGCGCAGATCGCCGCGGCGCAGATCGGCGATGTTGACACCGTCCACTGTGATGCGGCCCGCATCAACCTCATAAAAGCGCATCAGCAGGTTGACCAGGGTCGTCTTACCCGCTCCTGTGGGACCGACAATGGCCACGGTCTGTCCCGGTTTGGCCACCAGGTTCATATCGCTGATCAGCGGTTCGTGTTTGTTGTAGGAGAAAGCCACGTTCTCAAAACGAATCTCGCCCTGCGGTGCAGCAATCACCTTGGCCTCCTGTGGGTCAGGTATCTCTTCTTCCTCGTCGAGCAATTCGAATACCCGCTCCGCCGAGGCCACGGTAGATTGCAGGATGTTGGCTATGCCGGCGATCTCCTGGATGGGCCGGGAAAACTGGCGGGAATACTGGATGAAAGCCTGCAGGTCGCCAATGGTCATCGCCCGGCGGGTGATCAACACGCTTCCCACCACGCAAATGACGACATAGTCGATGTTGTTCACCAGCATCATCAGCGGCATGATCGTTCCGCTGATGAACTGCGCCCGCCAGCCGACGTCGCACAATCTGGAGTTGCTTTCCTCAAACTCGGCCACCGATTGCGCCTCCCGGCCAAAGGCCTTCACGACCATGTGACCGGTAAGCATCTCTTCCACATGGCCGTTCAATTGACCTAAGGTGCGCTGCTGTTGACGGAAGTATTCCCGTGAGCGCTTGATGATCGGCCTGGTGATGAAGAGGTTCAGCGACAGGGTGATCACGCAGAGCAGGGTGAGGATGGGGCTGATGGTGAGCATCATAACGGTGACACCAATCAGCATGACGGTCGCGTCCATTATCTGGGTGATGCTCTGCTGCAATGTGCCGGCCAGGTTGTCGACGTCGTTGGTCACCCGGCTCAGAAGCTCACCGTGGGTGCGGCCGTCGAAAAAGCGCAGCGGTAGGCGCGACAGTTTCTTGCTCACCTGTTGGCGCAGTTCATATACAATACCCTGAGCCAAACCGGCCATCAGATACTCCTGGGCATACCTCAACAAGGCGCTGCACACATACAACCCGCCCAGCATGAGCAGCACTTGCGCCAGGCGGGCGAAATCGATCGCCGCTCCGCTCTCGCCGTGCAAGCGGGCGGAGAAGCCTGTAGCCAAAATGTTGGTGGCCGTCCCCATCACCTTTGGCGTGAACACCGTGAACACCGAGCTGCCGACAGCCATACACAGCACGGCCAAGAGGCGCGGCCAGCGTGACTTGAGGTAGCGCACCAAGCGCCGCAGCGAGCCCTTGAAATCCTTAGCTTTCTCCACCGGCATGGCCATGCGCGCTCCCGGTCCACCGCCGCCTGGTCCTCGGCCGAAGCGCGGCCCGAAGGTCGGCCGCAGTGAATCGGATGGCCGTTCATACTGCCGCTCCTGTTTGCTCATGAAGCCAACTCCTCCTCCGAAAGCTGCGAGGCGGCAATTTCCCGGTACACCTGACAGGTAGCCAGCAGTTCCCGGTGCGTGCCAATACCCGCCACCTTGCCTGCATCAAGTACTATAATCCGATCGGCATCGATGACGGTGCCGATGCGTTGGGCCACGACAATTACGGTAGAGTCCTTGGTCTCCTTCCTGAGGGCCGCCCGCAGGCGGGCGTCGGTTTTCAGGTCTAAGGCGGAGAAACTGTCGTCGAAAATGTAGATCTCCGGCTTGCGCACCAGGGCGCGGGCAATGGCCAAGCGCTGTTTCTGCCCGCCGGAAAAGTTTACACCGCCTTGCGAGACCATGGTTTGGTAGCCTTCCTTCAAGCTCTCGATGAAGTCGGCTATCTGCGCGGTTTGCGCCGCTTGGATCATCTCCTCGTCGGTGGCGTCCTCCTTGCCGTAACGAATGTTATCGGCAATAGTGCCGGTAAAGAGCAGTGCCTTTTGTGGTACCAGACCAATTCTGGCCCGCAGATCTTCCTGGCGCATGTTCCGGATATCCACGCCGTCGACCAGTATACTGCCGCTGTCCACGTCGTAGAAACGGGGGATCAGGTTGACCAGCGTCGACTTGCCCGATCCGGTTCCGCCGAGAATAGCGGTAACCTCGCCTGGACCGGTGCGGAAGGAGACATTCTCGAGAGCCGGCTTTTCAGCCCCGGGATAGCTGAAAGTGACGTTGCGAAATTCAAGGTAGCCGCGCTGATGTTGTTGCGGCATGCTGGTGGTGGTGGCGTCGCGTATGGAGGGCTCCAGGCGCAACACCTGGTTGATGCGATCTGCCGATACGGCCGCCCGCGGCAGCATGGTAAAGAGCATCGAAGCGTGGGAAAGGGAGAACATAATATGGGTCACATACTGAATAAACGCCATCAGGTCGCCGATCTGAATACCGCCGCTTTCGATGCGCCAGCCGCCGGCCCAGATGATGGCTACGATGGTGCCGTTCATCATCAGGCTGGTGGATGGTCCCATGACCGCCATGATGCGCTGCACGCGCACCGCCGTGCTGGTGAGGTCGCGGTTGGCGGCATCGAACCGGCGTTCTTCGTAGCTGTTGCGGTTGAAAGCCCGCACTACCCGCACACCGGCCAACTGTTCGCGTATCACCTGGTTGAGCTTGTCTATTTTCTGCTGTATAGCTCTGAACAGGGGCATGGTCTTGCGGGAAATGAGAATGATGGTGCCCGTGAGAAAGGGCATGGCGACGAGGACGACCAGAGAAAGTTTAGGATCTTTGGCCACAGCCATGATGACGCCGCCAATGCACATCATCGGCGCTCTGACCATGATGCGCAGCATCATATTGACCAGTTGCTGCACCTGGGTGACGTCGTTGGTCGTTCGGGTGATCAGCGATGAAGTGCCGACTGTGTCAAACTCATGCAGGGCGAAGCTTTCTATACGGCTGAACATCCGGGAGCGCAGGCGCATGGCAAAGTGAGCCGAGGTGCGCGAGGAGAAGTAACCGGCAATAATGCCGCAGGCGGCGGCGAGGCCGCCTACCATAAGCATAAAACCGCCCATCTTGAGGATGTAGGCTATGTCGTTGTTCATGATACCGATGTCGACGATGTTCGACATCAAGTTCGGCAGGTAAAGCTGGGCCAGAGACTGCAGTGCGATGAGGGTGAGAGTGGCTGCAATCGCCCACTTGTAGGGTTTCAGTGATTTGAGTAGCTCAAGCATTCTCTTCGCTCCTTGACTGACCGGCGCTCTTGGCTTTGGCGGCTTTGAGTGCGTCTCGCAATGATAATAGGCCGTTGGCCAGGTCTTCCCGGGCTTCTTGGGGTAAGGACGCCACCACGTCGGCTACCACGCGTATGGCATCGCGGCGGATCTGGCTGTAATGCGCAGTGCTGTGTTCGGTGTGATAAAGACGGATGAGTCGCTGATCCCCAGGATCTGAGCGCTTTTCCACCCAGCCTTGGGCGGCCATCGCCTCTATCTGACGCGACACATGCGACTTGGCCAGGCCGCAGCTGCGGGCCAACTCGCTTAGGGTTATCCCCGGATGCTCCCGAATGCGCCGCAAGAGCATCAGGACGACCCTGGGGATCTCTTCGTGGCGAAAGGCGCTTCTGACATAATGCCAGAATTCATGGTTCACGTCGTGCACCAAGGCCGCCAGATCCTCATCACTGTAGCTCATGTCTCACCTCGTTCCATTGTGAACGTTCCGTATGAAACGATTTTATCAGTGAAAGTGCAGCGTGGCAATATGGAAACGAGGTGTACGCACTATGTTTGCAGGGGGATACAGCATACATCGGCAAGCTTCTCGGTCGGTGGAGGTTATGGCATGCCAGAGAATGATCAGAAATTCGATCGCGTCTTTGGCAGCTTCTTGGGTGCCGTTATTGGAGATGCTTTGGGTATGTCGTTTAGGGCTGTCCAAAAAGGACAGCCCTTATTTCCGCTACGCTCATTCGAACTGCGTAATCAATTGGTTGTTTTGCCATTCGTACCGGTACTTCGATCTATCGAACGCACTCACCGTTGTTATAGATATCGGATACTCCCGATAGCCGTCGCCTTCCAGCGTCCAACGGAC